>CAIUUR010000448.1 GCA_903902345.1 uncultured Geobacteraceae bacterium | reverse complement strand
CTCCGCCCCCATGAACAGCAGATGCCGTTTCTCCAATTCCTCTTCCGTGCAGGTGACATTAAGTAAATCCGTCGTTGGGGTAGGGGATACGATAAAGGAGTTCAATACCAGATTCGGGTCAGCCAGTTTTTCCTGTAGAACTTTCACTTCCTGATACAGCCCGAACTTCGGATCATTCAGGTTCATCTGCCGAATACCCTTGGGATCGACAAAATTCAGCCATTGCATGCCGGAAGTATCGTCCACGAGCCAGAGCAGAAAATCAGGGTAGAAGTTGCCTGCCAGGGCAAAGCCAAGACCTTTCGCCTTGGTGTCGGCATTACGCAACAGGTACAAGCTGCGCTTGCCGATAGCGGCCTTACCTGCCGGCGAGTCACAGAACTTCTCCAGGTCGTGGACAAAGCGGATTTCACTGGAAGAATCGAATGCCAGAGGTCGCATCTTCAGGGGGAGGGTGGCATCGCGATCGATTGCCATGAGTGGATAATACAGATGCCGCTCAAAACAGATGGCCACCATCTGTCCGGCATTCCAGCCGCTAATCTCGCCCAAGGTACCTGTTGCCACGAGCTTTTTCAGCTCTTCCAGGCGCTCCAGATATACCTGCCCATCATCCGAGTCATTGATCTCGAAGTGATACACCTTCAGCATGGTGTCATCATCATGCCGTACCGGCACGACTTCGTAAAACTGTCCTTCATAGGCATTCTTGAGAGTTTTATAGAAACGGTCGGTGTAGTCTTGCAGCAGCCGGATCAGGATATCTTCCTGCTTCCGGATATCTGCAATCGACTTGATTTCCAGTTCTGACGCCGGCATGTGTAGTGTGTACCAAGTGTCAGTGCCCTTGCAGAATAATTCCAGAGTACCTACATCAAGTCGCAGATTGCTCATGCTCCGTTGCAGCTTGAAATCCTGTACTGCCAGATATATTCGGGCGAAGTCGAACAGGGCCATTGCCGGAGAATAAAGTTTTCCCTGGTAGCGTGTAGTGAGTGGCGTTCTGTCTGTGCCTCCTTTCTGCGTAGCAAGCGCTTCCAGACGCGGATACAGGTCGAGATCGATATGCGGGTTTTTGATCTTGCCGGCAAATTCTGCGGGGATTTCGTAGAGCCGGGGATAGCAGCGCCGCTTGAAACCGTTACTCTGATTATCCTTGTAGCCGTCTTTCAGGGCAAGTGTCTTGAGTTTGTCCTTGGGCAGATTGGGCCGGGTCTCGAAATTCAGCTCGATGATCTCATCGCTGGGGGTAATTCCCTCTTCCTGTAAATATTCCTTGAATTTGGCCATATATCCGGCACGGACACCGAAGATATTCAGGTTTTCCAGCTTATCCAGGTGCAGCCCTTTCGGGCGTTGTCCCGGCGTGCTTCGCTTCAGCGAGTAATCCTTTCCCTTGAGGCGTACCCCCCGGCCAAAAAGCTGGATGATCTGGGAGCCTTCCCCTTGCCCCATATTGAGAAGCCCCATTGTCGAGACCCGCCAACTGCTCCACCCTTCGGTGAACTTACGCGAGCCGATCAGTATATGCAATCGGCTCTCCTTTCTGTTCAGCGTGCCGAACAGTGGTGATGCAAACTCATCAGCTTCCGTGTCAAAGACGGTTTCATCTTCGCAGAGCTTGAAGAATGAGGCGTCATCACCGATATTGATCAAACCGAACGGCTGGTCACCCACCCGCAGGGCCAGCTCGCCGCTGCAACCCTTCATATTGACCAGTTTCAGGCGTTGCCGGGATTCGCTGTTGAACAGCCGCTTGATGATGTCGGTATAGATGTCGTCGGCAGTGAGTCCCAAGAGCGGCAGGAAGCGATCCTGAAAGATATTGCGCTGCTTGGTGTCCAGCAGGCGCGCCTTGTTGGCAACAAGGTCGGTAAGCCAGCTCTTGGCGCGGGTGTCGTTATTGAGGAAGTTGGCCAGGAAGCGGACCACCTCCTGTACATCTGAATCCTCATCGTTGACCTTGTTGCCGACAAAGACCCAGAGCGGCTTCTCGATGTTGTAGTCCGCCAGCTTCTCCCGGTTGCGCTCCCACAGATACTGCTGTTGGTAGAAACTGAGCAGACAAGCGGTGAAATAGAGATCACGGATTTCCGGGTCATCGTCGTTGGCCAGATTGAGAATCAGCGACTCCTTGCCGTAGCCGTCATCATAGAAAAACTTGTAGGAGTAATCGAACAGGATGCACTTGGCGTAGGCCTCACGTGTTGCCATGGTACGGGCTTTGCGTGCCTCGTCGCTGTTCAGCTCCAGGCGCCGCAACTGCTCCCCACTCAGCTTGCGCAAGCTGGCAGTGCCAAACTGCAACTTTGCCTTCTTCTTGCGGGCTTCCTCCTCGGCTTTCTCCACGGTAAAGCCCTTGGCAACCACCTGACCGAATGTGGCGGAATACTCGAAGGCAAACCCGCCCCGGCAGAGCACTTCACGCCGGCTCATCCAGGCCCCGGCGGCAGTCCCGGCGCCGCGATGCCCCTCGTCTACCAACACCAAGTTGTTACCCTCGAACGCCTCCACGGCCACCGTCTTGTCCCCCATCTCATCGCCAAGCTTGTTAATGTCGATGACCTCGATGGTGCCCCGGAAGGCGTTGTGGTTCTTATTGAAGAGCCGGAAGAAATGGAAGCCGGAGAGATCCAGCTCCTTCAAATGCTGGTGCGATAAGCTTTCAGTGGGGGTCAACAGGATAATTTTGTCAGGTAAATTGTCGCGATTCCCTTTCTGGTAGTAGTGCAGGTATTGCAATATGTTGATATGAAGGAGCAACGTCTTGCCGGAGCCGGTGGCATTCCAGAAGGCTAGCTTGTTCAGTTCATCGCCGTCGAACGGGCGGAAGCGGTGTTCTTCGCTGGTCTGGGAATTATACAGTGTCAGCTCTTCATTCAAACCGGATAGCAGGTCATGGCGTTGATTAAAATACCAGTCCAGGTAGATCTCGGTGAACAGCAGCGACAGATACTGAAAATACTTCATCTGCAGCTCTGCATCTTCCAGGCGGTTACGCTTTTGCATGATCAGCTGCCAGTAGCAGACGATATTAAGGTCATAACGGCGCAGATCGTCAATGCTGATACAATCCACATTGAACAGGTTTCGGGTCAGTTCGTAAAAAAAGAGTGATTGTCCTTCCTCGTCAATCCCCTCATGGCGGTCGTCGCCG
>CAIUUR010000447.1 GCA_903902345.1 uncultured Geobacteraceae bacterium | reverse complement strand
GAGCGGTTTCATCTTTGAATCATTGTCATGTCATCAAAGGCTTTTCAAGCGCTACAGCCGCTTGAATACGGACAGGATGTCCGTGCTCCCAAGAAGGCCCAATAGATTCGACCGGTTGCTGGTATGTTCTTTGTCGCGAATCACCTTAAGCCTGCCCTGAGTGTCGTCGAAAGGGGGAGGACAGGAGGAGTTACGATAGTTGTGTGCCTGCATTGAGCCGAACAGTTACGGCGCTTGTCTTGAAGAAGGTCACGCTGCTCTGCAGCTGCTCCGCCTGTGAGGAGAGCTCCTGGGCGGTTGAAGCCATCTCTTCCGCCGCCGAGGCGTTCTGCTGGATAACCTGGTCCAGCTGCTGGATCGCCTTGTTGATCTGTCCTGCGCCCCCCTCCTGCTCCTGGCAGGCGGTATTAATCTCCTGCACCAACTCCGCAGTCTTCCGGATATCCGGGACAATCCTGGCCAGCAGCGAGCCGGCCCGCTCCGCCACCGCCACGCTGGAGAGTGAGAGCGCCGAAATTTCGTGGGCGGCCTGCTGACTCCGTTCCGCCAGCTTTCTCACCTCGGCGGCCACCACGGCGAACCCCTTACCCTGCTCACCGGCACGCGCCGCCTCGATGGCGGCATTCAGCGCCAGCATATTGGTCTGACGTGCAATCTCCTCGATGATGCCGATTTTCCCCGCAATCTCCCGCATGGCCATCACGGTCTCAGCCACTGCGGCCCCGCCGGCTCTGGCCTCATCGGCTACGGTGGTGGCGATCCTGGCGGTCTCCCGGGCGTTGTCGGCGTTCCGGCGGATATTGGCAGTCATCTGCTCTATGCTGGAGGATGCCTGCTGGGCAGCGGCGGCCTGCGCCGAAGCACCCTGGGAAAGCTGCTCTGATCCGCTGCTCATCTCCAGGGAGCCTGCCGTCACATTTTGAGCGGCGCTCTTGACCTCCCCCACCACGGAGGTAAGCTGTCGGACCATGGCGATGAGGGCCTGCATCAGCTCATCGTCGGGTGAGCGCTCCTGGAGCCGCACCATGAGGTTACCCGAGGCCACTTCATGGGCGCTGAGCGTAACCTGGCGTTGCGCCTGGATGAGTTCGTTAAGGTTCCTGATGATGACGCGGTACTCACCCTCGTAGGCATCGGTGATGAGGGGAGGACACTCCCCCAGGGAGATCCGCTCCACACAGTGGGCGGCGAGGGTGAGGGGAGTAACAATATTCGTCATGGTGTCGTTGAAACCGGTCATTAACCGGCGCCACCCTCCGACGAACTGTCCGGCATCGGCCCGTTTTTGTAGTTGTCCGGTGGCGGCGGCGTTGATGATGGTGTCGCTCTCCGCCAGGAGTGTCCCCATGGTGACAACCAGCGTGTTGAGGTTATTCTTGGTGATACGGTACTCCCCCTGGTACTCCGAAGTAATCAGTTGCGGGGTGATCCCCTTGGCCACCTGATCTACGTAATCGGCGGTGAGTCTCAATGGCGTGACGATGTTGCTGACGGTATCGTTGATCCCGCTGATAAGAGCGCGCCACTCCCCCACGAATCGACCTGCGTCGGCCCGAAGATCCAGATTGCCGGTGGCGGCGGCGGAGATGACGCCGTCAATCTCTGCGTGGAGGAGGTGCATCGTCCCCAGCAGGGCGTTAAGATTGTTCTTGGTTCGGTCGTACTCGCCATGATAATCGGCATCGATGAGGGGAGGAATCTCCCCCTTGGCCACCTGATCAACATAGGAAGCGGTGAGTCTCAGCGGGGCGGCGATAGTGCCGACTATGGTGTTAACTCCCTCCACCAGCTGACGCCAGCTTCCCACAAAGAGGTTCCCGTCGGTACGTTGGTCCAGGTCCCCCTCCGCCGCGGCGTGCACGACACGGGCGGTTTCTTCCAGAAGATTGTTCATGATATCGATGCAGCCGTTGAGATTACTCTTGATTTCGTTAAAATCACCGCGATAGTCGGCGGTAATCCGGGGCGGGATATCCCCCTTGGAGATCCGGTTCACATACTCCGCCGCCATGTTCAGGGGGGCAATGACGGAATCCAGCGTGGTGTTGAATCCGGCAATGATCTTTCGAAAATCCCCCTGATGGCGGGATAGTTCAGCCCTGCCCGCCAGGTTTCCTGCCACGGCGTTTTCGGCCAGCAGATTGGTATCGTCGATGAGTGCGGTGACGTTGCTTATGCAGTTATTAAGGTTGAGCTTGATTTCGTTGAAATCACCGTAGTAGATATCGGCGATCTTTTCCGGCATATCCCCCTTGGCGATCCGGTCCACATACGCCGCCGCCATCTTCAGGGGGCCGATGACCGCGTCCAGTGTATCATTAAAGCCGGTCACGATTTTTCTGAAATCACCCTGATGCCGTGAGGCGTCGGCCCGGGAAGCAAGGTTGCCCTGGATGGCGTTATGGGCCAGGAGGTTGGCGTCGGCCACCAGGGAAGTGACGTTTCGGATGCAGTAGTTGAGGTTGACCTTGATCTCGTTAAAATCTCCGCGGTAGTCGGCGGTAATCAGCGGCGGAATATCCCCCTTGGCGATGCGGTCTACGTACTCCGCGGCCATATTCAGGGGACCCATGACCGCGTCCAGGGTTTCGTTGAAACCAAGGACAATCTTACGGAAATCCCCCTGATGTCGGGACGCGTCGGCCCGGGTTGCCAGCTTACCTTCCACGGCGCTGAGGGCCAACTGATGGGAGTCGTCAATGAGAAGGGTGACGTTGTTTATGCAGTTGTTCAGGTTGAGTTTGATCTCGTTGAAGTCGCCGTTGTAGCTGTCGATGATTTTTTCCGGGATATCCCCCTTGGAAATCCGGTCCACGTACTCAGCCGCCATGTTCAGGGGGCCGATGACCGCGTCCAGGGTCTCGTTGAAACCGAGAACGATTTTTCGGAATCCTCCCTGATGCCGGGAGGCGTTGGCCCGGGAGGACAGCTTTCCTTCCACTGCGTTGACGGCCAGCTGATGGGAGTCGTTTATGAGAAGTGTGATGTTGTCGATACAGTTGTTGAGGTTGAGCTTGATTTCGTTAAAGTCGCCGTAGTAGCTGTCGATGATTTTGTGCGGGATATCTCCCTTGGAGATCCGGTCCACATACTCCGCCGCCATGTTCAGGGGGCGGATGACAGCATCAAGAGTCTCGTTGAATCCGGTCATCAGATCACGGAAGTCTCCATGGTGACCGGTGGTGTCGGCTCTGGAGGCCAGGTTCCCCGCTTTTGCAGCCCGGGTCAGGGAGTCGGCATCGGATACCAGGGAGCGGATGGCATCGGTCATCTGCTTCATGGCCACGATGATACTCCGGGGATCTTTTCCCTTCGTGTCGATAACCGTGGAGAGATCACCCCGGGCCACCTTGCCGTCCAGCTCCGCCACATCGACCGGTTCCCCCCCCAGTTGCCGTTTGATTCCCCGGGTAATGATCCAGCTAAGAGTGATTCCCAGGAAAACCGCCACCCCGGTGAAGAGGGACATGAGCATGGTGGCATCGGCGGATAACAGATTATTTTCGTGGGAACTCCGTTTGGCTTGCTTGAT
>CAIUUR010000446.1 GCA_903902345.1 uncultured Geobacteraceae bacterium | reverse complement strand
GGAGTCTACGATAGCACCACCGGTTCACCTTACATCACCGGAACAGGCAGTTTGCAAGTCGTGGTGCCTGTTATCGTCAACACGACCCCGACGAACATCACGTTTAGCATCACCGGCGGCAACACGCTCAACCTCTCGTGGCCGGGGGATCATCTGGGCTGGACGTTGCAGACCAACTCAGTGGGATTGACCAGCACCGGCAGTTGGTTCCCGTATCCCGGCTCGTCCACCGTGACCAACGTGAACATCACGATTAACCCAGCGCAGCCGAACGTATTCTTCCGTCTGGTATATCCGTGAGAATTTGAACGAGCCTGGGAACTCGTTTGGGGCAGCGCGGGGTGCCGGGGTGGGTTCCGGCATCCCGCAATCATTTTTTTGGTGCAAAATATTTTTAATTACAAGTCTGCTATATGAATAATCGAATCGAAAAATTGACGAGTCAGCCGATCGCGGCGCGCGGGCGCGCGGGATTCACTTTGATTGAACTGCTGGTAGTCATTGCCATCATCGCAATTTTGGCGGCGATGTTATTGCCCGCCTTAAGCAAAGCAAAGGATAAGGCGAAGGGCATATCCTGCGTGAACAACCTTAAGCAACTTGGCATCTGCCTGGTTATGTATAAGGATGATAATCAGGGGGCCTATCCGCCGGGATTGAGCACGGGAGCGAAGTATTGGATTTGGCCGTCGCTGTTGCGGACTTACACCACCAAGGGAACCGACACCGGTGTTTTCAGATGTCCTTCGGCACCTGTCACCGCTTTGTGGATACCTGCCTTCGGCAGCGGATTGCCAGCACAATACGGATATCAGAACGATGAAGTCCGGCTGGCTCCAGGCGGCAAAAGTTTCTTGAGTTATGGCGACAACTGCTGGGGGGCGTATGATAAAACTCCGGTATGGGGCTTGGGTGTTTACGAGACGGATCCTATCGTAAAAGAAGGGATGGTAGCAAAACCAACCCAGATGATTGCCCTGGCCGACAGCAATTGGGATTTGACGAAGAACGGAGATCCAAATTGGAGCGGATACATTGGGATGTATGCAGAGAGGCAATGGCCGCTTGACCTGCATAACAAGCGTGTCAACCTTGCCTTCTGTGATGGCCATGTTCAGTCTGACAAGCGAATGACTGTTGTGGCTGATCTGAATACTTCTCAATCTGCCAAGGATGCCGCCTGTCAACTGTGGAATCGTGACAACCAGCCGCACTACTGACTTGTGGTGTCTATTCGCAAAAATCTCCGGGCAACTGACGACTTGATTTAGATTGTTAAAAAATGAGTAACAAGCTCCGAGTTTTAACCCTTTTCGCGTTCTCTGGCTTTGTCCTTTGCCTTCATGCCGGCGACCCGATTCCTGAAACTGCCGTGCCGACGGTCATTGTGAACACGGCAGCGGAACCGATTGCACCTGGGAAATTTCAACCGACGTGGGATTCGCTCAAGCAGTATCAAGTGCCAGACTGGTTTCGCAACGCGAAGTTCGGCATCTGGGCACACTGGGGTCCGCAATGCGAGCCGGAGCAGAGCGACTGGTATGCGCGCAACATGTATGTGCAAGGCCACCCGCAGAATAAATATCAAGTCGAACATTACGGCCCGCCCTCGCAGGCTGGATTCAAGGAGGTCATTCATGCGTGGAAAGCCGAGAAGTTTGACCCCGAAAAACTTGTCGCGCTCTACAAACGCACCAG
>CAIUUR010000445.1 GCA_903902345.1 uncultured Geobacteraceae bacterium | reverse complement strand
GCTATCTCCTGGGGGATCAGCTTGCCACTATCATCAGTCATTCCGTTTTCAACTCGGCCATCAAATCACCACTCTGGCTCCTTCCTACGGCCATCGTCTCGGCCCTTGTCGTTGCTCTTGCGGGGAGTATTGCCCCGCTCCGTCGGGCGTTCCTCATCGAACCGGTGAAGGTGTTGAAAGGATGACTCGTCGCCGCTGGCTGGTACATCTCATTTTCAGGGCGCTCCTGTATCGCAGGGGGCGGACGGTGCTCCTCCTGGTCGTATTGGCCATGGCCTCAAGCCTGGCCACCGCCCTGGGGATGGTCTCCTTCTCCATGGGGAAGCGGGTGGCGGATGAGGTGCGAAAGTATGGCGCCAATCTGGTCGTTCTTCCCGAAAGCGCGCGTCTGGACGTAGGGAGCGGAGGGCTCAGTTTCGGCGCCATCACCGAACCCGCTTACCTCAGGCAGGATGAAGTGGAGTCGGCCCTGGTCAAAAGCGGCATTGCCGCCGAACGCTCCTGCCATCTCCGCGGCGCCCTTCGCTTCAGGAACGCCGATATCCTCGTGGAGGGGGTCGATTTCGGAGAGATCCGCCGACTCCTCCCCTGGTGGCAGCTTCGGGGCGGGTGGCCAGCGGCCGGTGAGGCGGTGGTGGGGAGCGATCTGGCGGCCCGGTTTCATCTCAAGGAAGGGGAGACGGTGGCCCTGGACGGGCCCCGGGGGGAGGTGAAACTCCGCCTCTCCGGCATTGTCACGTCGGGAGGTGAGGAGGATGGGCTCCTCTTCCTGCGGCTCCCGGAACTTCAGAGCGCGCTGGAGTTGAAGGGGCAGCTCTCCACTGTTCGACTCCTGATACCCGCCGAGGGGGGGAGCCTCAGGACACGGGCCGCGCTACTTCAGCAGTTTCTCCCCAAGGCAAAGGTGACCGAGGTCCGCCAGATCGCCCGAACCAGTGAAGGACTCCTGGCCAAGGTCAAGCTTCTCATGCTCCTGGTAACGGTGGTGGTGCTGGTCTCGGCCGGAAGCAGCGTCACCGGGACCATGAGCACGACGGTCCTGGAACGGAGCAGGGAGATTGGCCTCATGAAGGCTATGGGGGGGACCCGCTGGGAACTCCTCCGGATCTTTGCCGCCGAGGCGTTTCTCCTGGGGGTGGCCGGCGGCGGTGCGGGATTTCTGCTGGGGTGCGGCATAGCCCAGTTCATCACGGTGAGCGTCTTTTCCGCTTCCGCTCAGATCACCCCCTGGTTTGCCGCACTTTCTCTGGGAATCAGCGTCCTCCTGGCGCTGCTGGGGAGCCTGGGGCCGATGATATCGGTGTTTCGACTGGATCCGGTTCGGAGCCTGAGAGGAGAATAAAAGGCCGTTGACCGTTAACCGTTGACCGTAAACCGTTGGTCATCGAAAGTAAACGGTGAACGGTAAACGGTCAACGGTGAACGGATAACGGTCAACGGTCAACGGTCAACGGTAAACGGTAAACGGTTGTTCCAGGAAAGGTGATTTCGGATGGCGTCAATAATCATAGAAGCAGCGGGGCTGACAAAAAGTTATGGCGAAATCTGCGCCCTGAAACCGCTGGACCTGTCGGTTCCTGAGGGGGAATGGCTCTCGGTGATGGGGCACTCCGGCTCCGGCAAGAGCACCCTTCTGAACCTGGTGGGGGGACTGGATCGTCCCACGGCCGGAACCCTGAAGGTGGGGGGAGAGGATCTCCTGGGGCGAGACGAGGATGGTCTGGCCCGTTTCCGGCGGGAATTCGTCGGGATCATCTTTCAACAGCATCATCTGGTCCCCTACCTCACCGCCCTGGAAAATGTCATGCTGGCCCAGTATTTTCACAGTCTCCCCGACGAGGCCGAGGCCCGGACTGCCCTGGAACGGGTGGGGCTCGGGCGCCGGCTGAAGAACCGCCCCGGCGAACTTTCCGGCGGGGAGCAGCAGCGGGTCTGCATCGCCCGGGCGATCATCAATAGCCCGCGCCTCCTCCTGGGGGACGAACCCACCGGTAATCTCGACGGCAGCAGCACGACCATGGTGTTGGAACTCCTCCGGGAGTTGCGCTCCCAGGAACGGTTCACGGTGGTCATGGTGACACATAATCAGGAAGTGGCGGACTGGGGAGACCGGACCATCCATATGGACGACGGTCTCCTGGTCCGTGAAGAGCGGAAGGTTTTCTGATGGTATTCCTGAAGCAGATTCCCCAGTTCCTGGTGTGGATGCTGCTCCTCCTGCTCCTTTTGAGAGGGTTTCCGGGGCGGCGGCGGGCCGTATCGTTCTGGTCTACCGGCGGGTTTGCCCTGGGGGTGGCGGGTTACCTCCTCCTGGCTCGTCTGCTTCCGGTCAGGGTTCCCCTGGGGATTATCAGGAGTGTCATGGGGGGGAGTTTTCTCCTCCTCTGGGGAGTTGCCGTCGCCTCCCTTTACCGGAGTACCGTCCGGGATTTTCCCCTTCTCCGTCTGGATCGGTTCACCCCCCTCTGCGCCATGGTGGGTTCCGGAGCCGCCGGCCTGATGGCAGGGGGGATCTGCGCTAACCAACTTCCTGCTCCGGACGGCAGTCTGCTCCGGTTCCTCCCGTTTCTGCTTCTGCCCCTGGCAGGAGCGCTCCTGGCGGTTATCGCCCGCAGCGTCGAGGGGGTAGTGATCCCGTCATATGCCGCGACTCCCTCCTCTCTCCTCGCCGCCGTGGTGGCGCTCCTCCTCCTCTCTTCTTCCGCTGCCATTACCCTGGACCTCTTCTCACCGCTGAGCATGAAGGTGATGAAAGGGACCCACGATTTTGTGCACCAATTCATGGAATCGATCCTGATCCCCGATCATCTCTTTATCCGGCCGGAGATCTGGGGGTACATCGGCTTCCTCTTCGGCAAGGAAGTCGGTTTCTGGGGGGGGATGATTATCTGGTTCACACCGGTGCTCCTCATCGCGCTGGCTATTTGGCTTGAACCGCTCCCTTCGGTGGCCCAGTTCCGCCAGGGGGCACGGCGGCGATTGCTGCTGGCTGCCGCCATCAGGGAAAAAAAACATCGCATGGTGATTCCCGCCCTTGCCCTTGTCGCCTTTGCCGCCGCAGCCTACCGGAGCTCGTTTCCCAGCGTGGAATACTGGGACCCGAAACCGCTGGCGGTTACGGCAACCCCGGCCGGGGAGATCCTCATCCCCCGCAAGGGAGAGGTGGAGCTGGAGGATGGGAGGATGCACAAATATCTGTACAAACAGGGTGACAAAGAGGTTCGGTTTTTTATCCTCATGAACCCCTCCGGTAAGCTGACAGTGGACCTGGACGCCTGCGCCATCTGCAAACCCGACGGCTATGGTCAGACTGAGGGGATGCTCCTCTGTTACTACTGCAAAACGCTCATCCCTCTGGATACGGTGGGGAGGCCGGGTGGGTGCAACCCGGTGCCGGTGCCGTTTCGGGAACTGGAAGACGGGGTTCATCTGGACGCTTCCTCCCTGGTGAACAGTTGGAACCAGACCGTCCAGAGTACGACGCGAAGCAAGGAGGGGGGTAAATGAACCGTATGCTTCGTACCCTCTGGGCACTCCTGTCGTCCCGGGCTCTCCCCCCTCTGGTGCTGGGACTCTTCCTCCTTCTCTACATCGGGATCGCCTTCTTTACTGATGAGACCCTGATCACACTCATGGCCATTGTCCGCCGGAACCCCCTGCTGGTGGCGCTACTTGCCCTTCTCCCCCTGAACGGCGGATGCCGCATGGTCGTGGAGATCTCCCGTTACCTCAATCGGCGTCGGTCGATCTTCGGATACTCATCCCCCCCGTCCGGTGAACTTTACCATGAAAGCGTGGAACTGTCGGCGCCACCCTCCTTCGCTCCGCTGGAGGAGCGTCTCAGGGGCGAGGGGTATAACACGGTGAAAAACGGACAGCAGTTGGCCGCCTGGCGGGGGGTGACACTCCTCCCGGCGCGGCTGTTGTACCTTGCCGGGATATTCTGTCTCCTTGCCGGAATACTGGTCAGTCTGACCAGCAGGGGTGTCAACCGGCAGGAGGTCGTCGAAGGCGCCCCCTTTCCGGCGCCCGGGGGGAACGGCGGCCTCGTCCGGAGCATATCCTTCCAGCACGGATCCGGTTGGATCCTGGCCAAGGAGTTGGAGCTGGAGGTCGCAGACCCGGACGGGGCAGGTGCTCTCCACCGTTTCGGGGTCTATCCTCCCGCACGATTCAGGGGTGCTTTTGTCTACCCCCGCTACCTGGGGGTTGCCCTGATCTGCCGGATTTCAGCGCCGGATCTCCCCGCCGGCTACGAAAAGAGTGTCGTGCTGCCACTCTACCCTCCCGGGAGAGAAGCCTCCACGGTGCTCTCCGGAACACCCTACAAACTCACCCTGACGCTGACGGTTCCGGAGGATGGCTCCGATCCCTACACCACCGGGAAGATGCTCTTCGGGTTCAAGCTCCTCAAGGGGAAAGAACTGGTCCTGACGGGGACTCTGCCGGGAGGGGGGGCGTTCCGCAAGGATGGTTACGTCGTGGCGATTCCCGACTACCGCCGGATGGTGATGACGGACTTCGTCAGCGACAACGGCGTCCTCCTGATCTGGTGGTCGGCGTTCCTCTTTACTGCAGCGCTCCTGCTCTGGCTTGCGTTGCATATCTTCCTCCCCCGGAGGGAGATGCTGTTCCTGTCCCGGGGGGGGACGATCCGAGCCTTCTCCCGGGCCGAGGGGGCTGCGATGAACCATGCCGGGGTGTTTCACGAAGCGCTGGACCTGCTGGAGACATCAACGTAGGAGAACCTGAAAGGATGAGGTGCCCCATGTGGAGAGTACTGTCGGGAGTAGCCCTGAGTCTGTTGTTTTTTTCTTCCGCCGGAGTTGCCTACGCTGACCAGTATGATGACTGTGTCGCCGGGTGTGGGCAAAGCGCGTCTGTCTGTACCGAACAGGTTCGGGTTTCCGCCGGCAACGTTCAGGAGGAAGAGGATCTCATCGCCGCTTGTGAAAAAATCAGGTCCGATTGCCAGAAGGGATGTTCCGACGCCGAGTCCCAGAGCCCGGCTCCCCCCCAGGAACCACCACCAAATCCCTGATTGCAGGAGGAACCCTCACGCCGGACTGGTGGAGGGTTGTCGGGTTACCGGTATACGTGAGGCTGCAAGATGCGCTCCATTCTCATCATTTGCGTGGCGTTGAGTGTCATTACCGTCGCCGTTTATCTCCCGGTGGGAACGTACCAGTTCCTGAATCTGGACGATAACCTCTACGTGACGCATAATCCCCATGTGGTGAGCGGGTTGACGGGCGCTAATATGCTCTGGGCCTTCACTGCCTTTGATTATTCCTACTGGCACCCCGTCACCTGGTTGTCCCACATGGCGGATGTCCAGCTTTACGGCATGAATCCCGCCGGTCATCACCTCACCAACGTGGGAATTCATCTGGCGGCCTCACTGCTGCTTCTCCTTCTGCTCCATCGGACCACCGGCGCCCTATGGCAAAGCTCCTTTGTTGCCGCTCTCTTCGCCCTTCACCCCCTGCATGTGGAATCAGTTGCCTGGGTGGCGGAACGGAAGGATGTTCTCAGCGGGTTCTTCTGGTTTCTCACTCTCTTTCTCTACTCCCGGTTTCAGGGGAGGAAGAGGGTTTCGACCTATCTTCTTGCCCTCTTTTCCTTTCTCCTTGGCCTCATGTCCAAACCGATGCTGGTGACTCTTCCCGTTGTCATGCTTCTCATGGATTACTGGCCTCTGGAGCGCTTCAGTGTTCGGGGTGAGCGGCAGGGTGTTGTAACTCTGATCGTGGAGAAACTCCCCTTCTTCATCTGTTCACTCCTTTCCTGCATCGTCACTCTCTACGGTCAGAGCGCCTTCGGGGCGATGGCGGATCTTCATCGCTATCCCTTCCTGCTCCGCGTGGAGAATGCCCTGGTTTCCTATCTCTCCTATGTCACGAAGAGTTTCTGGCCCCGGGACCTTGCCGTATTCTACCCCTTTCCCTCATTCATTCCACTATGGCAGGTCATCGGTTCATCTTTCATCCTCGCGGCCGTCACTGCGGCCGTTCTCCTGGTTGGCCGCCGTCGTCCCTATCTCCCGGTGGGATGGTTCTGGTTTCTCGTTACCCTCCTCCCGGTTATCGGCTTGACCCAGGTGGGATCCCAGGCCATGGCGGATCGCTTTGCGTACATCCCGGGGATAGGGCTCTTCATCATGGTGGCTTGGGGGATACCTCCGTTGCTGAGGAGGGTGAAGCAACGAAGAATCATCCTCGCGACTACGGCCGGGGGAATCCTGATCGTATGCACCGCGGTGACAGTGCATCAGTTGAGCTACTGGAAGGATAACATCGCCCTTTACCGGCATTCCCTGGGCGTGACGTCCGGCAACGTCCTGATCTGCGGTAACCTGGGGACGGCCCTGGTCGAAACGGGAGATCCGGGTGGAGCGATACCGGTGCTGCGTGAAGCACTGAGGATAAACCCAGACTTCGCCTACGGGCATCACAGTCTGGGAATCGCCTATGCCGAAATGGGGGCTTTTGACGAAGCCATGGGGGAGTACCGGGAGGCCCTCCGGTTGACTCCCCGTGACGCCAAGATCCACTACAACCTTGGGGTGGCACTCTCAGGGAAAGGTGAGCTGGATGGGGCGGTGAGGGAACTGCAGGTTGCACTCTCCCTGACTCCCGACGACGGTCAGGGCCACTATTATCTGGGGACTCTGTTTGGTAAAAAAGGGCGGCTGGACGCTGCGGTGCGGGAATACCGTGCCGCCCTTGCGTTGCGCCCCGATGATCTGAATACGCATATTGATCTGGGCATTGCCCTTCAGGCTCAAGGTGATCCGGATGCCGCCATCCTTCAGTATCGGGCGGCTCTCCGGATAAATCCGGGGAGTAAGGACGCCCATAACAATCTGGGGATTGCCCTCATCGCCAAGGGGGAGCTGGACGATGCGATCCGGGAGTTCCGTGAAGTTCTGCGTGCGAGGCCTGACGACATCGATGGGCATGGCAACTTGGGGGCCGCGTATGCCCGGAAGGGAGAGCTGGATGCTGCCATTGTCGAGTTCCGCCAGGTACTCAGGGTGAGTCCCCATGATGCCTATGCAGAGAGCAATCTGGCGCGTGCCCTTGCCGGGAAAAAAGCCGGCGCCGCCGGCAGGAAGTGACGACCACCATGAAATGCGGGAGCAGTGATAATGAATAGCGTAACCAATCGACTCATCCTCCGGTGCGGGCTTCTGATCCTTGTGGTAGCGGCGGTATACTGCTCCACCCTCAAACATGGTTTCGTCTGGGACGACGGCGATATCATCGTGACGAACCCGCTTCTGGAAAAATTGAGCAATATTCCACGGTTTTTTCTTGCCGAAGACACTATTGAGGGGAGCACGGGCTACTACCGGCCCATAACCTACATCTCCTTCGCCCTGGACCGGGCCCTCTGGGGAACTAACCCCACCGGCTTTCACCTCACAAACCTGATCCTCCATATGGCGGTGGTCCTCCTTCTGTACCGGGTGATCGCGGCGCTCTTCCGGAGGGAGAATCTGGCGCTGATCGCCGCCCTCCTCTTTTCCCTGCACCCCCTCACCGTGGAAACCGTCAATTTTCTCTCCGGTGGGAGAAATACCCTCCTTTCGGCAGCCTTTGCTCTCCTCTCCCTGCTCTGCTACATCCGGAACAGGCAGCTGATGGCGGTGATCTTCTTTACCCTTGCCATTTTTTCCAAGGAATTCGCTCTGCTGTTGCCGGTGATCTTTTTTCTGTACGATTGGCGGTTACGGAAAAACGGCATCCGTTACCGGATTCATATCCCCTATCTTATCGCCGTCGCCCTCTACCTCACGCTTCGTTCCCTGGCCGTTCAGAGCGCCAATTTCCTCTCGTCCATCAACGTCTTTCACGCGCTGGCGTCACCGTATCTGGTGGCGAGATATGCCCTGAACATGATCCTGCCGCTGCAGTTGCAGATTATCTATGACATCCACCCCCGTCTCCCCATCATCCTTTTCTGCATCGTATTGCTTGGACTCCTGCTGACCGCCATCTACCTCCTTCGGCGCCGGGACGAACTCTTCCTACCCCTCTGCTGGTTTCTCCTCTTTCTTCTTCCCGTTATCAACATCATTCCGTTGAATTCCACGTCACTCATGGCGGACCGGTACGCCTATTTCTCCCTCATGGGGTTCGTCATCTTGCTGGCCGGGATGGTCTGCCGGGGGAAGGGACGAAGCGGTGCGGTGATGACGGTCCTCCTTCTTACCTTCTACGCTGCCGTGGACCTGGGACGGAACCGGCTCTGGGGCGATGAACTCTCCCTCTTTACCGGAATGACGGTGGAGGCGCCGAACAAGTTCATCGGCTTCAGGAATTTGGGGCTGTACTATTACCGGAAAGGGGACATCCCCCGCGCCGTCCATAATCTTGAGGCTGCGGGCGCCAAACCCGACAACAACGGTAACTTTCTCATCGGTGACGCCTATATCTTCTGGAAAGAAAATATGCCGGAAAAGGCGGAGAAGGCGCTGCTTCGCGCCCTGGACGAGAACCCGGGAAACACGGAGCTTCACCTGCTCCTGATGATGCTCGCCCAACAGAGGGGGGATTCCGTGGGGGCGAGGGAGTATCGCGCCACGCTGGAGGGGATGGTCGGCGATGTGGAGGGGGTGCTGAAGAGTCGGGCCATGGAACTTTGCCGCATGGGGGAGCTCTATACTACCAAGCGTCAGTACCTGCGTGCTGAAATCTATCTCTGGCAGGCGTTTCAGATCGATCCCGGGTATGTCCCGGCGCTCATCGACATGGGAAGTCTCAGGGCGGAGCTGGGAGCAGGTGATGAAGCGGTGCGGTATCTGAAGAGGGCGCTGGCCCTGGAGCCATCCAATGCCTCGGCGCATCATAATCTGGCGCTGGTCTACCGGATGCAGGGGCTTCAGGCCGAATCCGCGCTGGAGATGGACCGATACAGGGAAGCTGAAGCGGTTTCCAAGGCGAAGGGGAGTTCCTCCGGACAGTAAGAATAAACCTAAAAAAAGCAATTATCCGCGAAGGACACGAAGTTTCACTAAGAAAATCAGAATGTTAAGACATTAAGACGGTTAACCTGACAGGTTGAAGGCTTTTCCAAGGTATCAGCCTGGTTTCCTTTGTTTTTCTTCGTGAACTTCGTGGATAGCCGTTTTCAGAATAAAAGTGACAGGATGTAACAATGACTGATACCCCCCAAATCTTCCTTTCCCGCGCTACGCTCATCACCCTCCTCATTCTTGCGGTGTACGGCAGCGTTCTCACCCACGGCTTCGTCTGGGACGACCATTACGTTATCGCCGATAACGGACTCCTGGAAAATATGAGGAATATCCCCCGGCTCTTTCTCATGGAAGACCGGGTCGAATCCCCCACAGGGTATTACCGCCCCCTTACCTACCTCTCCTTCGCCCTGGACCGTGCCCTCTGGGGGGTGAACCCTGCGGGGTGCGGCGTTACCAACCTTCTCCTGCACATTCTGGTCACCCTTCTCTTTTACTACACGCTGCTGCTCCTCTTCAAGAAAGAGACTCTGGCGTTGGTGGCCGCGCTTCTCTTTGCCCTGCACCCCGTGGCGGGAGAAACCGTTAACTTTCACGCGGGGGGGCGCAACACGCTCCTCTGCGCCTGCTTTTCCCTGGTCACCGTCATCCTCCATCTGCGGCAAAAGCGGCTGCTCAGCGTGCTTCCCTTTGCTCTGGCCATACTCTCCAAGGAGTTTGCTCTGCTGGTGCCGCCCTTTCTCCTTCTGTATGACCGCTTCATTGTCAGGGAGAAAATCCGCTGGGCTCTCTATCTCCCCTTTATTCTGACCATCGCCGGTTATCTCGTCGTCCGTTCCACCGTCGTTACGCTCCATGGTAACCTTCTTGCGTCACTGGATCTGGCAAAGGCTTTCCGGTTGATGCCGAAGCTTTTGGGGCGCTACCTGGTGAATATGCTCTTTCCCGTCAGGCTCAAGGTGATCTATGATCTCTCCGCCGCTACGTCCTGGCCGATGCTGTTCATCTATTCCCTGGCGCTCCCGGCCATGGCCGCTGCTGCCTGGTTGCTGAGAAAGCAGCGGGAGATAGTGACCTCCTTGCTCCTCTTTGCCCTCTTTTTTCTCCCCGTCGCCGGCTTCTTTCCGGTGGGAACCTATCTCATGGCGGACCGGTACGCCTATTTCTCCCTGTTCGGGTTCAGCCTTGGGCTTGCCTGGTGTCTCTCCAGGGCCGGAACCGGGAGGATCATCGGGATAACGGCTACGATGTTATGTTTCTTTGCCGTCATCGACATCCAACGTAACGGTACCTGGCGCGATGATTCAGCCCTTGCCGCCCAGATGATAACCGATGCCCCGGAGCTGGCCATCGGCTATCAGAATCTCGGCTACGAGTATTACAAAAAACAGGACTACGGAAATGCGGAAAAATATCTAACCCTGGCCTACGACAAGAAAAACATCTCTAAAAAAATGCTGGTGGGTTCGGCGGCAATGTTCTGGGAGATGAACAAGCTGGATAAGGCGCTGATAGTCCTGGATAAAAAAATAGCAGCCGAACCGAGGAGCCTGCAGGCGTATATCATGGCAAGCAGGATTTACGAGGAGATGGGGAACAGGGGGATGGCTGCATCCTATCGGGACAAGGCCGTGGCGCTGAATCCGGGAATTTTT
>CAIUUR010000444.1 GCA_903902345.1 uncultured Geobacteraceae bacterium | reverse complement strand
TGGATCTGCTTGGCGATCTCCATCTCCCGCATGACCCGGGCATTCTCCAGAAGGGCCTGTTCCTTGGCTTTCCGTTCCCGCTCCCGGGCCTCCATCTCGAGGACGATGGTGACAGCCTGGGCAAGTTGTCCGGCCAGGCTGGCCAGGAGTTGGAGAAACTGCTCGGTGAAGAGACCGACTATGTCCTGGGAAAAAACCGACAGGATGCCGATGGGGGCTTCTCCCAGGCGAGCGATGGGGATATGGGCAAAGGAGCGAACCCCCGCCGTTTCCAGAAGGTCACGGCTGACCTGTCGGGTGGCGTGGCTTATGTCGTTGACAAACTGGATCTTGTTGGAAAGAAAAGCATCACCGATGTAGGTATCCACCTCGGCCAACCAGTCGGTCTGGGTTATCTGCCGGATATCCTTCCCTCGAAACCCTCTCACCTTCAGGACTCCTCCAGCGGTGGCGAGTCTGACCAGGACCAGGTTAAAACCGAACTCGGAACGGATCAACTCCAGGAGATCGTCAATGATGATCTGGAGATCAAGGGAGCGACTCATGATTTCCGAGGCCTTGAGCCGAAAATAGATCGATTCTCGGCTCTCCTCCAGGGAGGTCCGCACCGTTCGGAAGACATCATAAAAAGACTCCATCCGTGAACCGATGTCCGAGAGGTAGCTCTCCACAATGGCTCCGGCCGCCGCAGCTCCCACCGCTCCGGCCAGAGTCTTTTCGATGAACCGCTTGAGGCTGGGAAGCTCAAACTCGGAGACCCTGCCGTTCTCGTCTATCTCCCGGTTCCCCAGATAAAGAGCGATGGCGCTGTTGGCCTGCTCTTCACCCACGAATTTGGCCATCAGGTTGACGAACTGGACGATGGTGACCGGCTTGGAGAACCGCTTTTGCTCCCAGGATTCCTCCTCCCGCGGTTTGAACACGTTTATGAACTTTTCCGCCGGTTCCCGCTCCCGCTCTCCCTGGGGCATGAGGATAGAGAAGATCAGGTACCCCCCTAGATTAAAGAGGAGGCTCCAGAAGACGGCATGGGTGTTCATATCAAACTCTTCCATACCGAGTAGGGCCGTGGGGCGGAGCAACTGGATGCCGCAGAGACCCTTCTCCAGAAGCGTTGTTTGCCACCAGCCGCTCTGGATGAGGGAGGGGAGGAGGAGGGTGTAAAACCAGAGGAGGAACCCTAAGGTCATCCCCACCAGGGCGCCGGCCTTGTTACCACGATGCCAGTAAAGCCCGCCCAGGAAGGCCGGGGCGAACTGGGCCACGGCCACAAAGGAGATGATCCCCATGTTTACCAGAGTATACTGGTCGGCGGCAATAGCGTGGTAGAGATACCCCAGGAGAACCACCAGGAGGATGCCGCACCGCTTGAGATTCAGGAGGAGGAGAGGAAACCATTTCTGGGGTGTGATCCGGACAAGGACCGGCATGAGGAGGTGATCCAGAAGCATGGTGCTGATGGCGATGGATTCCACCATGACCATCCCGGCAGCGGCGGAAACCCCACCCAGGAAGACCAGAAGCGCCAGCCAGGGGTGTCCACCCTTCAGCGGGAGGGAGAGCATGAAAAAATCGGAACCGGTGGCGGAGCCGTTGACGAGAATCCCGGCCAGGGCTATGGGCATGACAAAGAGATTTATGAGAAAAAGGTAGGCAGGAAAGAGCCACATGGCCTCCCTGATATGGTTTTCGTCGGCGTTTTCGATCACCATGACATGGAATTGACGGGGGAGAAGCATGATCGCCCCCATGGAGACCGTCAGCATGGCAAAAATGGCCGAGTAGGAGACCTTGCCGGGTCCGCCGAAGGTGACCAGCCGCTCAAGCAGCTCGGGCTGAACGGCGAGCATCCGGCCGAAGATGTCGTGGAAACCATCGAAGAGGAAGAAGGTGACGTAGATCCCCACCCCCATGAAGGCGGAGAGCTTGACCACCGACTCCATGGCGAGAGCGGCCACCAGACCTTCGTGCCGCTCCGTGGAGGAGAGCCGCCGGGCGCCGAAGAGAACGGCAAAAATGGCCAGGACCCCCGCAACCAGGGCGCTGGTTCCCACGGAGAAGCTCCCGCTCCCGGGGAGAGGAATAGTGATATGCTGCTGGCCGCAGAGGATCTCAAAGGAGGTGGAAACCGCCTTCAACTGGAGTGCAATGTACGGCATGGTTCCCAGCACGGTGATAAGGGTAACCAGACCTCCCAGGCGCTGGGACTTGCCGTAGCGTGAGCCGATGAAGTCGGCAATGGAGGTTATGTTGTTCTCCCGACAGATTCGCACCGTTTTCCTGAGCACGAACCACCAGGAAAAGGCGGTGAGAGAGGGTCCCAGATAGATGAGGAGGTAATCAAGACCGGTGGTGGCAGCCTTACCCACGCTACCGTAATAGGTCCAGGCGGTGGCGTAGACGGCGATGGAGAGTGAATAGACGTGGGGGTTGGCGACGATGCTTCTCCCCGCCGCCTGACGTTTTTCAGCCCAGGCGGCAATGAGAAACAACAGGAGTATATAGAGGAGGGAGACTCCGACTACCAGTACCGGCTGAAACATCAAGGTCCTTCTTCCGGAGCGCCGTCACGGTCATACTGACCATTGGCCTTATTGAAGAGCCAGATGACAAAGATTGAAACGGCCCAGCCGATCTGGAGATAAAGGTAAAGAATCGGGATCTCAAAGAGTCGCGTCGGCTTGTTGAAGATGCTGATGAAGGGATAGTTCATCATAATAACGCCGAACACGAAGAAGAGAATCCATGATTCCCGTAATCGGAGACGCGTCAGGAGGAGTCGTTTCAGTCGTGACCACATGGCAGAACTCCCAGAGAGGTCAGTAGCACGTCCACAGTATGCAATAAAGTTTCCGCCGTGTCGACAACCATTACCTCACCCGGGACGATTTTCGGTGGTCTGAATTCGTTTTTCTGCCGAAGATACTGCTCCGTACGGGCATCGGAGATCAGGTCGCGGCGCCCTTCCCGTGCGAGAAGCCGCTCCAGGAGCAGCTTTTGGGAGCAACGGAGGTAGAGAATCATGAAACGTACGCCACTAATTCGCGCCAGGTCACGAAACAGTTTCCGCTCCCGGGGATCCCGAAAGGTAGCGTCAACGACCACGCTTGCTCCTTCCTCCAGAATATCTCCCGCCAGTTCCCGAAGAGTGTCGTAGGTTCTTCGGGTGAAGGACGGACCATAGATTGAGTCGGAGCCGTCGCCGTCACCGCGTGTGGTGGCGGGGATCCCCGCAAGCCGTTTGCGCAGCAGGTCGGAGGAGAGGAGCTCGGTACCCAGTTGAAAGGCAAGTTCACCAGCCACGGCGCTCTTGCCGCTGCCGCTGAGTCCACAGGTAATGAAGAGTGTTTGGGGCAGCTTCTCTCGGAGAATTATTCCCCGGGCCAGACGGAAGTGCCGCCGGGCGCTTTCTTCCGCTCTGTTTCTTTCCCCAGGTGGTAGATTCGGATCGTGTGCCGTGATGCTCTCCACCTCTCCTCGAATGAATGCCCAATAACAGGCGTAGAAGGTGAGAAGTTCCCCAGCACCGACGTCTCCGGTGATGGCGCGGTACTCAGCCAGGAAATCCCTCGCCAGGGAACCGGCGCCGTAATAATGCAGATCCATGAGGAGAAAGGCCACATCCGCGGCCGTGTCCAGACAGCGGTACCTTTCGCTGAATTCGATGCAGTCGAAAATGACGGGTGGGGAGGTGAGGCAGATATTACCGGAGTGCAGGTCTCCGTCCCCTTCACGGATGAATCCGTCTGAAACACGCCGTCGGAGCAGAAGTTCGTGATCCTGGAGAAACCGTTCGACCCAACGGCGGATAAGATGGAAATCAGCCGGGCTCACCGTTGTTCCCACGAATTGCCGGACAGTGTTGAAACTCTCTTCCCAGTTGCCGCTGATTGCTTCCGGCGAACCGTGGGGTGCGATCTCCGGACCTGCGGCTGCTGCCAGGTGGAAGCGGGCGACAATGCCGGCCAGATCACGGATCTGATCGGTGGTAACCGTACCCTGCGTCAGGAGCCTGTTCATCATCAGCTCCTCGGGGAGACGCACCATCTTGACGGCGTACTCCACCACGGCGCCGGAACCGTGGAACGAAACGCCGCGGGAACTCTTTCTGATGGGTACCACGGTAAGATAAAGCTCCGGCGCCAGGCGGCGATTAAGGCGAAGTTCTTCGTGACAGTAAAAGAATCGACGCTGGAGAGTCGTAAAGTTCAAAAACCCCAGCGCCACCGGTTTCTTCACCTTATAAACAAACTGGTCGGTAATGAATAGCAGGGAGACGTGAGTCTGAATCAGCTGCACGGTGGATGTCGGGTCGGGGTAGGCGTCCGGCTGCAGAAGTGAATCGATATCGCTGCTGTTCATCTGTCTCCTCCCCCAAACCGTGGGCAGGAAAGTCACGGTATATTCTGCTGATAAAAACTATACAACAAAGATGACAGATGTCTTTTGTTATTTGACCGTTTCCGCATATCTGTGCTACGTTGCTCCGATATCGGGGACAGCCGTATCGATCCTTTCCACTTCTCCCGCGGAGTGATCCGGTTTTCACCCGTCCCCCTGCGTCAAAATGCTCCTCATGTATGAACGGAATATACCATGGACAGGCTCCTGATTACTCGTCTCCTCCTTACCCTTTGCATGACTACTCCCTTGGCGTCCTGCGTAACCGGTGGAGCCGTATCGCTCTCCACCGACCGGAACAGTGCTGTCGTTGCCCGGGAACTGAAGAGCCGTTCGCTCTATCAATACTCGCGGGCCCGTCTGCGACTCCTTGAGGGTGATCCCGACGGTGCGCTTCAACTCATTGGGACTGCCCTGGACGATGATCCGGATGCGGCCTATCTCCATCTGGCGGTTGCGGGTATCTACATGAAGAGCAGCCGGATTCAGGAGGCCATTGCCGCCACGGAAAGATCCGTGACTCTCGACCCGGAAAGTCGGCAGGCCCAGCTTCTCCTGGCGAATCTCTTCACCATGGTCAGGCGCAATGATGAGGCGGCGCCTCACTATCTCAAGGCCATCGCGCTTGATCCATCCAAGGAAGACGCCTATCTTCACCTCTCCGTATCCTATGTCAAATTGTTTGAGTACGACAAGGCGGTGAAGATTCTTAAATCATATCTGGAACGGGACCCTGACTCGACGCTGGTTAACTACTACCTGGGGAAGAGCTATGAGCAGATGAAGCTCTCCAAGGAGGCTATCGTCTACTTCAAACGGGCGCTGGCCTCCAAGCCCGACTTCGAACAGGCGCTCATCGACCTGGGGCTCTCCCAGGAATCCCAGGGACTCACGGATGACGCTGTCACCACCTATCGGAACCTCCTGGATAGTAACCCGGAAAATGCCGTTGTCCGACAGCATCTCGTCCAGCTCCTCATTCAGCAGCAACGATATGAGGATGCCCTTACTCTGCTCAAGGAGTCGGTGGCATCCGGGCGTGACAGTAGTGACAATCAGCGGAAAATCGGCCTCCTTTATCTGGAGCTTGAACGATATGATGCCGCGGCCGCTGTCTTCGGGGCTCTCCTGGAGAAAGAGCCTGATTCCTGGCAGCTTCGCTTCTACCT
>CAIUUR010000443.1 GCA_903902345.1 uncultured Geobacteraceae bacterium | reverse complement strand
TACCTATTTGTTCAGCATCAGTTTTATGCCAGTTAGAGTCTGGATTCCGGCTTAAAACCTGCCGGAATGACAGTCGTGGAAGACCGGAATAACCGAAAACCCCCGCACACCCCACAACTCGGCCCACGAACCTCGAACCTCGAACCCTGAACCTCGATCCTTGAACCCTGAACCTCGAACCTGAACCCTTGCCGAGGTCGAACCATGCCGACGTTGTATGAGCAACTTTGCCGGATTGAAAACCTGAGCGCGGCATGGGACGAGATTCAACATAAGGGCAAATCCGGCGGTATCGACGGCGTTACCCTTGAAGAGTTCGCCGCCCATCTCAACTCCCACCTTGAACGCCTTGGCGAGGAACTTCGCTCGGGCGCGTATGCCCCCCAACCCTACAAGGCTGTAAAAATTCCCAAGGGAAATAACGATTTCCGAACTCTCGGCCTGATGACCGTCCGTGACAAGGTGGTTCAGCGAGCTGCCTGTACCCTGTTGGAACCGCTTCTGGATCGGATGTTTCTGGACGTGAGCTATGCGTACCGTAAGGATAAAGGGCCGGGCCGAGCCATCGCCCGAGTATCGCACCTGCTCTTTGGTGAAAAACGGGAATGGGTGGTCCGCTGCGATATCGCCCGTTTCTTCGACACCATAAATCATGACCGACTGACCATGATGCTGGAAAAACGGCTGAGTGAGCCGCGACTGCTCAATCTGATCAAGCTCTGGCTCAAGATGGGACGGGTCGATAATCGGCTGAACTGGACCGATGCCGAAGAGGGGATAGCTCAGGGTGGGGTGATTTCACCGTTATTGGCGAATTTCTATCTGGGGGCGCTGGATCATGAGGCTGTCCGGCATGAGTTGGCCTATGTGCGGTATGCGGATGATTATGTGGCCTTTTGCCATACCCGGGAGGAGGCGGAGAGCGCCTATCGTTGTCTCGAAGGGGTCATCAAGGGGCGTCTGAAGCTCAAGCTGAACCCGGAGAGCCGGGTTACGTCCTTGGCCGAAGGTTTCGAGTTTCTCGGTATTACGTTTCGGGGGAGTGAGCGGCTGGTCAGTGATAAAAAACTGGAATCGTTGAAGGAGAAGGTGCGGACTGCGGTCAAGAGCGACGCCATGCTCTCGCTGAAACATCTGTCGGAGTCTCTTCAGGGGATCGAGCAGTATTACGGAAAGATTCTGCCCCAGCGCTATCTGGAACTGATAGACGAAAGCCTCACTGCCGCTCTCAAGGATGAGGCGCGTCGTGCCTGGCTCGCCGGCGCGGTCGCTTCAAAGCAGATTCTGGTTGACCTTCTCAACGGCGTAACGTTCCTTTCAAAAACCTATCAGATCCGAAAAAACGGAGAGCTCAAGGGGATACTCGTGCAGAGCGCCCGGAAGGAACGGGCCGTTCGCTCCGTGGACGACAAGGATGCCAAGGCCATCAAGCAGGGTGATCCGGTTCAGCAGCGCAAGAAGGAATACGCCAAACTCCAGGCCGAGGGCTTCGAGCTGGTCGTGCACAGCCCCGGCGCTTTCATCGGCAAGACCCAGAAAGGGATTGTCGTCAAGGTAAGAGGAGCGGTCCTCCACGAGGCGCCTCTGGCCAATCTGAAGCATATTATCATCACCTCATTGAATGTGACCCTCTCCTCCAATGTGATAGCGCATGCGGCCGAGCGCAAGATACCCATCGATTTCATCTCCCAGGGGGGGATGCCCTATGCCCGGATCTTTCCCTTTCAATCGGCCCATGCGCCGCTGCAACTGGCGCAACTGGCCACGCATCTCGAAAGCAAGGGGAGTATTCTGGCGCGTGCCTTCGTTTCCGGCAAGATTCGCAATCAGATGAATCTTGCCAAGTACTATCACAAGTACCGCAAGGGGGACCGGCATGAAGAATTCAACAAGGAATTTACCAAGCAGATAGCTACGATGGAGTCTATGATCCGTGAAGTAAAAGGGCTGGCCGAACTGGATCATGAAACCTTGCGCGGTAAACTCATGGGATACGAAGGGGTGGCCGCCGCCGCGTATTGGGTCATCATGCAGCAGTTGTTGACGGATGTTATCGATTTTTCCGGTCGAATCGGTCAGGGGGCCACGGATCAGGTTAATTCGATGCTCAACTACGGCTACGGTATCCTTTACGCCAAGATCTGGCATGCCGTTTCCCGGCAGGGGTTTTCACCGTATCTCAGTTTTCTGCACAAGCCGCAGTCGGGCAAACCGACTCTGATCTACGATCTCATTGAGGAATTTCGGGCGCAGATTGTTGACCGGGTGGTCTTCTCCATGCTTACTCGGGGCACGGAGTTTCGCATGGACGGCGATTTTCTGGCGGAGGAAACCCGTAAAAAGCTGGCGACGGCGATCTTGGAGAGGATCAATACGGCGGAACCGTATCGGGGTCGCTCGCTTCGACTGGGTGAAATCATCAGGGAGCAGGCCAAGGGGGTGGCGGAATACCTGTTGGGCGAGGCGCCTCATTATGTGCCGTATGTGGCGCGCTGGTGATATGAAAAAATTCTTCGTCATCGCCTATGATATCGAGCGGAACAAGAAGCGGCGGGAAGTCTGCAAGCTGCTGGAGTCGCACGGTCGACGGGTTAATCGAAGTGTTTTTGAATGTTTCATTACGCAGAAACAACTGGAGGACGTGAAGGAAAAGATTGGCGCGATGGTCAAGCCTCGGGAAGATTGTGTCCTCTATTATGAAATCTGCAAGAGTTGTCTGGACAAGGCAGACAGGCAAGGCGCGGCGGCTGCTCCTCGCGAGGTCGTGAAATGTTTTTGAATGGAGAGCTGCCGGACGTTATGATAGGTGAAATAACTCGCAAATACGGATAGTTCGGATGATGTCGCAGCAGTGGCTCGGCGAAACGATTTGCGAAAAGTCAGGTGATGGGTGAATTGAGGTATTACAGCTAGTTACGTTATGCGGTCACCGCTGCTCATGAAGAGAGACCTCGAAAAATTTACGAAAATAGCTTGAAATGACCGTTGTCAAAAATCTCTTGCGAAAATCGTCCGTTTCTGCTCGGAGTGCTGAAAAAAATTGCCATATAAATCAGTATGTTGGCTGAGTTATGCGATGCTGTATACGGCACGTTTTCGCAAATGCTTCGTTTTTCGGATTTAGCGAAATCATTTGCGAAAAAAGAATTGTTGTATTATAGATAGTTGGGCTATTTGAGGCGTCAACGGCGAGGG
>CAIUUR010000442.1 GCA_903902345.1 uncultured Geobacteraceae bacterium | reverse complement strand
CCATCGGTAGCAATATTGCTGAAGGCGCGGCAAGGCTGGGATCTCGCGAATTCATTCACTTCCTCTCGATTTCTGCGGGCTCAGCCGTGAGTTGAGCACCCAGTTACTTATTGCGCAAAAGCTCAACTTCGGTGATCATGACTCAATCAATGATCTACGCAAGCAAATATCCAGCATCTCCAAGATGTTGCAAAAGTTGATACAAACATTACGCGATAAAAGCAGTGACTGAGAAACAGTGAATGGTGACTGGTGACTGAGAAGCGGTGACTCGTGACTAGTGACTGGCACGTCATAATCGTAGCAATTCATTCAGGAAACAGGCTCCAATTTTGCGGCAACTGGTTCTGGCCAGTCACCAGTCACCAGTTTTACCAGTCACCAGTCACCAGTCACTAGTCACTGTTTTCAGGAGTTTCCATGCGCATTCTCATCACCGGCGGCGGAGGCTTCATCGGCTCCCACCTCTGCGAACGACTCCTCTCCGAGGGACACGACGTCGTCTGTCTTGATAACTTCTTTACCGGGAGCAAGGGGAATATCCGGCATCTTCTGGACAATCACCGCTTCGAGTTGATCCGGCATGACATCATCGAGCCGATCCTCCTGGAAGTGGATCAGGTCTACAACATGGCCTGCCCCGCTTCCCCTGTCCATTACCAGTACAACCCGGTGAAGACCACCAAGACCAGCGTCATGGGAACCATCAACATGCTGGGACTGGCCAAGCGGGTCAAGGCGAGGATCCTCCAGGCTTCCACCTCCGAGGTCTACGGCGACCCGGAAATCCACCCCCAAACCGAAAGCTACTGGGGGAACGTGAACCCCATCGGAATCCGGAGCTGCTACGACGAGGGGAAACGGGTGGCCGAGACCCTCATGATGGATTATCATCGGCAAAACAACGTGGATATCAGGATCGCCCGGATCTTCAACACTTACGGCCCCCGGATGGCTGAGCATGACGGCCGGGTGGTCTCCAACTTCACCGTGCAGGCGCTACGTGGTGAGGATATCACCGTCTACGGCGACGGCTCCCAGACCCGCTCCTTCTGCTACGTCTCCGACCTGGTGGAGGGGCTGATCCGGCTCATGAACAGGGACGACTTCACCGGTCCGGTGAACCTGGGAAATCCGGTGGAAACCAGCATTCTGGAATTCGCGGAAAGGATCATCGGTCTCACCGGCTCCTCGTCGAAAGTCATCTTCAAGCCGCTCCCCGCCGACGATCCCCGTCAGCGGCAGCCGGACATCTCCCTGGCCAAGGAAAAACTGGGGTGGGCGCCGGCGGTGGAACTGGAGGCGGGGCTCAAGAGAACCATCGACTATTTTGCCGGGGTTGTGGGCGGGAAATAGCCGTCACGATCATTTCGTTAAACTCAAAGGCCGGTCTCCTCATGGAGTCCGGCCTTTGAGTTTAGTCAATAGTGATAACGACAAGCGAGAACGACAATCTCTGATTCTTCCACTTGGTAGACGAGACGATGTTCACGGTCGATCCTTCGAGACCAGCAACCGGCAAGTTGAAAGCGGAGCGGTTCCGGCTTTCCCGTTCCCTCAAAAGGAGTTCGGCGCATTTCTTCAAAAAGTGCAAAGATTCGTTCAGCTTGGCGCTTATCACTTCTCAGCCGATGGCGTAGATCATCCAGAGCAGTCGGCGTAAGGGTAATATTCACCGTTCGAGAGCATCCAGGGATGATCGTTTACCGGCTGCGGCTTCTTGTAGAGATTGCATGAGTCGCGCGGCATTGGCAGGACTTGAAAGGAGATATTCGCTCTCCAGAAAAGACTCGTAATCTTCCAGGCTCAAGAGGACAACGCTCTTACCCTTGCGTCGTGTCACAAGAATGGGTTCGTGGTTGCCGCACGCATCATCCATGAAGTTTTTAAGGCTGTGACGTGCTTCGCTGCAGGTAACGGCCTGCATATGCGACCTCCAAAATGACAAACACAATCAAGTAAATCCTTGAATCCTACGAATCGCGGTTCAGACGTTCTTTGCATTTACCGACTTCAGTTTGACGTTGATTCAAGAAGGTACGGGCCGTCATGGGTCGGATCGTGTGAACCTGTTCGCCCCGTGCCGGCCATGCCGTTTCTCCCTCATTATAGAATTAACGAGGGGAACCGTAGCAGAAACGTGGTTAATGAACAATAGAAATTTTCAGCAGGGTATCCGCGACGTCGACACGAACGGAATGTAGGGGGCAATTCATGAATTGCCCCCTACCCTAACCCCTCTATGATCGCACCAACGGCATCCAAATCGCAGGGTGCGCACAGGTTTATGATGCGCACAATGAACCCGGTGCATACCCTGCGGTTCATCTGATTTTCTCGTTGATTTATATACGCCACTGCCGTACATTATAACCATGTTTACCTTTATTGAACTCCACCCTTTTGCGAATGTACGTAACAAGTACCTGGACGATGGCGAATTCATGGAACTGCAGCAGTATCTGCTTGCCAACCATGAAGTGGGCGACGTTATCCCAAAATCAGGTGGGTGCCGTAAAATCCGCTGGGCAGCGGAGGGCCGGGGCAAACGCGGTGGAGTTCGAATCATCTATTTCCTGCGACTACCGCCAGGAACAATCGTACTCGTCACCATGTACGCCAAAAACGTTAAGGACAACATAGAACCGGGCATCCTTAAACGCCTTAAGGAGCACTTTAGTCATGGCTAAACTGAACGATCATGAACTTGCTGAATTTGAAAACGGCCGAGATCTGAACGCCGAACTGCTCCAATCTCTCACGAACATACCACAAGGGACATGGGCTCGCAAAACCGAGTTTATTCCCCAGGATGACGGCTCTGTCCGACGGCTCATCACCCGATGCGACGGAACAATCGAGAAAGAGCAGATAATTTCTGCAGCCAAGGTCGAGGTCACTGCAGCCAGGGCAGCCACCGGTTTATCACAGACCGCGTTTTCGAGACTTCTCGGTGTTTCACTACGGACACTTCAGGAATGGGAACAGGGACGAAAAAATCCGTCAGGAGCTGCAGTCACTCTCCTGAAAGTCGCTTATCACCACCCGGAGGTATTGCGGGAGTTGACGTCTTGATCTGAAACAGACAGGGTGATCAATGAACAATAGGAATTAGTCGCGGGGTATCCGCGATGGCCGCACGTTCGGAATGTGGGGGGGAATCCACAAAAAACCGTGTATCGTAGGGGCGAACGGCGTTCGCCCTGACACATTGGCGTCAAGGGAAAGATCGACAAGGGGCGTATGCCATACGCCCCTACAAATCGGAACAAACCCCGACGTAGGGGCACGGAGCGCCGTGCCCCTACCTGACCTCCTCGCAGATCGCACCAATGGCGTCCAAAACAACATGATCATACTTGTCGCGACTGATGATCTCCGCCAGATGGGGCGTCCGGAGGAGCGACTTTACCATGCCGAATCGGAGTCGTAGGGTGCGCACAGGTTTCGGTGCGCACCATGAACCCGGTGCACACCCTACCGCTGAACGGAGAGAAGATACCGTTGTCGAAATCAAGCAGATTCTTCGTTGCACTCAGAATGACAGGCATTAGTTGTCATCCTGTCTTTTAGCCTGTCATCCTGAACGGAGTGAAGGATCTGCTGGTGAATTGACTGCAAACAAAAGCAGATCCTTCGCTTTGCTCAGGATGACAGGCAAGAGGCAAGACCGCAAAGATGGCTACCACTCAAAATTACGGCCATGTGAACGAAATCGTGACAACATTAAAAAGCCGGCGCACGGAAATGATCCGTAGCGCCGGCGGCATATTGACGTTGATTCAAGAAGGTACAAACCGTAATGGGTCGAATCGTGTGAACCTGTTCGCACCGCGCCGGCCATGCCGCGCCTCCCTCATTATAGAATTAACGAGGGGAACCGTAGCAGAAACGTGGTTAATGAACAATAGATATTTGCCGCGGGGTATCCGCGACGTCGACACGGACGGAATGTAGGGGCAATCCATGAATTGCCCCTACCGGACCCCCACGACAATCGCCCCAATGGCGTCAAATCGTAGGGTGTGCACGGCTTTTGGTGCGCACCATTAACCAGGTGCACACTCTACGATCAAACCGGACGGACCGACCGGGCAGATCAAGACGGGCGATCACAAGGATCGCCCCTACGAATGACCGAATAGGAACCATGCTTCATTATGACACCAACGAAATCTCTCAAGGGTCGTGAAAACGGGTCCGATCCGTAATAAATGTTCGGAGTTCCAGATCGCACAGCATTTTGTAATGCCTCTCATTCCCCGTCAGGAGCGGTATGCCGTGAGCTATGGCCGTCGCGCCAATCAGGGCGTCAGCCAACTCAAGAGAGTGACTCAAAAAGTGCTGTTCGACAAAAAACATCGCCTTTGCGGATATCTCCTCCGAGAGGTAGATAATTCCGGCGTTCCAGCCCCGAAGAGCCTGCCGGAGGCTTTTCAGTTCCTGCTTGTTTCTCATCCCCTGGACCAACTCCATGTAGGTGACGACAGACAGGGAAAAACCGTTCATGTTTTCGATGGCCTCACGCGCCTGTTCATTACCTCGCAGGTACCAGATCAGCACATCGGTATCCAGAAGCATCATCAGAATCTCCCTTTCCGCAACTTCCGCACATACCCATCAACATCCTGCGTAGCATCATGGTCCTTCCAGATGCCAAACAGCTCATTTGTTTCAGCCTTGCGTATCTCAGGGGAGAAAGGAACCAGCTTGGCGCATGGCTTCCCGCGATACGTGATGACAACCTCTTCTCCCCTTGTGACGGTATCCAGCAGTTCCTTGGAATGAAAGCGCAGGTCCTTTGCCGTGGCGTTCATAGGCGCCTCCTCTGAGAAGATTTACAATTGGGAGTATAAACTATACCGTTTTTGCGGTCAATGGGGATGACACCCTCTGTCCCTGGTGCACACCTTGCCGCTCGTAATCCGAGACGACGGAACAATCAAAAAAGGATTTGTCGGGTTTTTATTTGTACCGGCAAGGCAGTTGAGGCAATCGGTGGTAACGGCAGAGAACATCTGGAATTCACCGAAAAACCGTGTAGATGTGGGGCGGGTGTTACGTAGCGGCAACACATGAATTGCCCCTACGTAACACCCGCGAACCGAACAGACCGGCAGGGCACGGCGCGCCGTCCCCCTACCGAACCTCTTCGCAGATCGCTCCAATGGCGTCCAGAACGATACCATCATACCTGTCTCGGCTGATGACCTCCGCCAGATGGGGCGTCCGGAGGAGCGACTTCACCATGCCGAACCGGAGATCACGAGGGAGTATCCCCAGATAGGCGACGAGGTTATCCTCCTCGTCTTCCGCCAGATCCCGACGCAACGGAAGTACCGTCAGGAGTTCGTTCATGGTGGCCGCCTGGAGGTCGTCCCGCTGGGCCGCCGCCTTCTCTCGCACGTCAATCCACGACTCCAGCACCTCGGCGGCGGTCACCGGCCTCCCTTTCTGATCGTAACACCACCGGAGAAAAATCACCGCCGCCTCCCTTCCCACGATCCCGGCGTAGACCTCCATCTCCAGATTGTCGGGGAACCGGCAGCAGCGACGCAGCGTGCTCACCATCTCCCACCCCCGCTCGGTGGGTTCCACATCCATATCCACGGGACTCCCCTGCCGCGCCAGGAGATGACTGTTCCCGGCCAAAAACTGCTGCACGGAAAGGTCAAACTCCCGATTACGGGCATGGCTGGCCCAGCAGGCGTAATCGGTCTCCACGGAGATGATGATCATCCGGTCGAGAAGCGCCCGATCCAACTGAGCCACCTGGTAGGTCCCGTCGGGGGGATTGATGGTAACCACCACCTTGTGCTTGGGGTGAAGCGTATGGGTATGGAGCGCTCGCAGCTCCCCCTCGGCGGGGGGCTCCACAAACTGGAAGATAGCCTGGAGGGTGTCCTCCTGCTGCGCCCGGTTCAGCTCGTCGCAATGGACGACGGCGGCGGGGGCATCGTCAGCGGGCCACCAGGAAGGGCGGGACCAGTTCATGACCTCCCCCTCCCGGTAGGGAATCCCCACCAGGTCCCCCACCTCCATCTGTCCCAGACGTAAGGGAAGATAGCGCCGGCCGATCTCCCGGCAGACCTGGATGACCCCGGCGCTCTTCCCCACCCCCCGGTGCCCCACCACGCAGACGGTCAGATCCGTCTTCAGCAGGATCTCCTTCAGCACGACCTTCATCTGTTCAACGTTCATTCGTCATCTCTCCAAGACGTGTGCAAATAGTTTTTTCAGGTCCCAATTGTAGATCCCATCCCTCTTAGGTAGTCCGCGGTAAAGAGTATACCATTATTCTGAACGCAGTTTTGTAGGGGCGCCCCTTGCGGGCGCCCTTGACTGCCGATT
>CAIUUR010000441.1 GCA_903902345.1 uncultured Geobacteraceae bacterium | reverse complement strand
TCGGCAGCACCATGAGTATTCTCGGCCCGGCCATCTGTGCGGTCTCCCTTGAGGTTGTGGGACTGGCGGCCTTTGATCGCCGGCAGGGACGCAACCTGGCGTTTTTTTCGGCGGGTAACGTTGTGGCCGCTGTTTCCATGGGACTGCTGGGCTACTACCTTTCCAATCGGAGCATCTTTTTTTTCGTGGCGGTAAGCGCGATTCCCACCGTATTGTGCCAGTTCATTGTCGGCCCTGACGACATCTATTTCCATCGTGTAGTGGTTGCAACGATAAAGGCCGAAGAACGGATCTCCACCGGGGCGCTTTCGGTATTTCGGGATCGGAGGGTGATTGTCTTTCTTGCCTGTTCGGTCCTGTTTCAGTTTTCCAGTGCCGCGATGCTGCCGCTCCTGGGCCAATTAACCGCCAAGGGAAGCACTCTGAACCCCATGATGTTCATGTCGGGTTGCGTGGTGACCACACAGCTGGTCATAGCCCTGCTCGCTTCCTGGTCGGGTAAAAAAGCGGGGTTGTGGGGGAGGAAGCCGCTGCTGCTGATCTCCTTCGGCGCGCTCCTGGTTCGCGGTCTGTTGTATACCATGACCAGTAACGCGGACGCTCTGATCGTGATTCAGATCCTTGACGGAACGGCTTCAGGCATTTTCGGAGTTGTCGCCGTTCTTGTCATCGCCGACCTCACTGAAGGGAGTGGTCGCTTCAATCTCATGTTGGGAGCCTTCAGTGCGGCCATCGGCATCGGCATTTCTTTAAGCCAGATCATTGCCGGTTCCATCGTGCACCACTTTGGTTTCACTTCAGGCTTTATTTTCCTGGCCTCGGTTGCAGCCGCCGCATTTGCTACTCTCTTCTTCTGTATGCCGGAGACACAAAAAAAATCATGATGCCACGGCGCCAAAGAGTTTGCCGACGCCCGCAGATATCCCCATTGCCAGTGCTCCCCAGAACGCGACACGCAGGGCGCCCTTCGTAACGGAGGCGCCGCCGGCGTATGCGGCGGTTCCTCCGAGAAGGATCAAAACTGTAAGAGCCGTTGCATACGTGACTTGGACTATCATGGCCGCAGGCGCCAGCCACGCGGTAATCAGCGGTATAACCGCACCTGCTACGAAGGAACCCGCGGAGGAGAGTGCCGCCTGAATCGGCCGTGCCCGCAGAGTCTCCGTAATGCCGAGTTCATCCCGGGCGTGTGCTCCGAGGGCATCACGGGACATCAACTTTTCAGCCACGAGCCGTGCCAGCGGTTGATCGAGTCCACGGCTCACATAAATGGCGGTCAGTTCGGTCAATTCGTTTTCCGGCTCAATATCCAGTTCCCGCTTTTCCGTTTCGAGATCCGCCGCTTCAGTGTCGGCTTGCGACTGAACCGACACATATTCGCCCGCCGCCATGGACATGGCTCCGGCAACCAGACCGGCCACACCCGTCACCAGGATGTTTTCCTGCGTAATTCCAGCCGCGGTAACACCAACGACGAGACTTGCCACCGATATGGTGCCATCATTCGCACCGAGCACCGCCGCACGCAGCCAGTTGACCCTGCCTGATCGGTGAAACTCCATCCCTGTCCGTGCCATCGACAAAAACTCCTTTAACGTACCTGGATTACCGTTTTCTCCGAGTTTATCATGCTAACGACCTCTCCAGGTAATCATAAACGACTGTTCCCAGCGGCAGGGTTACATCCGTCACAATGTGAAGTGCGGATAGTACTTCCAATATCGGTAATTGCGCCACCGGAGCCAGTGCGTGGTGATGCAGTTCAAGGGCACCGGGGCCGCTCCAGGCCCCTTTTACGGTAATTTGTGTCAAGCTATACTGCACCAGTTCGCAGATACGGGCAGTCCCGTCTACATGAGGAATTATCTTCAGCAGGAAGGAAGGGGCTCCCAGCGATTTTTTCACCGATTCGCAATCCATGGCGGTATGCTTGAAACCCATGGTGCCGGTTGCAATCCGAATATCTCCATAATCGAGGGTGCCTACCAGAGTATCCTTGTGGACGCGCAGTTCAGGTTCACCCCATTTTTTGGGAAATCCCCACAGTTCACGTCCTCCGGCAATTGGTGGAAGGTCGTTTAAATACATGCTGTGTGCATAGCTGCCGACGACTCCGTCGAGGGTGACCGGTATGACCTGACCGGACTCGCAATAGCTGCCGAAACCGGTGGTGTCCGGCATTTTGTCCACTACAATTCCCGTCGTTATAACTGTTTCAGGATCAATCTCGCCAACTTCGACCACTTCATCAACCTCCGCAATGACCAGATCCGCGGCAAGCGCCATCAACGGATTAAAATTCCGGGCGGCCTTTTCATAGACCAGGTTTCCTGCCCGGTCTCCCTTTTTTGCCTTGATAAGAGCTATATCTGCTCGCAAAGGAAGTTCTACCAGATACTCAACCCCGTCAACTA
>CAIUUR010000440.1 GCA_903902345.1 uncultured Geobacteraceae bacterium | reverse complement strand
TGCTCAGGGTCTCGTCGGGGGCGGTGACAGAGGTGGCCGCTCCCGTGGGGATCACGGAAAGAGCGGGGCCGGTGTGGCACCCTTCACAGGTGATGGCGCTCCGTGCCGTCTTCCAGTTGGCCACCGTCAGGATCGTATTGCCGTGACAGTTGTTTCCGGCAATCCCCGCGCCACAAGAAGCGAGGCTGACATCCTTGACGTTGTTGGCGTGATTGGCCGGATAAACCGTATGGCAGACCTTGCAGGAGGTTGCGGCGGAGCCGCCGGCAAGCCCCTGAAGGTACGTGGGACCGTAGGCAACCGATGCGCTGTTGAGATGAACCGGGTGGGCATTGCTGGTTAGGGTTGCATTATCGGCCTTGTGGCAACTGCCGCAGGAGACGGACGCCTGATTGTTCCAGACCGGAGTTACGGTGGAGCCGGTGTGACAGTAGGTGGCGCCGCAGGAGGCGACACCGCTCCCGCTCCCGGCGATACCGCCGAAGCCTACTTCCACAATATTGTTCGTGTGAAGCGAGACATTTGAAATGGTCGTACTGTTGGTGACGGTGGAGGCGTGGCAGAGTTCACAGCCGTAGTTGTAGGTGGCGGCCAGATGGAAACTATGACCGTTGCTGACCATGGGGGAAGCGTGACAACTGCCACAGGTGGTCTTGGCGCCCCAGACCGGCGACGCGACTTTCACATTGCCGACCCCTTGGACGCCGTTGCTGTGACAGTAGGTATTAGAACAGGAGCCGAAGACACGGCTGGCGGCCTGACTGGGGAAGATGTTGGTGGCAGCCCCCGTATACCCCAGCGTCCCGTCGAAATGTACCGGCCGCTTCCCGGCGCTGGTGGCGTGATCATAGGTCCACTTTGCCTGACCATTGACGCCGCCATCGGAGTGACAGGGGGTGCAGGCCAGGGGGCCGAAGAGACCGCCCCAGGCGGCGACGTTGGCGTAATGCTTGGTGTGACTGACGCCGCTGACCCCCACGGAGGGGGGATAGGTGTGGCAGAGGTTGCAGTCCCCCGGGGTCTGGGGCATGGCGCTGCTCCAGACCGGCGTCCTGGTTTCAAAGTGGCAATTCACATTGGAGCAGGTGGAAAGAGTGGGACGGGACGTCTGGTTAAAGAAGACCGCCTTGTCATACCGGGCCGCCCCCACCGAGACCGCCGAATAGTTGTTGATCCGCGCCGCCATGTTGATGACACCATTGTAATGCCCGGAACCGTAGCCGCTGTTGTTGTGGCACTTCACGCAGTTGACGGCGGTTGCCGCCGGCGCCACGTGAGTCTGATGATTTCCCTGGAAGGCGCCGGTGGCGACATCCCGCTGGGTGGAATCCAACGGGGGCATGCCATGGCAGGCATTACACGCCAGGTTATACTGGTTGTTGGCCGCCATGGCCGGAGCCGAATGCATGAACAGCACGGTTAGTGAAAGCAGGCTGAGCAGCACCGAAATACACGTGGTTCCCATTTTTCGGTAATTCTTCATTTTTTTACTCCTTGAAAAGCTCACGACTGTGTCAAACGGCTCAGGGTTCGGACTGGTCACAGCTGGGATCAACGCTGTGTGCTCCACCGTGGTGATGATTTGAAGTGACATTCCACGTTACTGCAGTTGCCGGTCATATTGCCGGGATTGACGAGTTTGGCGCTGCTGTAGACGGTATACGCCGCGGGATTGAACGCATACTTTGGATCAAGGATAACCGTCACGTTTCCGATATTCGTCTTGACCGGGGTGATCATCCGGTGCGACGAACTCCCTCCGTTGTGACAGGGGGTACAGTTGCTCCACCCCTGAGTCGCCGTGACCGTGGCGGGAACATGGCTTGCGACAAGATGAGCGCCGCCACCGCCACTGTAATCCTCAAAGGCGGAGTTGAGGTAATTTCCCGTGGCGCCGAAGGATATTCCCGCCACATTTTTAGGTGCAGGGGGATAACCGTGGCAGGCGTCACAGCTATTCTTCGGCTTGAAGGCGCCGCCGGCCGCACGGTGCGAATGGCAGGTGAGACAGCCGCTGGTCGGGTGATTCGCTTCGGCTACGCCTGACCGGTAGTGGGCGGTCTTGGTGTGGCAAACCTGACAGAGGCCGCGGTTTGTCGTCGTATCCACAAAGCCGGTGACCGCGTTGGTGTAGGTAATGGTGTACGATGTGGCGTTAGTCCAACTCCCCTTCAGCTTGGTCCGTACCATGGAGAGGTTGGTCGTTCCGTGGGGATCGTGACAGAGCTTGCAGAGCATGTCCTGCGCTCCCCCCTTGGTGCTGAAGTGCGTGCTCATGTTGGCAAAGGAGCTTTTCACCTTGGCGACCACGTTATGGCATGAGGCGCACTGACCATTGTCATTGGCCAGGGTAAGCCGCACGTTGTCCCCCAGAACACCGGAGATATGAGCCGAGTTGGGATTGTGGCAACTGTTGCACACGGGGGCCCCGGTATAGGTCGACTGGGTATGTCCCTTGGTGACGGAAAGAGTCTTGTCCGGAGCAGTAACACCGATGACGGAGAGTGAACCGGTGTGACAGCTCTCACAGGTAAGTCGGACCCCCGCGGGCCATGCTATTGACAAGATCATGCCGTTCTTGTGGCAGTTGGTCGTACAGTTCACCAACGGAGTGTTGATGATGCCGTTGACATGCGTGGCGGCAGTTTCGGTCGTGAACGTATGGCAGGTGGAACAGGTGGTCGCCGCGGCGGTCAGGTTCGGACCGTAGAGCGAGGTAAAATGCGCCGGATGCGCCTTGGTGCCGATGAGTGGGGCGACCGCGTCGTGACAGGAACCGCAGGCGCCCGTCGCGACATTGGTCCAGACGGGAACCGTCACCGGTGCGGCGCCCTTGCCGTTGCTATGGCAGGAGGTGGCGCAGGTGGCGACACCGGCCGCGGCGTTGAAGGTGGAGCCGGTGGCCACCCCGGCGAAGGAGACATCCTTGACGTTGTTCACATGCTTGGTCCGGTCCAGGATGGAGGTGCTGTTGTTGAACGCCACCGTCTGGCTGTGGCAGACACCGCAGGCGAACCCTTTTCCGGTGGTGGGATTGACATGTTTGGCGTGGGCGTTGGTGATCAGGGTCGTGGCGTTGCCATGACATTTCTGGCAGTGAGTCGCTCCGGCGAAACTCCCCTTGCCGTTGAGCCAGATGACGGACGCTGCGGTGGGCGTACCATTGGCCGCCGTAGCGGTGCGCGGAGCGCCGTCACTGTGACAGTAGGTGCTGGAACAGAGATATCTCGAGCTGGAGTAGGCGGGGGTGAGGCCGTTGGAGGCGGCAAGCGTCCCGGCGGGACTCAGGAATACATCGGTAAAGACGCCGTTCTGATGAGTATTTCCCTTGTGGCACGCATCGCAGCTGAAGGAGTAGGTGACCGCATGGATTCCGTGGGGAGTGAGGGACTCATCCGCCCGCGTATAACCGGCGGCGAAGCCGTTGGGGCCACCGACGACATTAGCGGTTGGAGGTTGTCCGTGGCAGCTGGTGCATCCCCCCTCGGCGGTGAAGGAGCCCCTGGGGTTGTTGTGGTAATGGCAGAGGTTGCAATTCACGTTAGGCAGACTATGCTCGGCCACCGTTGTGGGAAGAACATGGCATGACTGACAGACGCCGGTGCTGTTGGCGTCCCGATAGTTCTTGACGGAGGTGGACTGAAAGAAGGTCGGCTTGGCGCCCGTCCGGTTGTTCAGTTTGTAGCTTCCGGTGGAGTACGTCATGTACCGTCTCACCAGCCAGACATTGGGTTTCGTACCATCGGCTTCGTCCACATGACCGGCATGGCAGTCGGCGCACTGGATATTCTGATTCTTCAGGTTGTGGGCGACTTTCCCCTTGTGACAGTTGGTGCAGATATTCGTCGCGTTGGGGGTGGCGCCACGCATATCGGTCCGGAGGATGAAACCGTCACCGGGGGTCAACCGACCGAGAATGACCGAGCTGGCGTTGTCGAAGGTGGCGCTGTTGGAGTCGGCGAAATGCATCCCGTGACAGCTGCTGCAGACCAGGAGTCCGCCGTTGAGCCTGATGGCCGAGGAGCTGTTGGCGGGGTTGGCGTTGACCGGAGATGTGTAAAATTTGGTGGTATAACGGGCGAACTTTTTGATGGCTGACGTATAGGTCATGGTCACCGGATGGGACCCGGTCGTCTGGTTGGTGGTTTTTCGAACACCGTGGCACTCGAAACAGATCTGATCCTGCTCTTTCTGCATTCTGAGGAACGGGAAGGAGTTGGTCGCCGACTGGATGGGTCCATGGATGGAGTGACAACGATCGCATGATAACCCGGTCAGCGGCACATAGGTCAGCGGCGACGTGGCCACCGGTGTCGCCGCGCCTGCCCTGGGTACATCCAGCGAGCCCCCCCAGTTGTGGGAGTGCTGCATGATGACCCCGGTGCGGTGGGTGGTAACGTTATTGAAGATGTTGGATGCGTCGTTGGGGGAGAAGGGGTGAAGCTCGGCCATCCCTCCCGGACGGTGACAGGAATTACAGAAGTTGGTGAACCCGACGGTGTTGATGGTCGCTCCGGCATAATGACAGTTGGCGCAGCTGATCCCGTTAGTCGCGTCATGGGGGGGATCAATCGCCAAGGCAGAGGCGGCGCCCAGCGCGACCAAGAGAACTGTCAGAATGAAACTTCTTATCAATACGTTCATGTTCAACTCCTGATCCTTGAGAAAGTCCGTAGTCTCTGTCTAAACAGTTATGTCAGGCGGCTACGGGAGCGCGCGATATACGACGGTGCGGCTGACGGTGCTCGCCTCTCCACCGGCAACCGTAGCTTGCAGGGTGAGAGTATATACGCCTTCCCGGGGAAATTCCACCGGAAGAGAGATCCGACCGCTTTCAACTGTCACCTGCTGTGGGACTCCATTGATCGCGGCCGTTACCGTCACTTCACCGGAGGCTCCCGTCACCCCCTGAAGGACAAGTTCTTTCCGGGTTGTTCCCAGATCCTCAACCGGGGAGGTAACCGCCAGCTCCGGCGCAACCGTTTTGTAAAAAACCGTCCGCTTCTGGCTTGAGACCTGGCCCGTGAGGTCCAGGGCCTGGATCTCGATGGTATTGAGCCCTGGAGTCAACGTAACGTTGCTGCTCCATTCAAGTTTGTCCATTTCAGCGGGAACGCCGGCCACCGATACCTGGACGCCTTGTTCCGTGGTCCCTTTTACCGTGAGAAGCGCCTTGCTTGTGGCCTGCACATCGGCTGTCGCTATGGACACAACCGGCGCACTGGCGTCATGTTTCACTGTCCGGAGCTCTTTCCAGCTTTTTCCCGCACCATCGACCACTGTTATGACGATCTCGTTGGATCCGGCGACCAGCGGAACAGCCGTGCTGAAGAGGCCGTTGACCACCGCCACGGCCTGTCCGTTCACCGTCACGGTGGAAACAGCCGACGCCAGACCGGTGACATCGAGGAAGTCGCCGGTGACGGTGCTCCCGTCAGCCACGGTGGAAAGGACGAAGGGAGCAACGGATGAAACCGTGGACAGGTTGACGCTCCCCGCAGTCGATGAGGCTGTGGAGGGTAGGACTGTGGCGCTGGAGGGGGTAACGACAGTCGCGCTGTTGATGACGACGCTTCCGTCACCGATGAGGTAATAACTGATTCCCCCCAATCCATCCACACTGTAGAGACGGTGCAGCGCCTGGTCGAAGGCGAGTTCCGAGGGGATGGCCTGACCATCACGGATAAGAGTGATATAGGAGAGAAACTGCCCCGATCCGGTGGGGTCGATGGCCTGAATTTTCCGCAGCATCGGGTCGGAGACATACATCCGAACGGTTCCAGCCGCACCGTATTCGAAAGCCACTCCCTGGGGGTGCATGAATTTGAGAGGCCCGGTCCCCACCCCACCGATGGAGCGAAGGAAAGCACCGTTCAGGTCATAGAATTGCACCGCACCGTTCAGCGAGTCAACCACGGCAATCTGGCGGGATATTTTTTCGAAGGCGATGGATGTGGGGTACCGGAACTGACCGGCGCCCCCCCCTTTACTGCCGAATCGGGAAAGGTAGGCGCCCCCGCTGGTGAAGAGCTGAACACACCCCCCCTTGCTATCCGCAACATAGATCACCCCCTTGTCATCAACGGTGATCCCGGCAGCGCGTTGAAATTGACCAACCCCGGCCCCCAGCTTCCCGATTTCCGTCCCGGAGGGGTCAAATACTGCTACGGACTCCTTGGTACTCACGAGGAGACGCCCATCGGATGTCACCGCCACCCCCTGAGGTATTCCCTTTACCGCTATTTTCTGGGTAAGTTTACCGGCGGCAGAGAATTTGATTACTCCCTGGTTTGCCGGATCGGCGACATACAGGGTTCCTCCCGCTCCCAGCGCGAGTCCGGTGGGTGTTCGAAGCGCCTGCTCGATGGCCCCCTGTCCCGTTACAACCGGCAATGCCGCAGCCATGACGGCCTCACCCCGCGAAATGGCGACTACTGCCAGCGAAAACACCAGAACCTTGAGTACTCTGCCTGCTACTGTCGTCATCATAGTTCGCCTCAGTTGCCTTTTGGTTTAATGGGTTATAGTCCCAGAACATCTACCGCGGAGAGCTCACGGCTAATACACCTGCAACAAAAATGCCATATTATTGTAATTCCCCGTCTCTGCAAAAAAAATCCCGAATACTGCATTTTAGTTCATGTTTTTGCATAGCTGCAAAACACCCGACACTACCTGGAAACAAAAAGGTTTCAAAATTAATTAAAAAAAGAATCACGAAAAGCAGTAGTAAGTAGAAAGGTAATGACACAAAAAGGAGCAGCGAGAAAACATCATGCATCAGCTACGTAACATTTAGCTACCGTAGTGACGGCAAGTAATGCTGAAGGGTTCGTACCCGACGGCTCGACTCGCATGATGATATAGGTTTGCCCGCATTTGGTGCGCAGTGGGGGGTAATGCAGAATCCGGGCGCACCTATATCCTTGAGATATTTCGGCGACCCGGCTGTCTCGGTGAGACCCTGTAGGCTTTCCGTCCCATCCTCGCGGATGGTTTAGTATTATCGTCTATCTATTCAATTGTGAATTACGATAGTGCGGATATTCCGTACAACAAATACGGTAAAATCAGTACAACAGATAAAAAGGTAATGCAAGGATAAAGTCGCCGGCCAGCAAAAAAAACCGGACAGTCATGGCGATCACTTGATAATATCGAATTTTTTCATTCGGTAGCGGAACGCGTCAATACCCAGGTTCAGCTTCTTGGCGGCCTTTGACTGATTTCCATCGGAAGTCTCCAACGCCTGTCGAATCAAATCCTTCTCCACTTCGTCGATATCCACCCCTTCCGGGGGGAGGATGAAGGAAGAGGCGGAGAGTCGTACGGAGGAGTCCGACCGCGCGGCGATCTCCAGCGGGAGATGGTCCTCGGCAAGGAGGTCATCCGCCCCGAGGATGATCGCTCGCTCGATGACGTTCTTCAACTCACGGATGTTGCCGGGCCAATGGTAGTTTTGAAGAAGCAGTTCAGCCTCGCTACTGATCCCCGCGACCTGCTTGTTGAATTCCCGGTTGAACATCTGGATGAAATACCGGGCGATGAGGAGGATGTCATCCCTCCTCTCCCGTAGCGGTGGAAGAAAGATCGGGATGACCTGGAGCCGATAATAAAGGTCATTACGAAACAACTTCTCTTCAATGGCCTTGAGCAGATCCTTGTTGGTGGCGGAGATGATTCTCACATCCACCGACAGCACCTTGGCGCCGCCGATCCGCCTGAAGGTCCGGTCCTCCAGAAATCGGAGGAGCTTGGCCTGCATTCCCATCTCCATGTCGCCGATTTCGTCCAGAAAAACCGTACCCCCATCGGCCAGCTCAAAGAGTCCCTTCTTGGCGTTCTTGGCGTCGGTAAAAGCCCCCTTTTCGTGCCCGAACAGTTCGCTCTCCAGAAGCGTTGCCGGTACGGCGGCGCAGTTGATGGCGATAAACGGCTTTTCCGCACGGGCCGACTGGTAGTGTATCCACTTGGCCACCAGCTCCTTCCCGGTCCCCGACTCACCCAGAACCAGGACGGTGGAGGCGTCGCTGCGGGCGACTTTTCCCATCATATCGAGAATGCTCTGCATATGGCGACCGGTGCCGACGATATCGGGTGGGCCACTCTTCTTGTGTTCACTCCTGAGACGCGCGACCTCCCGGCGCAGGTCGAAGGTTTCCAGCGCCTTCTTGACAACCACTGCGATCTCATCCAGGTTGAACGGCTTGTTGATATAATCGTAAGCACCCACACGCATGGCGTTTACGGCCGTCTCCAGTCCGCCATGGGCGGTTACCATGATAACGATTATTTCGTCATCGAACTCCTTGATTTTTTCCAGGACCTCCATGCCGCTGATCCCCGGGAGCTGGATATCCAGCAGCACCAGGTCCGGCTGTTCCTCCCGTACCAGCCTCAGTGCGTCTTCCCCGCTCCCCGCCGTGAGAACGTCGTACCCCTGCTTCCTGAGGTTATGCTCCAGAGACCAGCGGATCAGGTGCTCATCATCGACCACCAGGACACGAATTTTTTTCATGCAATACTCCTTCAAAGTGAGACGGCCGCCGCCGGCGACAGAGTTCCGTCCAGGGTGTCCGGGGCAACCACGGGGAGAAAAATTACGAATTCAGTCCCGGTGGCATCTTCGCTCTTGACGGTAATTGTCCCGCCATGCTGGGTAATCAGTTTGTGACAGATTGCCAGACCAAGCCCGGTTCCCTGGGCCTTGGTGGTGAAGAAGGGGGTAAAGAGCTTGTCCAGTATCTGTCTCGGAATTCCAGGGCCGTTGTCGGCGATGCCGATCCTGATCCAGGCGCCGTCGTCGCGAACCACCCGATTCGTCCGGATGGTAAGAACCCCCCCGCCAGGCATGGCCTGCACGGCATTTAGAGTCAGATTCAGAAAGACCTGCTGAATCTGCTTGGGATCGACGTAGACCGGTGGGAGAGACTCTTGAAGCTCCAACCTTTTTTCTATATCCTTCCCCCCCCGATGCTGAGAGGCAAACCAGAGGGTCTTTTTCAGGATATCATTCACATCCGCGTAGGTCGGTTCCGGAGGGGCCGGCTTGCCGAAGTAGAGGAGATCGTTGACGGTCTTGTCCAGCCGCTTGATCTGCTCCAGCACTTCATGAATGATGGGCTTCCGGGTATCCCCCTGATCGAAATCCTCACCGATGATGGTGATGGCGGCAGCCATCCCCGTGAGCGGGTTTTTTATCTCGTGGGCTAATCCCGCGGCCATTTCCCCCATGGAGGCCAACCGATCGGCCCGTTCCATCTGCTCGAAGTGAATCAATTCGATCTCTTTTTTTGCCCGGTCCAGCTTCTTAACCATGGAGTCGAAGCTGACAATAAGCCGCCCCACTTCGTCCATCCGGTCGGCCTCCATCCGTACGGAGAGATCCCCCCCCTCAACCCGCGCCATGTTTTCCGCAAGGGCGTTGAGAGGCCGACGCACCAACCTGATCATAAGAACCGAAATCGCCACCGAGAGAAAGATAATGATGATGATCGTCGAAATGACAAAGATCTGTGTGGTTTTAAGGATCTTCTCCTTGGTCTCCGCCAGGGAGTAATTGATCTCCAACACTCCCAGAAGGTGGGGGCGATGCCCGTGACAAGCGTGACACTCATCCTGGTTATAGATGGGGCGGATTACCCCCAAGACCTGACCGCTTCCGGGAACCTCGTAAACCCCTTCCTTCTTGTTATTGATAAAGAGATCATAGCCGTTGGCGCTGACCGGTTTTCCCACCTCGTGGGGATTCGCCGACTTCAGGACAATCCCCTGAGGGTGAAAGATCCGTACTCCCACCAGCTTGTGCGTCCGCCCCACCATCTGGAGAATGATCTGCACATCTTCGGTATTGCCGGCCCGCATGGAGTTGAAGATACTTCGTTCGATAGTGTTAAGGAGAAGTTGGGAGCCTTCCCGCGCGGTATTGAGCAACTGGGCGTGCTCCCACCGGAGGCTCAGATAGGTAAACGAACCGATGCCGAAGATCAGCAGGGTGATAAAGATAACGATGACCCGGGTCGTCAGGCTGGTAAAGGGTGCCCACCCGCTGCCGGAGTTGGCCGGCAGCCGTGGAGAGCTGCGATCCTCCTCCGGCGTCAACGCGACACTCCCGAGGTCAAACCGTTGGTGGGGGTCGTGGGTAGAGTGGTCACGGCTGAACCGGCGGGACGGGCGGCTCCCGTCGGCAGATTCACAAACTGCCACTTGCTGTATTTGTCTTTGCCGTCAAAATCCTTGAACTCTTCCGGAAAATTGCTTTTCTTCAGCGGCTCCTGGTCGCTGGAACTCACCACCCCGGTTATCCCTTTGATCGGATCCTTGAGGACGTTCCACTCCTTGCCGGTTATGGGATCCAGGTAATTTTTCCTAAGATACCGCCTCCGCTCCAAAAACCGGGGATCGGCCTCGTACAGAGAGCGGAGATCGGCCACTGCGGTGACCGATTGACCGGGCACGGAGTTATAGCGGACAATGGCGTCCTTGATCTGCTTTCCCCGAAACAGGAGTTCCTCCTCACGGTCCCGGCGCATGATCATACTCCAGCTCTCCCCCATCATCCCCAGCATGATTCCCATGACCATGACAATAAAGAGGGCGACAAGGAGGGTAAAACCTCTCTCTGACGACAGGAGCTCCCGCTTCATCGCGCCACTTTTCGCTCCAGCACCCGACGGGCCGCATCTTCCAGTCCCTCGTGAGTGAGACCGAAATATTTAAGCAACTCCTCAGCCTTGCCGGAGGTCCCGAAGCGGTCGTTAACCCCCACCCGAACCAGGGGAGTGGGAGCGTTCTCGGCCAGAAACTCCGCCACGGCCCCACCCAGACCGCCGACAATGGAGTGTTCCTCCCCGGTGACGATGGCGCCGGTCTCCAGGGCCGCATCCAGGAGGGTATCACCGTCCAGGGGTTTTATTGTGGCCATATGAAGCACCCGTGCGCTAATTCCTTCCTTCTTCAATCTTTCGGCGGCGATCATCGCCTGAGCGGTCATGAGGCCGGTGGTTACGAAGGTCAGGTCGCACCCATCCTGGAGAACCGTCCCCTTGCCGATCTGAAACCGGTAGGCATTGTCGAAGAGGGTGGGAACCTTGTTCCGTCCCAGGCGAAGATAAACCGGCCCCTTGAAATCAGCCACGGCCCTGACGGCGGCAGCGGTCTCCACCGCGTCAGCGGGAACGATGACCGTCATATGAGGGATGGCCCGCATGATGGCGATATCCTCCACCGACTGGTGCGAGGCGCCATCCTCTCCCACGGTAACTCCTCCGTGAGTCGGGACGATCTTCACGTTAGCCTTGGGATAGGCCACCGACTGACGGATCTGCTCCCAGGCCCGACCGGCGGCGAAAATGGCGAAGGTGGAAACGAAGGGAATCTTACCGGCGGCGGCCAGGCCGGCGGCGGTACAGACCATGTTGGCCTCTGCGATCCCCATGTTGAAGAACCGGTCGGGAAATTTTTTGGCAAAGAGTCCGGTCTTGGTGGAACCCGAAAGGTCGGCGTCCAGCACCACCACCGCGGGGTTTTCATCCCCCAGTTCCAGAAGGGTCGCCCCGTAGGCGTCCCTGGTTGCAGCCATCGGTGTCATATCAAACTCCCTTTGTAATTCGTGACTCGTAACTCGCAATTCGTAATTCGTAACTCGGGACTATCCGTTTATTCACCGCATCCCAGACAGTGGAGCGCCCGGGGGAGCTCTTCATCCGAGGGAGTAACACCGTGATAGGCCGCCTTGTTCTCGAAAAAGGAGACCCCCTTCCCTTTAACCGTCCGGGCAATAATGACCGTGGGCTTCCCCTTCACGGTTGCGGCATGGGCGTAGGCGGCAAGGATCTGCCCCATGTCGTGACCGTCGATCTCGGTGACATACCAGCCGAAAGCCTTGAACTTGTCGACGATGGACTCCACTCCCATCACCGACGCCACCTCCCCGTCGATCTGGAGGCCGTTGGCGTCCACAATGGCGCAGAGGGTGTCCAACCGAAAGTGGGCCGCACTCATGGCCGCTTCCCAGACCTGTCCCTCCTGGAGTTCGCCGTCTCCCAGGAGGGCATAGACCCGTCGCTCACCACCGTCCATCCGGAGTCCCAGGGCGATCCCACAGGCTTGGGAAAGCCCCTGCCCCAACGAGCCGGTGCAGACCTCCACCCCCGGGGTCTGCTTGCTGTCCGGGTGTCCCTGAAGATGACTCCCCAGACGGCGGAGCATCATCAGATCCTCCCGGGGAAAATATCCCGACTCGGCCAGGGCCACATACTGAGCAGGAGCGGCATGCCCCTTGCAGAGGACGAACCGGTCACGCCCTTCCCATTTCGGCTCCTCCGGACGATGTCGAAGGGTATGAAAATAGAGGGCGGTGACGAGGTCAATGGCGGAAAGGGAACCGCCGGTATGGCCGGACTGGGAGCGGTGGAGGGTCTTGATGATGGAGACCCGGAGATTCCGGGCCTTCTCTTCCAGGGTTGGGATCAGTTCTCTGTGCACGTTCATTCCTTTAGGGGAGGGTGATGTTGCCGTTTTTTTCCGTTTTTGGAGGATTATTTCCCCGGTTCCCGCCTGGGCGGAGGTTCTCCGTTGGTAGTTCCCGCCGGGCTCTTGTCCAGGGAAAAGTCGGGAGCCAGTGCCCTGCGCAGATCCAGATTACCCTTGAGGGTCGGAGTCTCCCTGCCGTCTATGAGAAACTTGACCCCGGTGATACCGGGTATATTGGCGGCAATACTGTTGACTATGGAGTAGACGGCCGTCATCTCCGACGAACTCCCCCCGGGAAGCCCCGTGACAAACCCTTCACCGAGGTCGATGGTGGCGCTCTCACCCTCAACGGTTATCCGGTTAACAACAGTCTGAGGGATGGACCGTTCCAGCTCTCCCAGCGGTCCCTTGATCAGTTCGGTAACGACGGCTCTGATACAGGCAACCTGGTCGGCACAGGCATCGATCTCCCGGGACTCCCGGATCAGTCCCCCGCCGTCGGGAGCGGCGAAGTAGAGAACCACCACACGGGAAGAACTCTCATCCCCCCGGGGCGCGGCGGAGGGGGTGGGCGCCTCCCTCCGTTGATCGTATTTGTTGAACATCAACAGCCCCAGCGCCACTGCAGAGCAGAGAAACGCCAGAAGCAGGAACAGACGACCGGCACGCCTACGCTTGGACATGGGAATCCTCCCGGGCAACCGCCTCTTCCAGGTTCACTTGATGAACATCCTCCAGGTTTCCTCCCAGGAAACGATTGCCGATCCTGATGAAACCGGCGGGAACATCGGTAACAAAGTAGTGGTGGTTACCCACCTCCGCAACCGGACGGAGGAGCCCCCCATGGAGCAGGATCTCCGCAACGGTCCGTGCCGTCTCCTCGGCCGAGTCCACCAACCGGACCCCCTCCCCCATGATCTCGGCTATGACCTCCTTGAGGAGCGGATAATGAGTGCACCCCAGCACCAGGGTATCAACGCCACTCACCTTTAACCCCTCCAGGTACCGTTCCGCCGCAAACCGCGCCACCTCGTTGGCGGTCCACCCTTCTTCCGCCAGTGGGACAAAGAGCGGGCAGGCCTGCGTGATGACCTCAATGGCGGGATTCACCCGCTTGATGGCGCGGGTATAGGCGCTGCTCTTGATGGTCGCCTCGGTGCCGATGACCCCTACCCTGCCGTTACGGGTCGCGGCCGCGGCGCAACGAGCCCCCGGCTCGATGACCCCCACGATGGGAATGGGAAACCGTTCCTGAAGCGTCTCCAGCGAAACCGCCGAGGCGGTGTTGCAGGCCACCACCAGGAGCTTGATGTCACGCTTCACCAGAAACGAAGCGATTTCAAGGGAGTAGCGGATTACGGTCTCCGGTGATTTGGTGCCGTAGGGGACTCGCGCCGTATCCCCCAGATAGATCGTATCTTCCTGCGGCATCCCCCTCACCAGCTCCCTCAGCACGGTGAGTCCACCTATTCCCGAATCAAAAATACCGATAGACTTCCAGGACACCCATCACCTCGCTCAAACGTTCCCCGGCAGGGAAGCAGGCGCGCAGTAGTAAGAAAGAGAAGAAGAACTCCCACCGCACTTTCTTCTTGTCGGGACGGATAAAAAATCTATATACTATTGACCGGGTTACCCTTTGTCAAGGCATTTGGTATCATCATATGGTGAGCGGGAAATGGCCGTCACCCTTGGGGCAGGAAGATCACCAGGCTTCCCATGAGGCGCCATGGACAGAGAACGGCTGATCATGAAAACCGAACAGTTGCTCCGACCGCTGGAAACCCGGCAAGTCGCCACGTTCCTGAGGGAACTGACCGTGAAGAGCTTCACCGATCATCCCGAGGTGACCTTCCCGCTGGTTCTGTTCTTTCTCTTCATCCTCTGGCGCTGGCCCCGGATTGTCCTTCTCTCTCTCTTTACGCTGCTCTCTGTCGCGGTGCTGATCGGCTATACCCTCCCTCCCGCGGGAATGGAGCTTACCATCAGCTCAACCTTCCCCTTCATTCTCGGTTGCATGGGGATCGCTGCGGTGCTGCTCTATTTCATCTTTCTCCGGACCGACTAGGGAGATCATCTTATCAAGCCGGCTCCTCGGACCGGCATCTCAAGGAGGCTGTTTGTGACTATCGGCAAAAAAGACTGTATCTTTATCCTCACCCTCGTTGCAGTACTGGGAATTTTCTGGGCCATCTCCGGGAAAGAGAGGACCCACAAGGTTCCCTACGACGATAAACACCAGCAATTTTACGAACTCTTCAAGCAGACCGGCAGCAAGATGGATCTGGATAAAGGGTGTCCCACCTGTCATAACGAACAGGGGGGGGTCCCCTTCCCCGCCAGGCACCCGCTCAAACCCAAGGATGGCCCCATGCGTTGCACGTTCTGCCACAAACTCATCGACAAGTACAAGTAAGGACGCCGGTATGCGCATAGTCGCCATGATCGCCGTCTGCGGGGCGTTGGGGTGCCTTACCCGCTACTGGCTCTCCGGCTGGACCTACGGACTTCTCGGCAGGAGCTTACCCTGGGGAACACTTGCGGTCAACCTGGTGGGAGCCTTCTGCATCGGCCTGGTCATGGAGTTCAGCATCAGGAGCACGCTCGTCCCCCCCACGCTCCGCACCGGCATCGCCATCGGTTTCCTGGGAGGTCTTACCACCTTTTCCACCTTTAGTTACGAGACCTTCCGCCTGTTGGAAGAGGGTGATTTTCTCCGGGCATTCACCAACGTATTCATCAGCGTCCTCCTCTGCCTCGCTCTCACCTGGAGCGGCGTCATGGCGGCCCGAACGCTCCATCCTTAAAAGGTGCTCCCCATGGCAAACATCTGCGGTGAACAGACCCTCCTCCGTATTTTTATCGGCGAAAGCGATCGCTGGCAACACAAACCTACCTCCGAAGCCCTCGTGGATCTTCTCCGGCGACACCGTTTCGCCGGAGTCACGGTGCTGCATGGCGTAGCCGGCTACGGAGCCCATAGCGTCTATCATACGGACAGATTGCTGGAGCTTTCCACCGACCTGCCGGTGATCATCGAAGCCGTGGAAAGCCGCGAAAAAATCGAGCTCATCATGCCGGAGATCGACGATATGATGGTGGGGGGGATGGTTACCCTGGAAAAGGTTGAGGTGATACGCCACCGGCATGCCGCCGAGGTAAAGGAGTGACCCGTCAATCATGATCATTTTCCGCGGACTCATACCCCAGATGGCCGTCATCATCGCCATCGCAACGGCCACGGGGCTTTTCTGGAACCGGCAGTTGCTGGTGGAATCCTGGACCGGCGTAGTCAAGCGGTCCGTCTCCCCGCCGCTCCCCACCACTCATCGACTCCCCCTCCCCCTGGGTATGGCTCAGGTAAAGGAACTCTTTGACCGGGGTGAGGGATACGTTCTGGACGCCCGAGACGCTACGACCTTTGCGGGAGGGCATATCAAGGGAGCGACCTCCTTTCCCCTGGGAGAGTTCCCGTCACGCCTCCCGCAGTTCCTGAAACAGGTGCCCAAGACCATGCCGCTGATCATCTACTGTAACGGCTACGGCTGCCACGACAGCATGGATCTGGGGAAAAAGCTCATCGCCGCGGGATACTGGGAGATCTTCGTCTTCGAGGGAGGATACCCCGAATGGCGCGGTGCAGGCTATCCCGTTGAGGGGGCGCAACCGTGACGCAAACTGTTCCCAACTACCTGGCACTCACTATCAGGACCATCCTGGGAGGGCTCTTCATCTATGCCGGCTGGCTCAAGATAGCCGACCCGGTACTCTTTGCAGGGAGCGTCGCCGCCTACAAGATCCTCCCCCCCTTCGGCAACTACCTCGTCGCCGCCACCCTCCCCTGGGTGGAATTCCTCTGCGGCCTGCTCCTTATCCTGGGAGTTCGTACCCGGGCCAGTGCCACCATCGTCCTTCTCATGAACCTCGTCTTTACGGTGGCCCTCGCCTCGGCCATTATCCGGGGGCTGGATATCGACTGTGGCTGCTTCCGGCAGGGTGGCCCCAAGACCACCCCCTGGAGCGCCCTCCTGCGCGATCTTCTCCTGGTGGCCGGGACAAT
>CAIUUR010000439.1 GCA_903902345.1 uncultured Geobacteraceae bacterium | reverse complement strand
GACAAGAGAAGCGGTAAAACTTTCATAACTAGACAGGAATTTCGTTATGCTCTCCAATAACTTGTCCCTCCCCTCTCAACCGTCACCCACATCCTCTTCCCTCCGTATTGTCCTGACCTATGCGGTGGCGGCCTCCCTCTGGATTATATCATCCGATCTGGTTGTCGCACTCATTGCCCGCGGTCCCCTCACTGGTGTCATCATGTCATCGGCCAAGGGGCTGGCCTTCGTGGCGGTGACCGCACTCCTCCTCCACATTTTGATTTCCCGCAAAATTGCGGCTCTGATCTTTGTTCATCGTCAAGAGGTGACCTCCGAGCATGACCAGGTTCTTGCAGCAGAGGATCACGCCAGCCGGCTCCGTCAAGCCAACCGCTTCTATGCCGTGCTCAGCGCCGTCAATCTGGCCATTACCCGGGTAGCGGAAAGAGCGGAACTGATTCAGGATATCTGTCGAATCATGGTTGAAGTAGGGGAGTTTCGCATGGCCTGGTTTGGAACCCCTGATTCCGGTGGCTGGATCGTCCCCGAGGTATCCCATGGCGATTCCCTGGGATACCTGAAAACCACTAGGATTTCGTCCCGTAACATACCCGAAGGTCAGGGAGCCACCGGCACTGCCATCCGGGAAAATCGCTATGTCATCATCAACACTATTCAGACTAACCCCGCCATGATGCCCTGGCGGGAGGAGGCCGCCCGGAGCGGTTTCAACTCCTCGGCCTGTTTTCCGGTACTCCTCCCGTCCGGAGTCATTGCCGGATTCACCATCTATTCCGCAGAAGAGCAGTTGCTCTGCGACCATGAAGATAAGCTTTTGGCGGAGGTCTGCGCCGATATCAGCTACGCCCTGAAATTTGCGGCCACCGAAGCGCGTCTTGAAGAGGAGCGAACGCTTCTTAAGACTCTGGTGGGCGCCATCCCCGACATGATCTGGCTCAAGAGCCTGAACGGTACCTACCTTTCCTGCAACCCGGCATTTGAACGCTTTTTCGGAACCACCGAGGCAATGATTGTCGGCAGGAATGATGCGGATTTTGTGGAGGTCAGACAGTTCGACCTTATTCGGGACAAGGATCATCAGGTCATGGCGTCCGGGAGCCCCGCCACATATGGCCAGTGGGCTACCGGCGCCTCCGATGACCATCAAACTTTTCTCGAAGTTATCAACACACCCGTGGTCGATACAACCGGGCAACAGATCGGCCTGCTGGGGGTTGCCCGTGATATCACCCGGAACAAACTCAGCGAGGCGGCGCTCCGTTCCAGCGAATTTCTGCTAAAAGAGTCCCAGCGGGTGGCCCATGTGGGCCATTACATCTATGATTTGACAACCTCCCTCTGGACCGGCTCGGAGGAATTGGATGATATTTTCGGCATCGATGCCGGATACCACAGGGACACGATGGGGTGGCTCCAGGTGGTGCATGACGAGCAGCGGGAAGAGATGGCTGCGTATCTGCAGACGGAGATCCTTGAAAAGCATCTGGATTTCGACAAGGAGTATCGGATAGTCCGCCGGAGTGACAACTCCGTCCATTGGGTACACGGCCTGGGGAGGCTGGAGTTCGGAGACGACGGTCAACCGTCGAAACTGTTCGGGATCATCCAGGACATCACCGCCCGCAAAAAGGTGGAGGAGTCATATCATACCCTCTTCATGGAGATGCAGGAAGGGTTCGCCCTGCACGAGATCATCTGCGATCCCGCGGGAACCCCCTGCGATTACCGATTTCTTGCAGTAAATCCGGCATTTGAATCCCTCACCGGCCTGAAGTCGTCGGCTGTCGTGGGGCGGACCATTCTGGAGACTCTCCCCGGCATCGAACGGCACTGGATCGAAACCTATGGCCACGTGGCGCAGAGCGGCGAACCGGCAACCTTCGAGGCGCACTCAGGCCAACTCGGCCGACATTTCATTGTAAATGCATTCCGCCCCGCCCCTGGCCAGTTTGCCTGTCTCTTTACCGATATCACCTCTCGCGTCCGTACGGAGCAGGAATTAATTGCGTCCCGCGAAGCTGCCGAAGCAGCCACCATGGCCAAGAGCCGGTTCCTAGCCAACATGAGCCACGAACTCCGCACCCCCATGAACGGCATCATGGGAATGATCCAACTTACCCAGTATGGCTCCCTGGATGAGGAGCAACGGGGCTACCTCGACCTGGCCCTCAATTCCAGTCGCAACCTGGTACAGATACTCAACGACATCCTCGACCTCACCAAAGTTAAAGAGCAGAAACTCTCTCTACAGTGTGAAACCTTCCGCCTCAGGGATTGCGTAGCCGGGACAGTCAGCATCCTTTATCCTGAAGCGCTCCGGAAGGGGCTGCAACTCACCTCTCGGGTGGCGGATGACGTACCGCAGGTCGTGGTTGGCGATCCGCTCCGACTGCGGCAGGTGCTCACCAACATCCTGGGTAACGCCGTCAAATTCACCCTGTCGGGGAAGGTTGAGATCAAGGTCTCCAGAGGCGCCGGTGGAATCACCTTCGCGGTGACCGACACCGGTATCGGTATCCCCAACGACAAGAGAAACCTCCTGTTCAAACCGTTCAGCCAGGTTGACGACTCCCTCACCCGCCTCCACGGCGGCGCCGGCCTGGGGCTGGCCATCAGCCTTGAGCTGGTGGAGATGATGGGGGGAACCATCTCCTGCGACAGCATTGAAGGGGTCGGCAGCACCTTTGCCTGTACTGTCCCCCTTGGAGTTCCGGAGGATCCGGCTCCGGTTGTTGCGCCGGACCCGGACGACAAAATTCATTCCCGGAAAAACAACGATGCCGCTGCCCCCTTCTTCGATAAACCTCCCCGGATTCTCGTGGTGGAAGACGATCCCACCAACCGGACCCTGTTGGAACTCTCTCTCAAGCGCCAGGGGTTTGACATTCATACCGCAGTCGATGGCGTGCAAGCCCTGGAGATGTGGGAAGAGATCCCTTACGACCTGATCATCATGGATGTTCAATTGCCGGTCATGGACGGGGTGGCCGCAACCGAGAGTATCCGGGCAAGGGAAGCCGGTCGAGGCGGCCATATTCCGATCCTCGCCCTGACAGCCCATGCCTATGCCACGGACATTGAACGGTGTCTCAACGCCGGGATGGATGACTATCTTACCAAACCGTTTGATTTCATTCAGATCAGTGCCGTCATCATGAAACTCCTCGGCAACAGTCACCGTAAGGAGGGAATCATTACTCATGCCGGGTAAAACTGAAGCGGAAGAGGCGTCCCCCTAGAATCAGCGGTTCCGATCATGCACCCCTACTTTCCGGAGCAGCAGGAAGAGAAGCGCCATTCCCCCGTAGCCTGCCGCCAGATGAAAGGTAATGGGGAGAGGCGCCCGCCAGGGGAGGAAGATCTCGCCGTTGACCAGAGGTGAATGGATGACCCCGCAGAGGGTGGCGCCGGCGCAGGCAAGGAGAAAGAGGGAGGAACGGATCAGGTCGTGGTCCAGGAGCGAGGCGAAGGCTCCCCCCCAGAGAAGTGAGGTGACGATGAAACCGTTCCCCAGAAGAAGGGTTGCACGGTAGCAGGCCGCCATCTCGCCGGTAAGCGCTGACGCCTGTTTTCCCAGATTGGCCAGGAGGAGTCCGAACTCGATCTGCAGCAGGTAGGCGATCACGGGGAGAAAGGCCAGGGCAATGGCTCGGTAGTGGCGCAGCGGAGTCTCTTCAAAGGCCTGGGCCGTGATCTCGATGCCGATGAAGATCAGCAGCGGGGCCACCGCCGCGTCGGGAAGAAGATCGACAAAGAAGGAGAGGTATCCCAACATCCCCCCCAGCCCGATGAAGAGCGCCGTTGCCAGAGTATACCCCGACCGCCCCCCCATCTCCTTGTAGGCAGGATGGCCGATGTAGGGACAGGATTGGATGACCCCGCCGCAGAGTCCCGCCAGGAGCGTGGCCACCCCCTCCACCAGAAGAATGGAGCGAGTATCGTACTGATCCCCCGCCGCCTCGGCGCTCTCGGTGACATCCACCCCCCCCACCACGGTGGCCAGGGCAAAGGGGATGACCAGGGGGAGAAATCCCAGCGCCCGCGACAGACCGGGGAGGAATTCCAGGGTGGGGAGCGGCATACTGAACGCAAGCTCCAGGGGATGAAAGGCCAGTTGCAGGTTGCCGGGGAGGAGGCCGAACCATCCTAAAAGCCAGGCCGTCACGGTCCCGCAAAAGATCCCCCCCAGGGCGCCGGGGATGCGCCAGGGGAGGCCGATGCGGGCGACGAGGGTCGCCAGGACCACTCCCAGGGAGAGGAAGCCGACCACCGGTGAGGAAAAGAGCCGGAGGGAAGGAAGATAGGCGATGAGGAGGAGCGCCACTGCCGCAATGCTCCCCAGAAGTCCGGCCCGGGGTACGCTCCGGCGGATCAACGGACCAAAGAAGGAGACCACGATCTTGAACAGCCCCATGAGGACGATCACCGCCATGGATACCTGCCAGGTGAACTCCGGATCCTTGGTCTCCAGATAGAGCGGCCCGATGACGGCAAAGGCCATGCCGAAGGTGGAAGGAGTATCCAGCCCCAGCGGCATGGCCGTCACATCGTTTCGCCCCGTTTTTCCGGCCAGTCGAAACGCCATCCAGGTATAGAGAAGATCACCCACCAGGACCCCTGCGGCGCTGCCGGGGATCATCCGTTGCAGAACGAGCTCCCGTGGGAGCTTGAAGACCCCCATGAGGATAGCGGCCATGATGACCAGATCGGACATGTTGTCCAGCATCAACCCGAAGAAGGCATTGACATCCCCCTTGGCAAAGTTACGATAGCGTTGCGCCATGAACTGTATCCTCCTATCCTACCCTCTACCAAATAGCGGAGCCTTTTACCAGTGAATTATCCACACAACCCGGGAGTGTACCATGGCAAAACGTAGAGTAGCCGGCAGCATCTCTGTTCCCCGGATCATGAACCCTCTGGAAGCGGAGATCGCCGTCACCGCCCTGGGGGCCACCGGCAACTACCGGGTTCTCCGCCGACTGGATCCGGATAACGATCCGCGGCTAAGCCGACGGCGCTGCGAAAACAGTGCCCTGGGGATCTGTCTGGACACCGAGACCACCGGCTTCGACTCCCCCAAGGACACGATCATCGAACTGGGGCTGGTCGCCTTCACCTACCATCCGGGTTCCGGCGAGATCACCGGGGTGACGGATCGCTATTCCGGGCTGGAAGATCCCGGCGCCCCCCTCTCCGAAGAGGTGAAGCTGGTCACGGGGATAACCGATGAACTCCTCCGGGGGGAACGGCTGGACGATCTCCGCGTGGAGGAGATGGCAAAAAAAGCCTCCCTGATCATCGCTCACAACGCCGGCTTCGACCGGAAGTTCGTGGAGGCCCGTTTTCCCTTCTTTGCCGAACTCCCCTGGGCCTGCACCCTGGCCCAGATAAACTGGCAGCAGGAGCTGATCTCTTCCCGTACCCTGGAGTACCTGCTATACCGCTACGGCTACTTCATCGATGCCCATCGGGCGGTGAACGACGCCGAAGGGGTTCTGGGGCTCCTCCTGGAGAACCTCCCCCGCAGCGGAACGCCGCTATTCCGGGAACTGCTGGCGCGTTCCGGGGAGAGCACGGCAAGGATCAGCGCGGTGAATGCCCCCTTCGACAAAAAGGATCAACTCAAGGCCAGGGGGTACCGGTGGAGCGACGGGAGCAACGGCAGACCCAAATCATGGTGGATCGAAATCGGCGAGGGAGCTCTGGACGAGGAGATGGCGTTTTTGGCCCGTGAGATCTATCCCCATGGCAATGTGAGAGCGGTGGAGGTCGTCAGAATAAACGCCCGCGACCGCTTCTCTCTGCGGGGGTAATGCATGGCATTACGGAACTATCAACCATTGGGACCGGGAGGGATGCTGGCGCCTCGTCCTGCTTAAAGTTTCGCAGTTCGTGCCGTAATTTCAAGTTTGACTCGTTTGTCGTAACCGGGAGGTTCACCTCGTTTGCTGTCAGGTTTTCCTCTGCGCGCCCCTCCGTCCTCTGCGTTAGAAAAAGGTTTTCACCGCAGAGGACGCCGAGGGACGCAGAGGAAAGCAGTAACGGAGGACCGGGAGGGACGCTGGCGAATAATGCAACTTATTACTGTTGACCGCCATCATCCCAATCATCCCTTCCCTACAACTCCAGCAAATCCCGTTTCGGTTTTTTTATTTCTCCCTTCGACAGGCTCGGGACATCAACCTTCGACTCCCCTCGGACTTCCCTGCGACTAAGCTCAAGGACCTCGCTCTGGGACCACGCTCAAGGCGCCTGGCTTACGAGACCTTGCTGCCTATAATTTTCAATCAAACATCATCAACCTCTTTCTGGCTCAGACCGGTCGCTTGCATGATAATCGTTAACGCAACACCCGCTTTTTTTAAGTTTCGTGCGACTTTTTTCCTGGACTCGCAGGCATCCCGCTCGACTTCTGCTATTTTATCGGCGGCTTCTCGCTCGGCTTCAGTTGCTTTCTGCCTTTCTATGCCAATCTCCCGCTCGGCCTCAGCTATTTTCTCACTGGCGTCCCGCTCGGCCTCAGCTATTTTCTCACCGGCCTCCAGCTTGACTTCAGCTATTTCCTGCCTCTGTTGCATTATCTCACGTTGCATATCCTCAAATTCGCCCAGAATACCATCTTCTATCTCCATCTGCTTTCTCATCTCCGGTTCCAGTATCGCCGACTGTAAACGACGGATGAGTGAACGGTGCTTCTCCGGATAATCTTCTTCCTTGATGTTCAAAATATGATGTTCCGCATCAACATATGTACTCTGATCGAATATACTCAAAAGCTTTTCAAGGTCATTGCGACGCTTCTGCACCAGACTCGGGATCTGGATAACATAGCTGTCATGGGTCAGACTTTCGATAAAACTCTCTTTTTCTTTCAATAGTTCGCCGGTCACCAGATCCTTATAGGTGCGGTTGACACCTATTATTGAAGCATCGGCGTTATCAAGCTTATGACCCAAAAAATATATGCCGATGATCGGTATTCCGATTCGTCTTGAATGGCTATTAATGGTATCTATTTGGGTATTGCTTTTATTGCTGTACTGGCTCCCCAGATAACCCCTGAAACGCATGATGTCCGTGGCGAATTTTGCTTTTTGAATCTCGATCAAGACCTGTTTCAGACCGTCACCGGTTTTAATCGTAGCGCTAAAATCAAGACGATACACCGTCAACAGGCCGAATCGTCCCTCAATTCTTCCCTTGTCGATATCAGCAGTAAATTCCTGGGGACGAAAATCAAGGGTTTCAATTTCCTCACCAATTATGGAGGAGATCAATAACTTGGCTATCTTCGCATCTTCCATGAGATATTTGAAGACCACATCGTATATGGGATTAGCTATCTGCATGATGGACTCCTATAAAGTTAAGTGGTCCAGAGTGGATATTGGCATCATCTGTAACACATATAAATATTAAACGCATCACCCCAATCATCCCTTCCCTACCCCAAGGGTGAAAAGCAAGGGTGAAGAGTGAAACAAACCTCTCCTGCTACTCCATGTTCTTCCTGGTGGTTTTGATGATCGAAGTCAGAATCGCTTTGTCCGTCATACCGGGATCGGACTTGGCGTATCCGGACCTGACCATATCCAGCGGTATTCTCAACTACCCGGCATAGACCAATACTCCCGACTGCTCCTTTGCCGTCTCATTTTTAACTATGACATCCAGACCTCTCCTGATCGCCTTGTCCACTGTCGGCCCTGTTCTCTGATAACCGAATAATCGCGCAATCTCGCGGACCAAATCCGCAACCGGCAGGCTCACATGCTGCTCAAGCAGATGCAGAGCGGCATTGGCCACTTCCTGAGACGGAAGGAATTCAGGATCTCGTTTGGAGTTTTCATCCTCGCCGGCGATACGGAATAAGGTATAATTTTCAGGATCTTGACCCGATACCCAGAGAAAAGTCGCTCCATTTTCACGCACAAGCCGGATATTCGCCTTCGCAGCCAAGAGGTCTATCCGCTTTACCGTCCTGGTGGTAATTCTTCCGGCCCCCCAATGTTCGGCAACCCGGCGCGCGGCAAGATCGAGACTTATCGGCCCCTCCTTCCCGACGACCTCTTCGATCAGCAGACTGATACTGCGGTCGGATTTAACATCATAAAAATCTTCCAGCGTTCCCCTGATCCCCTTTACCATAAAAGGCTGATAAACCAGTAACAGAGGCTCTTGTGCGACCGCCTGTTGTCGGCGTTGCACCTCCTCGCCGGACCCATTGCCGGAAAATAAAGGCGCCGAAATATCATGTTGCGCCACAGGCGCGGCAGGCGGTTTGGGAACATTCCTCTTTTGACGAGCCGCTTCGACGGCAACCTCGATCCGGGCCAACTCCTCCAACGGTCGTTCCCACCAGTCAGTGGACCAGACGCGATGAATTGTCCAACCAAGGCCGACCAGAACGCCTTCACGCAACTTGTCCCGATCCCGTGCGGTCTTGGAGCGGTGATAGTTCGCCCCATCACACTCTATCCCCAGCAGGTAACGGCCGGAACACTCCTCATCGACGATACCCAGATCGATGCGATACCCGGAGCAGCCGACCTGGGGATGGACGATATATCCCTTGTCGCGAAGAGCGTCACAGATTTGGATCTCAAGGGGAGATTCGCACTCTTCACCACCATCAGTTGAACGACGTTCGGCAATAGCCACCGGACCTCGCTCGGCATAATCCAGGAAACATTTGAGATCGGCCACTCCTCGAGAGCGGGTTTTTGAAAGGTCGATATGTTCAGCGCGAAGGGTGGAAAAGACGATGACTTCCCGTCGTGCCCTGGTAATGGCCACGTTGAGCCGGCGTTCTCCGCCGTCCCGGTTCATGGGGCCGAAGTTCATGGAGACCCTCCCCGTGGCATCGGGGCCGTAACAGAT
>CAIUUR010000438.1 GCA_903902345.1 uncultured Geobacteraceae bacterium | reverse complement strand
GTTTCATTGCGTCCCATCCAAAAGCGAAAGGCATGGCGCACAAAGACTTGTTTGACGCGCTCGCTGGCGGCGAGCTTTCGGATCATTTCCAGAGGGGTTTTAACCGGTCCGTCCAATGTGGGATCGCCGGTGAGAGAAATCTCGCCAGTGGTATCAATGGGTTTTCCTTGGTCCTGATCCCGAAGCATCCCCAGATGATTGTACATTTCAAACGGCAGGCCGAGCGGGTCCATTTTCTGATGACAGCGCCAGCATTCTTTTTCGTGGGTGACGCGCATGCGGTGCCGCAAGGTGGACTCAGGTTCAACAGGCAACCTAGCGTCCACCGTGATCGGGATATCCGGCACGGCGTCGCCCAGGAGGCGTTCGCGGATCCAGCGTCCGCGCGAGATGGCATGATTATCCATGGCGTCAGAGTGAGCAACCAGCCAAACCGGGTGGGTGAGAATGCCTAGGCGCTCCTTTGTGTCGAGAGTTGTCATGGCCTTCAAGGCGTCTTTTGCCGGCGGGGCGCCGCCATTATCGAATTGCGACTGCCGCACATAAAACGGTTGGGCGGAATTCGGAAGGATGTGATGCAGTTGGTTGTAATTGGTCACTTCGTTTTGCACCTTTTCTTCTTCGCCTTTTTTGACCAACGATTTATCAAATGTCCTGGCTGCTACAAACGGCTTCCCCTTGTTGATGAAATAAGCGATGTCGGTGGTCATTCCACGAGCAACCCTCACAGACGTGTACGGTTGATAGATGAGACGGTCAGTGGTTAGCAATTCCTTGAGAACATCCTTATCTTCCCGCAGGATCAGTTCGACCAAGCCATCCGTATTGGCGATCATGCTGTTGATGACCGCGGGGTGCGACTCATAGTGCGCCCCTTGTCCAACAATCGACTCTCTGGTCTTGCAAATGGTGGAGGCCCGATCGTAGTCGAAATATTCCCTGAAGAATTGCAGAATGCGGGGTTTCCTGATGCTATCGTCATTCAGAATTCGAGCCACTTCCCGTTTGACATCCTCGCGTGTCTTGAGTTGCCCCCCTGCCAGAGCCGTCCACAGATGATCGGTTTCCGGCCGGATATAGGAAAAAGCCGCATTGATCGCGAGTGCCAGTTCCTGTCCTTGCAGCATCACGCGTCCATACTTGTCGGGTGGTCCGTTGGCACATAATTCAGGGCGAAAGAGAGCGTCGCGGTCAAGGAATATCGGCAACAATCCCAGGAAGACCCCTGCTTCTTTGCCGAGATCCTTGATGGATCTATTGGCAATTTCCAGATAAATGGCCGTCTCATTTTCACTGGGCGGTCGAAGAGTTAGTGATTCAAAGAGGAATTTGATGACTTCTTCAAGACGCTTGTCGCTAACACCCGGAGTATTCATCAGGTCATAGACTGGCGTCAGAGGTCGGTAAATTCCTTTTTTGTAGAAGATGATATTCAACCCCCGATATTCTCCGGGGACTTTTTCGATATCCTCGGCAAATTGGTAAGGCTCGGCAGCGGGTCCGTAGGCCATGAAGCGCAGGACCTTTTCTGCGACGGAGGCAATCTGTAGGGATTCCGCGCTGTTGACTGAGTAAAGAAAGGGGTAGTTGCGCAGGCCGTGGTCCCTGATCATTGACAGACTGGACTGAAATCCGCTGACTCCGAAGTTATAGGCATCATTGAAGCTTCCCAGATAGCCATCCAAACCGAAATACACCTTGGTCTCACCTTCCAAGTTTGACGGGATATGATCGCCGTGAGTCCAAAGGCCGGGCCGCTGAGGATCATACTTCCGTTTGAG
>CAIUUR010000437.1 GCA_903902345.1 uncultured Geobacteraceae bacterium | reverse complement strand
TTACGTCGTCAAAGGCGAAATCCCGCCGGAGAGCCGCCACTCATTCAGCATCCCCGTAGGTTGGATTAAGGCCCTTGATCCCCGAATCAAAGAGCGCATCCGGACCGAGACCAGGGCGGAAATGGAGCAGAGGGCCGCTGAAGACAGGGTGAAGCTGACGAAAAACCTTGCTGCTCGTCTGGAGGACGGCAAAATCACCCAGGAAGAGTATGATGACCGGCTGTCTCAACAGGAGCAACTCTGGATCGGCAAGACCGGCACGGAGATTGCCCGGCGCATCGAACGCGCTCACCTCTATTCATTCAACCTCCTCAATTATCGGAGCGTCCTGAGTCCGGAGCAGCTTGCGGCATGGCGTAACTTTGCTGCGGAACGGGTCTGTGAACCGGTTGACGACGATACTCTTGATCGGCAGTATGCCCGCCTGCGGAAGTCTGGCCCGACAGAACTCGACCGGCTTCTTTCCGCCCTTGACCCTCGCAACACTCTGGAACTGGATATCGCTCGGCAGTTCCTCAACGAGCTCACCACGGAGGCGCGCCGGGAACATCCCCATCTGTTCACCCTTTCCGACATCATCACCACTGCCGCAAAGTATCCGAGAGTAAAATTAAAAGAAGTCTGTACCTATGCGAAGGGGCGCTTTCCGACACAAGCTACTCCGGAAGGAATCTATCCTTTCGTCGTAACGGCAGCAGGGCGAAAAACAGCCGACGACTTTCAATTTGAAGGAAAGTCGGTCTGCGTCCCGCTTATTTCATCCACAGGGCACGGCCGCGCTAACATGAACCGAATCCACTATCAGGAGGGTAAGTTTGCCCTGGCGAACCTGATGTTTGCCCTTTTCGGTAATGACCCGACAGAGTTGAACATGAAGTATCTGTATCATGTTCTTACACCACGGATTGAGAACATCTTCTGCCCGCTCATGAAAGGAACGGCAAATGTAGGGATGCGTATGGAAGATGCAGTTGAAATAACTTTCCCGCTTCCACCAATCGAAGAGCAGGAGGCCCTGGTCGGCGAGATTGACCGACAACGAGCAATAATTGCCGGGGCTGAAATGATATTGGAAAATTGGTTAGTAGATCGTTTACTTGAACCAAAAGGAAATTCCATAACTATCGATAAACTTGCAATGGTGGATTCAAAAATAATCAAGAATTTAATGACTGTCTCAACATCACCTTATGTCGGAGGAGAGAATATCGTATCAGGAACGGGGCAGCTACTAAAAGTGCAATCCGTCGAAGAAGTGGGGATAATTGGTCCTTCATATGGTTTTTCGAAAAACCAAATTATTTACTCCAAGGTCCGCCCAAACCTTTGTAAATGTTTTCTGGCAGAATTTGACGGTGTATGCAGCTCTGATATTTACCCATATTCCATAATTTCCGATAAAATTCTTCCACAATATTTGGCCATGATTCTTTCTTCTCAACACTTTGCAGCTAAAACAGCTCATTTTCATGAGCGCGCCGGTATGCCAAAGATAAACCGTGAGCAGCTCGCCAGCATTGCGGTTGTTGTCCCACCGATTCAAGTGCAAGAAAAATTAGTAACTATCTATCACAGAGACAAAAGCATGCTCTCTGAATTAGGTCGGACGATCGACGACGTACGTAACAGCATAACAAATCGCATCAATGAAATTTGGGAGCACTGATCGTGAAATCATTTGCTCCCGCCTACCTCGAACGGTTCGTCACCCCCCAGCGCCTCGTCACCACCATTCGCCAACTGGGCGAATACAAAGGGAAACAAGAACTCTACAAACAGCAGGCGCCGGAAATGTTGGAAAATCTCCGCCAAGTCGCCATGATCCAAAGCACCGAATCATCCAACCGTCTGGAAGGGATTGTCGCCGATGAGAAACGGATTCGGGCGCTGGTGGCGGAAACAACGACACCGGCAAACCGCTCGGAGGCGGAGATTGCCGGCTACCGGGACGTGCTGAATACCATCCATAACAGTTACGAACATATCCCCTTTTCCGACAATGTGGTCCTGCAACTCCACCGTGATCTCATGAAGTATTCGGGGAAGGAAGGAGGACGCTGGAAATCGACGGCCAACGAGATTACCGAAACCCTCTCCGACGGTAGCAAGCATCTCCGCTTTGTGCCGGTGGCGCCCCACCAGACCGCCGATTTCATGCGGCTTCTCCATGAGCGATACAATGAGCTTGCCCGTGAACAGGAGTGGGACCCGCTGCTGCTCATCCCGTTTTATGTCCTTGATTTCCTCTGCATCCATCCGTTCCTTGACGGCAACGGTCGCATGGCCCGGTTATTGACGGTGCTCCTGCTTTACCAAAACGGTTATGACGTGGGCCGCTATATCAGCCTCGAACGGATCGTCGAGAAATCGAAGGAATCCTACTACGACACTCTTTACGTCGCTTCCCAAGGGTGGCACGACGGAACACACAATATTCTCCCCTGGACGGAATACCTGCTCTCAACTATCTTGGCCGCTTATCGTGACTTTGAAGGCCGGTTCGGTCGGATCTCATCCGGCCCCGGCAGCAAGACCGACATGATCCTCAACGCCATTGACGGCATGATTGCCGACTTCAGTGTCGGTGATCTTGAGCGATCCTGTCCCACGGTCAGCCAGGATATGATTCGTCACGTGCTGGCAACCTTGAGAAAAGCAGGAAAAGTTGAAGCCATCAGGATGGGGAAATACGCCCAGTGGCGAAAGTTAACTAGGTAATGCGCAGCTTAACTAGGTAATAACCGGCCTGTCATTACCCAGTTAAAACCGTCATTACCCTATTAAGACGACATATCGAGGCATCCATGCCACAACCCGGTATCTTTGAGAACGAGGCATCCACTGTTGACCTGAAGGTGTACGAAGAACTCAAAAGCCTTCACTGGAAACTGGGCGATACGCTTCTGTATCAACCGAAATATGATTTGACGCCGGAAGAGCAAGCGGAATTCCCCGGCAGCAGACATATCAAGCCGGATTTCGTGCTTCAGGATCTGCAAGGGGTCCCTCTGGCGGTCATCGAGAATAAACTGGGTGACCCGAAAACAGCCCTCCCCAAACTGCGCCTGAAATATTCCCGCATCCTCAGACCCCGCTTTCTCTACGCCTGCTCCGCCGATAAGATCCTGTTCTATGACATGGCTTGGCGAGGGGTGGATGCCGGTGAATTTCGACCGGTTTCCGGCTTCTTCACCCTGGAGGAGATGAAACGGAAGATAACACAGCAGCAACAGCGAAGCCGGGAGCAGGAGATCGTCGTGGATACGAACATTGCCGGCGGCTTCGACCCGTCAGCCGGCAAGGTGCGCTACTATCAGCTCGACTGCGTCAAGACACTCATCGACGCCTATAAATCCGGCAAGATGAAGATGCTGGTGCACATGGTGTGCGCGGTTCCGTGGAAATGCAGTAAATGCGGCGCTTTGAAGATGTAGTAGAGAAAGACCGCCAACTGTGGGTATTCCAATGAAGTCGGCCACCCCCTGACGGTGCACCACGGGGTGCAGGCTCTGGATCAGGCATCA
>CAIUUR010000436.1 GCA_903902345.1 uncultured Geobacteraceae bacterium | reverse complement strand
TCGCTGGTAGAATTCCTTTCGAACTTTGCATACGGTGCGCTCTCTGCTCTGCCCGAGAATTATTTCTACGTTCATCCCGCTTCGTTCTGCTATTTCTGTCAGAATATCGTCTACGCTGACATGATGCAAACTATGAACTGTGTTTTTCGTCTGAAGTACCGATTCGACAAAATCGCCACCTCCAAGAATTCTTTCGTCTGCCATCTCGTGTGAGGCCGAATCTCTCAGCAACAATTCAACAGCACCTCCAGCACTTCTAATAAGACCGCCCCCTCCCAGTTCTTCTCTTTTCCCCTGCTTTATTCCCGCCTCAACGAAATCTCGGTATTCATACTGTGCAGTTTGTCGGTTCCTTGAAAAGCGAGACAAGACCGCATTGACATCTTGTATTGGGTAGACACGTTGCCCCATTATCACGCTGTGGCCTGTGAATGGGTATTTGTCCAACTCCGTGACACCGTTCACCATACCGGCTCGTAATGGATTCAAATGAATGTATCGCACAAGTTCTAAAAAATACGGTTCCTCTTCTACGACGATGCTCTTATAGCGATTCTGAAAGAGGTGACCGATTCGTTTATGATGTATGTTGAAATTGACGGCGTACCCAGTCAGTAGACGTTGCATTATGGTCGAGAGGTGGGTCTCGTTGGGACTAAGCAAGATATGAATATGATTGGACAGGAGAGCCCAGGCATACAAGGAAGGGCCACCTTCTCCCGAGACAATGTCTGCCAGTCGTTGGAGAAAGCCCTCACGCTCATCGTTGTGGCGAAATATATCTCGGCCTTCAATGCCTCGCGCCATGACATGATGAATTAATCCAGGTATGTCCAATCGAGCTTGGCGCGGCATGCCGACCTCCCTGTTAGAGTCGTAAATTAATTTCAAACATTAATAAGTTGCATAAGTTGCCTACGTCCCCCCCTTTTACCGGTGATCCGGTCTGGGCTCGGTATAACCCACCTTTTACTCTATGGTTTATGCGGCGCAATGAGATCCTGATTCCGATAGCTGCGGCTGCGAAATGATCCAGCCAAGGAGGAGAGTATACTGACCTTGATTAAAGCACCGGCCATAACCGCCGTGACGGGAAGGAGTTAAGTATGTGGGTCGATAATAAAATAATAAAATCGAATAAAATCGGGACAGATCTATTTATTTCCAATGATACCATGGCACATAATAACCCATTAGCGTAAAATAAATATGTCCCGTTTCATTGCGTTTCATCAGCAACGACAATGGTGGAACACTGTCGGAATAATATCGGGAGTTCCGGGGACAGTATATTCAATTGTGGGAGTTCCGGGGACAGTATATTCAATTGACACCTTCAACGACCTGTATTCGTCACGGAATAGTTTTATATACTGTCCCCGGAATAGCAACAGAATAGTTTTATATACTGTCCCCGGAATAGCAAAGTTTGATCCGGCCCTGGCTGCTGCGGCACATAAGGCGGTTCAGGAGGTGTTGCCTGCAGTCGATCCCAGTCAGGAACCGTAGACGCCATCTCCTCGCGATTGATCACCACGAAACCTTTGTCACCACCCCGCCCAAATCGATCACTTCTTTAACTCCATAGAAATCAACTCCCCACCCGTGACCGCGCTTGGTCAGAAATTGCTTTCACATCGGCAGGGTTTGTCTGTTTCACCGCAACGATTCGGTGGCCGCGCACCCCAAAGCTGTACCGATCGACCAGATAGTCACTCTCGCCGTAGGCGTTTTACCGTTGTGCAGAGTGCGGACGTTCCCGTGGAATTCTTCCGGACCAAAGTGCTGCAACATGTTAAGTCGATTCAAAAGCGTAGCATTGGCGGGGAGATTGGTCATTTTGTGCGATCTGAATAAAAAGCGGTAAAAATTTTGCATCTCTTTGTTTCAGGTGTATAATAAAATTAAATATCATACACAAACAATTTTTATCGGTATCGATGGAGAGGGTACGTAATAATTTGTAACAGGTGGTCGGTGTGGTATGGATCCGCAAAAAGTGGAGTGTTTTATTTACGGAGTGAGAACGAGAGCGATAAACTTTTCAGTGGAGGTGATGTGTAATAAAGAGTTGCCGTAGCCACCATGCCCGGAATGCAGGCCGGAAAGTTAGTTCGATCGTTTGTTGCTTACGTAAGTTACCAAGTTCCGCCGGTACGGTTTTCGGAAAAAGGAGGTATTGCCATGTCGTTAAACAGTCGATATATTTGGATTTTATTTGTCGCGATGCTCATTGCTTGGGGGCATCCCCTGACAGTCGCGGCGTCTCTGACGTTGGAATTCTTTCCAACGGATCAAGCGATAACCAAGGGGACGAATGCCCAGGTTGATGTCCGGCTAAGGAATCCAGGCGGTAACTTTTTGAGCACCTATGATGTATTCGTCTCTTACGATCCTGCCATACTGGCATACAATACCACTACCTTCAGCAACGCCCTTGGAAATCCGTCTTCCGATCCCGGCAATATATACGCCGCCGATTATAGTACCCCCGGATCCCTTGAACTAATTGCTTTTCCACTTTTCTTTGACAAAGCCATTCAGAGCGGGAGTACTGATTTGCTCCTCTTTTCCCTGAATTTTTCGACACTGGCTGCCGGTACGAGCGCACTCACTATACCCAAGGATCCCTGGTTTTATCTGGGAGATGAAAATGGGGACCAACTTGTGGCAGACGTCGTATCGGGATCAATTGTTGTCAACGAATCTACTTCTCCTGTGCCGGCGCCTAACTCGATTGTCCTGCTAAGCGCAGCTCTACTTATTTTCGTTATCTATAAAAAAAGAATAATTGCCGAATGAGTCCGGCCTATTGGGTTACGCTCATGGTTTTATTGCCAACCATTATTTACACAATGTTTGAAGGACAAGATTGACCTTCACTGGAGGTAAACAATGAAACGTCTTCACAAGATACTGACAGCGCTGCTTACGATATTTCTAATGCTGATCGGAAGCAGCCAACTGTTGTTCGCCAAGATGTGTGATGTCAATAATGACGGAGTAGTTAACACGCTGGACATTAATCTCATCACGAGCAGCTTAAACAAACCAGCCACGGGTCCAAATGATCCACGAGATCCGGATCATGACGGAAAGATAACGGTCCTCGATGCCCGTAAATGCCAACTTCTCTGCACCTACACCAATTGCGCAATCCCGGCCGACATCGCCTTGAGCAAGACAGTCGACAACGCCTCCCCAACTGTTGGGACTAACGTTACGTTCATGGTTACTGCCCACAACAACGGACCGTCAAACGCCACTGGGGTCACGGTCACGGATTTGTTGCCCGGGGGCTACACGTTTGTGTCGGCCACGCAAAGCCAGGGGGCCTACACCAGCAGTACGGGTCTCTGGACAGTTGGTGGCCTCGCCAACGGCGCCGCCGCAACGTTGCAGATTACGGCAACGGTGCGTAGTACGGGTAACTACAGCAACACGGCGTCGTTGACCGCCTCCAGTCCCATTGACCCCACTCCGGCCAATAATCAGGCAACAGTCAGCGTGACTCCGCAGACCCAGACCAACACGCCGCCGGTAGCAAATGCGGGACCCGACCAGACGGGACCGGTAGGCGCTACCATTACCCTCAATGGCAGCGCTTCCAGCGACGCCAACGGTGACCCGCTGACCTATAGCTGGTCCTTCACGTCGCGTCCTGCCGCCAGCGGGGCGCTGCTTGCCAACCCGACTTCCGTAAATCCGACTTTTTTGATTGACGCGGCGGGCGCCTATGTCATTCAGCTGATCGTCAACGATGGCAAGATAAACAGCGCTCCCGACACCGTTACCATTTCGACCAGCAACTCCAAGCCTGTGGCCGATGCCGGTCCTGACCAGACGGTCTATGTGACCCAGACCGTACAACTGAATGGCAGCGGGTCAACGGACATTGACGGGAACCCTCTCACCTATGACTGGCTGTTTACCGCCCGGTCGGCAGGGAGCAGCGCGGTTCTCTCCAACCCGGCCATTGTCAACCCGACATTTACGGCTGACAAGTTCGGATCGTATACGGTCCGACTCATTGTCAACGACGGTCTGCTCAACAGCAACCCCGATACGGTTTCCATCTCCACGCTCAATTCGCCACCCGTGGCCAATGCCGGTCCAAACCAGACAGTAAAAGTTGGCGCCCTCGTGCAGCTAACCGGCGCCGGCTCCATCGACGTAGATGGCAATTCCCTGACCTACAGATGGTCGATCACTGCCAAGCCTGCTGGAAGCACAGCCGCTCTTTCCAACCCGGCCATAGTCAATCCGACATTCACTGCTGACAAATTCGGTTCCTATGTCATCCAGTTGATCGTCAACGACGGCACGGTGGACAGCATCCCGGTCACGGTAAGCATTTCCACGGAGAATTCGCCGCCGATTGCCAATGCCGGGCCGCCTCAGACTGTACCGCTGAACAGTGTGGTGAACCTCGACGGAAGCGGATCTTCCGATCCCGATCTCAATCCGATCACCTATCTCTGGTCGATTGTCAGCAAACCGGCGGGCAGTACGACGGTGCTGTTAAATCCGACCAGGGTCAATCCCGGATTTCTTGCCGACAAGGCGGGTAGCTATACGATCCAGTTGATAGTGAACGACGGAACGGTCAGCAGTACCCCGGCGACGGTCGTCATCACCACTCAAAACTCCATACCGGTGGCCAATGCCGGCTCTGACCAGTCCGTAGTAGTGGGCGCCACGGTTCAACTGAACGGCAGCGCTTCAATTGATGCCGACGGTGACCCGCTGACCTATAGCTGGTCATTCACATTCAGACCAGGGGGGAGCGCGGCGACCCTTACCAATCCGGCCACAGTCAACCCGACCTTTGTCGCTGACCTGGCAGGGACGTATGTAGTTCAACTTATCGTCAACGACGGCGCGGTGAACAGCACTCCCGTCACGGTGACGATTACCGCCTCCAGCATACCCAACCGGCCACCGGTTGCAGCGAACGACAACTACACGATCCTTGAGGATATGGTTCTCACGGTTGCCCCCCCCGGTGTCCTCGCCAATGACAGTGACCCCGACGGAGACCCGCTGACTGCGGTACTGGTCAACAACCCGGCGCATGGCACACTGGTCTTGAGCGCCAACGGCTCCTTCAGCTACACCCCGGTGGCCGACTATAACGGCAGTGACAGCTTCACCTACAAGGCCAACGATGGCAACGCTGACAGTAACGTCGCCACGGTCAACATCACCGTGACTCCGGTGAATGACGCGCCAACGCTGGGTGCAATCTCTGATATGACGATAAATCAGGGCGCCGGACTACAGACGGTCAACCTGAGCGGCATCACCAGCGGTGCAGCCAACGAATCGCAGACGCTCACCGTTACCGCCACCTCCGGAAATACGTCTCTGATTCCAAATCCGACGGTGAACTATACCAGACCTAACAGCACCGGCAGCCTGACTTTTACTCCGGTTACCGGTCAGAGCGGCAGCGCCACCATGACCATCACCGTCAAGGATGACGGTGGCACGGCCAACGGCGGGGTGGATACTGTTATCCGAACCTTCACCGTTACCGTCAATGCTGCTCTGCCTACCATGGTCACTCTCGGTCCGTCACCGGCCAACATCCCTGTCCGCGGTAGCCTGGACATGATCGTTACCCTGAACGCGCCGGCTCTTGCCGGCGGACAGTCGGTCAACCTGAACTCCAGCAACACGCTGGTGACGGTACCAGCCTCGGTGACCATTCCGGCCGGAAACTATAGCGCCACCTTCTCCGCCACTTCAGGGAACAATATCGGTTCTGCCGACGTGACGGCATCGGCCACCGGCCTTACCGGATCAACCGCCACAGTTAACGTTCAACTGCGTACCTTTACCATCGCCAGTCCGCTGCTCGGACTGAATCGCGCTGTAGCAGCCACCATCACCCTCGACCTCCCTGCCCCGGCCGGCGGCGCAACGTTCAGCCTGTCGGTCGCCGACACCGGTATTGCCACCGTTTCCCCAGCCGGGATCACCATCCCCGCAGGGGATCTTACCGGCGCCTTCCAGCTCACAGGGATGGTGGCAATTGGCTATACCGCGGTGACCGCGGACGGGATGGGCAATGGCTACGGCAGCAAAACCATCAACATCTCGGTAACCGACCAACTGCTTGACCTTCAGCCGATGGCCGATGCCTACCTGGGATCTACACTTACCGTGCCGCTTCTCATCGAACCCAATGCCGCGCCGGCAGGTGGCTTGGTGGTCACTGTCACCAGCAGCAACCCGGCGGTCACCCAGGTTCTGACACCAACGGTCACGGTGCCGGAAGGCGCCTTGCAGACCACCATTCAAGTGCGCGCCGTAACCGGTGCTGCGGGAAACGCCACGATTACCGCCGGTAATCCCAATTACGCCCCTGATGTCATGCAGGTTACGATCAAATCCGGGCTGAACATTATGGAAAGTTTTTCCACTTTTCCACAGTCGGAAACAGATCCGATCCATATCCAACTGCTGACTGCCGGTGAGCCTTATCCTGCCGCTCTACCTTATCCGGCGCCTGCGGGAGGTGTGCTGGTAACTCTGGCGTCTTCAGATACAACCTGTGTCACCGTGCCCGCATCGATAACCATTTCTGCCGGTGTGACTTTCAACACCGCCACTCTTAGCTATGGCGGTACGGCAGCACTCCCCTGCACTGTCATGGTTACCGCCAGCAATCCTGTTTTCGGTCGTACTACCGTTCCGGTAACGGTTGGCCGGACTCCCGACCTGGGCGCCATGACCATCCCCGACGCCACTGGTATCGGCAACCGGATCGGCGCCTCACTTCAGTACCAGTACTCCGTCGACTTGGGCGCCACAGTCACCGACCCCGTCACAGTCCAAATCAAGAGCAGCAATCCGGCGGTTGCTCGTCTCTCGGCCTCTGCCACCACTGCCGGCATGCCTGTTGTCGAAGTGGCAGTGCCAAGCGGCCAGCGCTACGGATACTTCTACGTCCAGGGGGTCCGGGGAGCGACCGGGAGTTGCTCCTTGACGGCCCGCAACATCCACTTTACGGCAGCCACCACTACCATCACGGTGGTGCAGCCGGTCTTACAGATCAATGGTCTGACCACCCCAACCACGACGTTGGCGGCGGATGACGACTTCTATGTTCAGGCCGGGGTGTTGAACTCTGCCGGGACCTCTATTCAGCAATGGCAGGATGTCAGTGGCGAGGGGCCGCTGCCGGTCACCTTCACCAGCAGCAACCCGACGGTGGGGCAGCTGGCCACGACCAGCGCAGGCGTCACCACCACCGGTGCGTCGCTGACGATCAACGTACCTGTGAACCAGTATTACACGTCGACCGCCAAGGCTTCCGGCGGCATGGCCTTTGATGCACTCTCCGGCGGCGCCACCACGGTGTCGGCCAGCGCGGTCGGCTTCAACAGTGCCTGGTCCAATGCATCACAAGCCGTAACGGTCAATCAACCGGTCATGGTCATTCCTGACGCCACCGGTATCGGCAACCGGGTCGGCGCCTCACTTCAGTACCAGTACTCCGTCGACCTGGGCGCCACCGGCACCAACCACGGCGGGGTGACGGTGCGTCTGGTAAGCAGCGACAATTCTAGGATGCGGCTCTCTACCGCGGCCACCGCAGCGGGCAGTGCCGGTATCGATGTGCCCATTGCCGATGGCCAGCGCTATGGTTACTTCTATGTCCAGGGGGTCCGGGGGGCGACCGGGAGCGCCACCATTACCGCCACCCAGGCACTCTTCACAACCGCCACCACGAGCATCACGGTGGTGCAGCCGGTCTTCCAGATCAATGGCCTGACCACCCCGACCACGACGCTGGCGGCGGATGACGATTTCTACGTCCAGTCCGGGGTCTTGAACTCTGCCGGGACCTCAATTCAGCAATGGCAGGATGTCAGCGGCGAGGGGCCACTGCCGGTCACCTTCACCAGCAGTAATGCCGCAGTGGGGCAGCTGGCCATGACCAGCGCCACCGGTGCGTCGCTGACGATCAACATACCGGTGAACCAGTATTATACGCCGACTACGAAGGCTTCCGGCGGCATGGCCTTTGACGCTCTCTCCGGCGGCGCCACCGCAGTGTCGGCCGGCGCGGTCGGCTTCAACAACACCTGGTCCGAGGCGACCCAGTCCGTGACGGTCAATCAACCGGTCATGACAATCCCCGACGCTACTGGTATCGGCAACCGTATCGGCGCCTCTCTTCAGTACCAGTACTCAGTCGACCTGGGCGCCAGCGCAACCAACCACGGCGGAGTGACGGTGCACC
>CAIUUR010000435.1 GCA_903902345.1 uncultured Geobacteraceae bacterium | reverse complement strand
GCAAGGTCTATGCCGACAAGGGTGACTCCAACATCTGCATCACCTGCCACTCGGGTAAAGTCGCCGGTTCCAACGTAACCGACGTCGAGACCAAGGTGGGAGCAACCAGCAGTTTCTGGCAAAATGCCAACTTCATCGATCCCCATGATATGGTCTCGGCGGCCATTCTCCTCCAGGAGGCGGTGTCCGCCACAAGTTTCAAGATCGGCTACGAATACCGCGCCTGGAGCAACTATCGCGCTGTGGGAAATTTCGCGCACCCGATTCTAGGGGACGGCTTTACCGGCCCCTGCGTGGAGTGTCACATGGCCGGTTCGGTCAAGAAACATCTCTTCTCCCCGGTCTCCTCCAGTCAGGGGACGATTCAGTCGATAACCAGCGCCACCTGTTTCGCCACCTACTGTCATGACAGCGGGAGCTTTAACGCCACGTTCCTGAAGACCCAGAAAGAGGGCTACCAGGCGGCCATGACCGTTATCGCCGCGCAACTGGCGGCCAAGGGGATCTATTACAACAAAAATGTAAATCCCTATTTTTTCAACACGTCCGACCCGACGCTGCAAAACGTAAGCACCAGGACGCTCAATTGGATAAAAACCATAAACGGCGTCAGTTACGGTTCCAAGATCATGGGGGCCGCCTTCAATCTGAGACTGCTTCAGTCCGATGGGGGAGCCTACGCCCATAACGATGTTTATACCAAGCGACTTCTGTACGATACCATCGACTTTCTGGATGATGGTAACGCTACCAACAACACGGTGTTCACGGCCATTCAGAATATAGCCGGAGTTGACGCCGCAACCAAGAGCAAGGCGCAGGCCTACATCACTCCGCGCAAGTAATCCTAGCTTCACGCTGTTGGAGGAAGGCCCCGCCGATAAGGTGCGGGGCCTTCCTGCGTTAATGACCAACTGCAGAATTCTACTTTGTCAGATTACGGACATTATTCCAGGCATCTTGACTTCCCCCCTCCCTAACCCTCCCCCGCTGGGTGAGGGGACTAAGGTGATTCGCAGCAAAAAAAACATACCATCATTTTGGACGTCGTTTTGTAGGGGCGCCCCTTGCGGTCGCCCTTGACTGCCGATTCAAGAACAGGATACCCGCAAGGGGTATCCCTACAATGAAACGTGACAAATACATTGACGCGGTATCATCTTTACCGCGAATCACCTAAAGGCTAACCCTCTACTCACATCAACTGGGGTGGCTTTAAGCTCCTCCCCCCAGCGGGGGGAGGTTGGGAGGGGGGGGGGGGGGAGGGATTTTGGACTAATGTGACAAACTAGAAAGAAGCACCGCAGATGATTGGGCGAGTGGTGATATGGCGAGTTCAATGGTGGGGAATCCCGTGAAATGGCGGAGAGCTCTCCGTTGAGATTACCGTTTGAACTGTGCATAATGTGCCTGGAAGTTTTTATGAATCACCTCACTGCATCGTCATGGGGTAAAAAGGGAATGATTACGGGTGTCCGCGAGACCCGGGTGCAAAAGTAAGAAAGATTGACAAAGGAATATTGCGGAGGTACTATCACCACCGCAAAACTGAGTAGTGACGGCATTGATCTTGCAGAAGTGTCAACGTTCGCTGTACGAGATTTATCGCTTATGGAATCCGGTCTTCATGCTTCAGTAGTTCAACGACAGAGGATAACGAGCGGAAAGGAGGATATCAGAGCAGGGATTTGTTACCGATGGCGGATTTTTTCCAGTCCAACTAAACAAAGGAGAGTTACCGTATGTTTAAAAAAGTCGTAATGGCATCTTTGACGATGCTCCTGCTGCCGGCCCTAGCGCTGGCGGCAACAACCTTCAAGGTCACCCCCGTGGCGAGCCCCCTTACCGGCGGTAAGGTGACGCAAGTCCCCAACAGCGGATTGGGCTACGCGAAAATCGTCAGCGGTGGTTCGGCGAACTTCAAGGCCGGAACCAACTTCGGCTACGCCATTACCGGCGTGAGTTCTCCCGTGGGTTCCGCCACTCCCGTTGCCGCCGACGGAACCTTTACCCTCTCCGGCGTCACCGGAGACGGCGCCGTCACGGTTACCTACGCCAAAGTTCCCGGCGCCGTATCCGTATCCTTAACCCCAAGCACGCAGAACGTAGCAGGAACCGGTCCCACCAGCATAGCAACCTTCACCGCCCTTAATACGGTCACCCCCGCCGGCACGTACCCGGCAGCGACGTATGCGTGGGCAGTAACCCGCGCCGACGGCATTACTCCCGCACCTGAGGCAACGCTGACTTCTACGACCAGCAGCCCCATTGCTACACTCACCACAACCACCTACGGGACCTACTCCGTGACTGTTACCGTTTCGGTGACCGTCGGTTCGATCACTGTTCCCAGTAATACCTACAGGGCAACGGCAACGTTCCTGGCCGCAGGCGTCAGCGCTTCCGCTTCCTGCACCGGCTGTCACACCGGTCGTGATCCCTCCATCGTTACTGCCTATGCAGCATCAGTGCATGCCGTTAACCCGGTATCTTCCTGCAACGGTTGCCACGTTGTCGACCTGAGCACGGGCGGCATGGGCGCGCTTAACGGCGGGACCGTCAGCAAGTCGACCTTCCTGGTCCTGAGCAGCTCCTTTAGCACCAGCGTTAATGGTGTCGCCAAAGGCGCCCCCTACTGCACCAAGTGTCATACCTCCATCCCCCACGTCGTTCCTGTTCCCAAGAACAACGGTGTGGTCGGAGCAACCTACAACTGTAACGAGTGTCACACCGCCAGCGGCAGCGCCGATGCCCACAGCATCTCGCTCCTCTCCACCATGTCCGTGGGTGGTTGCGTCGATTGCCACAGCGTGCAGCAGCCCAATGTGGACAACCCCTACGGCGGCCCTTATGTTAACGACAACAGCGGCGTCCGTCTGATCACCGCCGAGTTCGGCAAATGGTCCCACCATGTCACCGGCGTTACCCTGGACAACGCTCACTGCGCTGCCTGCCATCTGGAAGGCACCGTCAGAAACGGCAAGATCGCCGTTGACGCCACCTATCATGTCGCCGACAAGTTTGTTCATCTGCGTAACGCCGACGACGATAGCGACATGCAGTGGGATCCTGCCGCGCCGAACCACACCACCATGGACAACTTCTGCATGAGCTGCCATGACAGCAACGGCGCCGTCTCCACCGTGAGCGTCGCGATTCAGGGCTACATCAACGGAACCCCCGGTGTTGTCGCTCCCGGCAAGACCGCTTCCGCCAAGAACCCCTTCGGCGACACCATCTCTAACCGCTATGACAAGATGCAGCGTCCGGGCGTCACCAACGTCAGCAGCCAGTTCGACATCGGCAACAACTCGCACCACGCCGTCAAAGGGCCGCGTTACAGCGGTAACTCCCGCTTCACCGGCACCGACGCCAACGGCAACGCCCGTCGTCAGATCGCCTCGGCGGCAACCTTCGCCGCCAACTCTTCCCAGACCCTGCAGGGCGTACGGAGCACCATTTACGACGCCGGCAACTTTAACCAGCTCTACACCCCGCTGCATAACGCCGTTGCCGAAGTCGCTCCCCGCACCGGTGCTGCTAACCTGGGTGATGACTCCACCCTCCATTGCGGCGACTGCCACACCGTCGGCCAGTGGAAAGTAGGCTCCGCCGAAACCGCCAACGGCTCCCCGACTCCGGTCGCCATCGGCGCTCACGGTTCCAACAACGAGTACCTGCTCCGTAACACCATCGGCACCGACGCACGTCACACCCAGAACGCCTTCGTTCAGGGTAACATCACCGGTACCGTCCTCTGGCCTGCCGGCGTGACCAGCCCCACCGCCGCTTCCCAGAGCCTGAGCGTAGGAAGCCCGATCCCCAACGGTCTGGTTGTCTCCACCAACCCCGGTGGCGCCTTCCTCGTCTGCTACAACTGTCACGCCTTCACCAAGTACGGCAGCGTTTATCTCCAGACCGGCGTTCTCGGCGGCCATGTGGGCGAGTATGACGCAGCCGGCCGTTGCAACGGCATCGGCGACACCATACCGTTCAACGGTTACACCACCGGCACCAAGACCGACGGCACGCAGTTCGCCTCCCGCTTCATGGGTCCGGTAACCAAGTACTCCTCCGCCGCTCCTTACGTCGGCGAGCAGGATCCGCAGTACAGCAACATCTTCGGCATCCAGTGCATCAACTGCCATAACTCCGGCCCAGGCAATGCCTACGGCGGGATCCACGGCTCCGCCAACAACACCGACTGGGCTCCCTCCGCAACGGCGACCTTGAACTTGGTTCCTCGTACGGTTGATCCTTCCGTCACCGGCGGCGCGTACATCGACGGCATGGGGAACACCCAGAAAGTCGAGCGGTTCCTCCCCGGCCTCAACAACACCATGCATGTCCCCGGCACCCTGGGCGGCGTCACCGATGGCGTGGTGGCGACGGTCAATACGGCCTTCGGACCTGCCTATACCTACCTCACCGGCGGCGTCAGCAATGACACCAACTGGGAGCAGAAACACTGGCAGCAGACTGCCGCCACCGTCATCAACAACACCACCGGCGTTGCCACCGGAACGGCTTCCGCCGGCGCCGGCTGCTACACCCTGGGGACCAGCACCAACTCCGACCTGAACTACACGGCCGGCCAGGAAGGTCCTTCCGTCACCGGTCAGGGTGGCCCCGCCACCGAACTGATCGACACCTGGGGTGGTTGCGATGACCACACCGCTAAACGCGGCGCCGGCAACCACGGCTTCGTGAAGAAAATTGTCCGTCCGGTTACGTACTAACCGTCAGCCTGATCCGGGCAGGGGGGATTATTCCCCCTGCTCATCCCGCTGAATATGCATTCAGGCCGGCACTCAGGTGCCGGCCTTTTTTTGAGACATCTTTAAAGCAGATCCTTCACTTCGTTCAGGATGACAAAAATAACCCGCATAACAAGCAAAGCCTGTCATTCCGAGTGAAACGAAGAATCTGCCTCTGCTTTACTATGACCCGTCGCTACTTTCTGAATGACTACCGTACTAACTGAAATTTCCATGGAGAGTATCATGAAACACATTCACTTCATCCGCACGGCATCTCTGGTTATTGCTTTTGCCACCGCCGTCGGTTGTAATTCGAAACAGGACAACTCCGCGGCACCAGTCGCCGCTCCCACTGCCGCGGCTCCGGCTCCCGGCGCCGGCGAGGGAAAATACCTTTCCGGCCAGAATAGCATGGGGGCTCCCACGGCCTCGCCTCAGGATCAGGCCGCGGCCAGAGCCGCCGCCGCCAAGGTTCTGGCCCGGATGGAATCCGGCGATTTTGCCGCCATCTACGCCGACGCCTCACCCGCATTTCAGAAAATCGGCGAACAGGCTGCCTTCGTGGGGAAATTCTCCCAGACGCGCAAGAAGACCGGACCGTTCAAGGCTCCCCAGGAGGTAAGCTTTGTTACCCGTCCCGACGGTGGCCATGTCCTTGTCTATCGTTTGGATAACGAGCGTTTCCAGACGGATCGCCGTCTCTCCTTTGTACGGTCACCCAAGGGGATAATGCTCCTGGAGGGATTGAACCAGCACGACGAACCGAAGAAAAAATAAGGTGGTTTACCGTAATAAAGATGCCATTCCGACACTCACTGTTGTCATCCTGAGCGATAGCGAAGGATCTGCTTCTGCTTGATTCAAAAGCAGATCCTTCGCTATCGCTCAGGATGACAATCGGCGGAGTAATCCTCCGTCGTGAACCACCTTTTCTCCCGTGCTGCTCCTTATTCTTTTTCCGGAGCTTGCCGTTTCGTATTCACATTCCGGATGAAATCTGTTATGAATACTGAGAAGGTCTCGAGTCACGACGCTCTCCCCAAAAGGAACCTAACATCACCATGTACTGCGATTCAAAGCCTTACCGATTTTTCTTCACCTCCCCGTGGACACTCCTCCTTTTTCTCGTTATCCCCTGTACAGTCATCCTGAGTTTCACGCTTAATGTCCGGCTTCCCCTGGCGGACCCGGCGCACCTCCTGGGCAACAACATCCTTTGTGCGTTCTTTGTCGCGCTCCGTTTTATCCGCTATCTCTTCGTCTACGGAAAAAAACTGAGATATTCCGTCGGCTCCGGACGGCCCAGGCGGGAAGGAATGAAACTCTCCGTCACGGCAGTGGAGGCGCGACGCCTGTTGACCCACGATGGTTATACCTTTACTCCCGATGGCGGTTATGGTGAAAAGCGTGATCTCGGCTATCCGGGAACCATTCTTCTTTACGGCGGGCTCCTTATCGTCCTCGCCGTCGGCTCATGGGATAATCTCTGCAAGTTCTCCGGCGTGTTGCTGGACGGCATGGGACCGGGGACCGATCTGAACAGTCCCAAGTCGTACAACTCCCTCAACAGGGGGCCTTTGACTCCCAAACTCGACTCGTTACCGCAGTTGGTTATTACCGGACAAACCTTGCCGGATGGCAGATATCCCCGGGGTGCAACTGATATCATCCTCGTCGGTGAAGATGGCGCCGGTGTGAAACATCGTCTTATCCCCCGTGAACCGGTTCGGTGTGGCGACTATGACCTCTACATGGCCAAGCTCGTCTTCCAGCCGGAACTGGTCATTAAAAGCCGGGATTCACAGGTTCTGTACGACAATCTGGTGTCTCTGGATCCTCTGGTGGAAAAACGGGGTGACTTCAGTTTCTACGGAGCCTATGTGGGGAACGGTCTGGTTGGCGGGGTCTATTACCAGCCGGAGAGAAGCCAACTCATGGTGGTGGTCACACGTAACGGTCACCGGGTCGTCACGGACCTGCAGTTCCAGGTGGATCAGCAGGTTGTGCAGGGGGAATATATCGTATCGTGCGCCAAGATGGGGCAGTGGTCCGAGATTCACGTCGTCCGGAGAAGGCACAAGAATCTTCTCCGGCTGGGTGGATTCTTGGCGTTTGCCGGTCTCCTCATGAGAGTCGGGATACGAGCGCAACGGGTCTGGCTACAGGAGTCCGGTGAAGGTTGCACCGCCTGGTGCACCGGAGACGGTGGCAGGCGTTTACGGGAATCTACATCATAACCGTCACAAGGAGCAGGTGATAACATGGCATTCTGGGAAATTATTTTCTACTGGGTAACTCTGGTTATCTACTCGTTGGCCGCCGGAGGTTTCATCTACTCCTTCGTCTTCAAGAATCCCCGCGTTCTGCCGAGGATTACACTCCTGGTTACCTCCGGTTTCATCGCCCATACCTCCACCATCCTCGCCCGCTTCCAAGCCACGGGGCATCTCCCCTGGTCGGGGCACTACGAGTATGTCCTCATGGGTGGCTGGTTTATCATCGCCGGGACGATCTTCGTAGGGTGGCAGAACAAGTCGCTGCAGGGACTGGCGGTGGCCACCGTTCCGTTGGTGATCATCATGATGGGGTACGGGTATATGCAGAATCCGGGTCTCACCCCCATGGCCGCCAGCCTCAAGACTGTGTGGCTGTATATTCATGTCTATTTCGCCTGGATCTCTTTTGGCGCCTATGCCCTGGCCATGTCGGCGGGGGTTCTTTACCTGCTGAAAAGCAAGAGCGATCTGTTGCCGGTTCCCAACCCCGCCTATGAGAAGTATCCCTCACTGGACCGCCTGGATGAGCTGATCTTCCGCTACGTGGTATTCGGTTTCATCACCGACACCATCATGATCTGCGCCGGCGCCATCTGGGCCAAGGATCTCTGGGGTAGCTACTGGGCCTGGGATCCCGTCGAGACCTGGTCCCTCATCTCCTGGCTGATTTACGGCATTACCATCCACCTGCGAGTGACCTTCAAGTGGCGCGAGAAGCGGTTGGCCTGGTTGGCTGTGGCCGCCATGAGCACCGTCATCATCTGCTTCTTCGGGGTGAATCTCGTCGTCAATACCAGCCTGCATATCTTCCAGGTGCGGTAATTCAACGTATTATGTCCAAATTGATCAAAAAACTCAGCTCCCTTCGCTTCACCATCACGCTCATCTGTCTGTTGGGGGTGATGTTCATCATCGGGCTCTGGGTCCCCCAGAAATCCCTGGTGAAGGAGCTTTACCTGCAGTGGCATAAGAACTCTCCCCAGCTAGTCTCGTTCCTGGACTTTCTTGGGCTGACGACGGTCTATACCTCCCCCATCACCGTGACCCTCTGGTTTTTCTTTTTTCTCAACCTGTCACTGGTCATCTGGCAGCGTATCCCGCTGGTACGATACCGGATCTCCCTCTCCGAGAAGATGATCGTCGATCCGGAACGGGCCGCCGGCTACTCCTTCAGCACCTCTTTCCCTCTTCCCCAAGGGGTTGGGGGGGAGAACGTCATTGCCGTTCTCAGGAAGAAGCATTTTACGGTTCTGGGGAATGCCGACGGTTTCTACGCCGTCAAGAACCGTTTGTCACCCCTGGCGTTCCTCATCTTTCACCTCAGCTTCTTCCTGATTCTGCTGGGGGGGGTGATCAGCGTCTACACCGAATTTATCGGTTACCTGGATCTTGCCCAGGGGGAGACTTTCCGGGGGGAACCGGGGCGCTACAATGCGTCGCCCAGGCCAAAGCTTCCCTCCTTCGGCGGTCTCCCCGACGCCACCTTTACCGTCAAGAGTATCGAACCTCATGTCATCGGGAACACCCCCACCAGCATCGACGTTCGCCTTCTGGATGGTCGGGGGGGTAGTCACACCGTGGGGATCAACATCCCCTATAAAACCGGAGATTCCTCCTTTGTCTTCAAACACCTGGGGGTAGCTCCTCTCCTTGTCCTGAAGGACGCCGCCGGCGCTACCCTCGCCGAGAACTACATCAAGCTCGATGTGCTGCAGCGCAAACCTGACCGTTTTTCCCTGGCGGGATGCAATTTTACCGCGACCTTCTACCCTGACTATATGCTGGAACAGGGGAAGCGCGCCAGTCGTTCCATGGAGTTCAATAACCCGGTATTTTTCATCTCCGTGGAGCGGGGAGGAAAGAAAATCGGTGAAGGTATTATTCCCAAGAACGGTTCACTGAATTTTGCCGGATTTCGCCTGGAGATGCATGAAATGCCGTACTGGGTCCGTTTCTACGTGGTCAAGCAGCGCGGCTTACCCGTTCTCTACACCGGTTTTGCTCTTGCCACGGTGGGAGTGATCTGGCGGCTTCTCTTCTTCAAAAGAGAGCTCCTGGGGGCGGTACGGGGCAGTGGCGGGGCGCGTCACCTTCTGGTGGCAGGGCGCTCCGAATACTATAAAAAACTGGCGGAGGATGAGTTCATGGAACTCTTCCACAACATACTGGGTAAAGGGGGAACGGTTTCATGAAACTCTTAAAACTGTGTATTCTTCTGGCACTGCCGGCGCTCCTGGCCTGTGCGGGGTGTCAGAAGGAAGAAAAGAAGGTGGAGCTGGACAATTCCCTCCGCCTGCTGGTGAAACTCAACGGCGCCTACGGCTATTGCGACCGTGGGGGGATCACCATTATCCCTGCCCAATTTGCTTCCGCATCCATCTTTTCCCAAGGGCTTGCCGCAGTACAGGTAAAGGGGAAGAACGGCTATATCGACGTCAACGGAAAGATGGTCATTCCGCCGACGTTTGAATCCGGTTCGATCTTTCTGGGGAACAGGGCTTCCGTACGGCGGGGAGGGAAATGGGGATATATTAACCAGGAAGGGAAGAGCGTCGTGGACCCCGAGTATCTCTCCACCTTCGCCTTCACGGATGGTCTCGCCGCGGTGATCGTCCCCAAGGGAAGCGGCGCCCAGGCCGGCTATATCGACCTCAAGGGAAAATTAGTCATCAAACCTCAGTTTGAAGATGCCGCGCAGTTCTCTGAAGGGCTTGCCTCGGTGAAGGTCGGCGGAAAGCACGGCTACATCGACCGGAGCGGCGCCATGGTGATTCCTCCCCAATTCTACGAGGCCGCCATGTTTCGCGACGGAGTGGCCATGGTTAAGATTAACGGAAAATTCGGCATAGTCGGATACGTGGACCGTAAGGGGACCATGGTTATCCCTCCCCAGTACGCCGAAGGTACGAGCTTCAACGAAGGGGTGGCTGCTGTGAGAAAGGGGCAGAGCTGGCAGCTCATTGATGTGACAGGGAAACCTATTATCAACCGGGAGTTCGCTTCACCCACACTCTTTTCCCAGGGACTGGCGCCGGTGATGGAGAAGGGGAAGGTCGGCTACATGGACAAGACGGGTAAAATGGTCATCAAGCCACAGTTCGACGCCGGTTCCATCTTTGTGGATGGCCTGGCGCCGGTGAAGGTGGGGAATAACTGCGGCTACATCGATCGGAGCGGCAAGATGGTCATCGAACCCCGTTTTGAGTGGGACCAGCGGATCGTCGATCAGTTCACTCATTACTACACTCACTTCGTATCCGAACAAAAAGGTAACTGACCATGCAGATAAGTCCGGGACTCGGCGTCGCCATCATGATGAACAACTATCTTCACGACATGGCCACAGGGCTGATGGTGGGGAGCGGGTTCGCTCTCCATGCGATTCTCCGGATTCAGGGGACCATGAAGAGTTCCCAGGCAACCCTCTTTTTCCTGAAGACCAACCAGCAGATGGTGAAGCTCTTCAAGTTCGCCCTCTGGTGGGTCCTTCTGGGGGGCGTTCCCCGGACAATCTTCTATACCAGTTTCGAATGGGCCAACGCAGCCGACAAGCTGCAGATTCCCGCCCTGGCGGTGAAGCATATCATGATGTTTACGGCGGTGGTCTGGGGAGGATACGCCTGGCGCCGGATGCAGAAGCGGGTGGCGATCCTCCGGGAGTCGCTTCCGCCGGAACTTCTGGACAAGTTATAAATGGCAATAGGAACTTTCATCTTTTACTGAATTAAACCCAAATAAACAGTTGCACGCGGAGACGCGGAGAAACCAATCAAAATACGTACTGATTGATACTAATCTGCGGTCATCTACGTTCCTCCCCCTTCAAGGGGAGGGAGATTTTGGTAGCGCAGATTGGTAGTAATCAGGTAACGTTTCGAATTTCTCCGCGATCTCCGCGCCTCCGCGTGATTGACAGACGTATTCAGGTTCAACCGAGTGCTACTCCGTATCCTCAAAAACTCCTTTCTCAAACGGCCACGGTCGATCTCCCTGGTGTTTCTCTCCATCACCATGGGGGCTGCCGTGGCCACCTCCTTCCTCGGTATCGCCGGCGAGATCTCCCACAAGATGTCCCTTGAGCTCCGGAGTTACGGTGCGAATATTCTTCTGGAGCCTGCCGCCGCGGAGGGGGGGGGGGACCTGCGTGAGGCGGATCTTCCCCGGATCAAAACGGTCTTCTGGAAATACAACATCACCGGCTTTACCCCCTATCTCTTCGGCCTGGCCCGACTTTCCGCCGGGACAAAGCACGAACGGGGGGTGATTACGGGGAGCTGGTTCTACAAGGAGCTGGCGGTGGAGGGGGAGGAGACCAGTTTCCAGGGGATTCAGGTAATCGCCCCCTGGTGGGAGTTGCACGGGGGGATGCCCCAGGATGCGGATGAGGCTGTGGTGGGAGCGGCCCTGGCGCGGCGTCTGGGGGTTACCGTGGGGAGCCGGGTGGAGAGTTCCGTCCGGGGAGGGACGAAAACGTTCAAGGTCGTGGGGGTCGTGACCACCGGCGGGTATGAGGAAGAGCAGTTTTTTGCACCCCTGGTGACGGTGCAGTCGCTTCTGGGAAAGGAGGGAAAAATCTCCCGGGTCCTGGTGAGCGCCGTGACGGTTCCCATGGACAGCTTCGGGAGAAAAGATCCCGCCACCATGAGTAAGGAAGAGTATGAAAAGTGGTACTGCACCGCCTACGTCACCTCGGTGGCCAAGAACGTGGAAGAGGTGGTGGCCGGAAGCCGCGCCAAGCCGATCTGGCAGATCGCCAGCGCCGAAGGCGCCCTCCTGACTAAACTGAACAGCGTGGTCCTGTTGCTGACGCTCCTGGCCCTGGGGGCCTCGGCCATTGCCGTCTCCACCAGCCTCATGGCTTCCATGGCGGAACGGAGCCCGGAAATTGCTCTCATGAAGGCGGTCGGCGCCGACCGGTTGCAGATCACCGCCATTTTTCTGGGGGAAACTCTCATCGTCTCCGTAGCAGGGGGGATCG
>CAIUUR010000434.1 GCA_903902345.1 uncultured Geobacteraceae bacterium | reverse complement strand
GTTCTTGATATCATCCATCCCAAACTGAGAGAGCAGGCAACCACGGTTGTTGCCACATCTCAACCGTTACCTGTTTCTTCCCCAACGATGACCACGAAATTCGAAGAACTGGCGCCGATACAAGCCGGTGGCAAGAAGGTCTACACCGGGAGAAAGATAACTCTGGAATTCGTGGATGCGGATATCCGGAAGATATTCCAACTGATCGCCGAGGTGAGCAACCTCAATATACTTCTGGGGGACGATGTTGCCGGCAACATCACGATTAAACTGGTCAACGTTCCGTGGGATCAGGCACTGGAGATGATCCTGGAATCCAAGGGACTCGCCATGAGGAGTGAAGGAAACATCGTACTGGTTAAACCTCGGAGCAAATTCAAGAGCGCCGATGAGGAAGCTCTGGATGCGAAAAAAAGCCGGGAAAAGATGATGGAGTTGCAGACCCGGGTGTTTGACGTCAACTTCGCCCAGTCAGGAGACGTGGTCACCCAGTTCAAGAGCCTGGGCAGCGGCCGCAGCGACAGTTCCATTACACAGGATGAACGGACCAATAAGGTCATCGTCACCGACATCGAGCCGGCAGTGAATCGGATGAGGGGATTTTTGGAGAGCATTGACATCCCGGAGAAGCAGGTACTCATCGAGGCGCGCCTCGTGGAGGCCTCCGACAGTTTTTCCCGCGACCTCGGCATCCAGTGGGGGATTCATTATCGCGATCCGTCGGCCTCCATCATGGGAATCAACTCTCTCAGTACCGGGTTCGGAGGGGCGGTCACTGCGCCGCCTACCAGCGGCACGTACGGTGCGGGAATGGCCACGGGAATCAGTTTCGGTACCCTGGGGAGCAATATAAACGTTGATCTCCGTCTCTCCGCCGCGGCCACAGCGGATCTGGTCAAGATCATCTCGACGCCAAAGATCGCGACATTGAACAACAAGGCGGCCAAGATCACCCAGGGGCAATCCATCCCGTATCAGAACACCACGGCCAACACCGGCGCCGTGACCCAGTTCGTGGAGGCGGCGCTCTCCCTGGAGGTAACCCCGCACATCACGCCTGACGGCAGCGTCATGATGAAAATCAAGGCGTCCAATAATTCCCCCGGTTCGGTTCCACCGGGAGGCACGGCCCCGGCGATCAACAAGAAGGAAGCGACCACCGAACTGATTGTCCGGAGTGGCGAGACCACCGTCATCGGTGGTATTTATATCGATAATGACACGGAGAACAACTCCGGCGTGCCGTTCCTCATGGACATTCCGTTCATCGGATGGCTGTTTAAATCCAACACCAAGAGCAAGCTCAAGACCGAGCTACTGATTTTTATCACACCCCGGATACTGAGTTAAGGAGGGTTTTTCCGATGAAACGACAGGTGATGGTATTACTGGTACTCTGCGGGATAGGGCTGGCATCGTGCGGCGGAGGGGGAGGGGCTACGGCTACCTCGGCCGTTTCAAACCTCGATGCGGATGTGGCCAAATGGACCGGCACTCCCTGCGCCACCGGCGCCACCTACACCGTACTGCCCGATGACGTCACCGTCACCCTGAAAGCTTTCCCCGTAGCGACCGGCAACGGGACGGTTACGGAGAAGGTGCAGGTTAATTCTGTGGATATCGTCTACACGCCGGCAAACACGACCTCTCCTCCCCTTCCGGCTCAGTACATGGCTCTTGGTGGTATAGTGGCCGACATGGGGAGTTCGGTCTCCATACCTGTTCGGGTGGCGCCCCAGGATCTTAAAAACTCCCCGGTGTTGAGCGCCCTGGTCTGCTCCCCGACCATCTATACCTATTACGTGACCATGACGTTTCATTGCCAGTATCTGAAGGCGGGTGACACTTTTGATGTTCCCGCCCAGACCAATATTCGTTTTGCGGATTTCGCCAACTGATCCGGCCACGATATCCGTATTTCCCGTCAAGCCGTAATTTCGGATGTCATCAGGAGGGTAACCAGATGAAAATTACATCGTGTCTGTCGGCATTGGTCGGGATCATGATGATCGGTTTGTTGGCAGCCTGTTCGGGGAGTTCCGGTGACACGGCCCAGGTTGTCTCCGCCAAAAAAACGTTGGCCAAGCTGGCCGGGTCGGATATTCTCGTGAGCGGGATGACGCCTGACGCTTCGGGAAACTATACTGCCGCTCTGCCGGAAGATCAGCAAAATCCCCATACCGTCTATCTGGCTGATAAAAATATCTATTTCGTCGTCTGGGAGGATTGGCGCGACCGGAACACCACCGGCGCCGACATCTACGGACAGTTCGTAAATCCGGACGGGACGGTCTGCGGCTCGTCGTTTCCCCTCACCAGGGCCACGGGAAATCAGACCTCCCCCCAGGCGGCATACCGGATGGATCCGACGGGGACCGACAGTAAGATCGTCGTCACCTGGCAGGACACCCGGGGGAATGCCGCCAGTGGTTACATCTATTACGTTGTCATTCCCCAGAGTGTTATTCCCAGAGGCGGCGTCTGCACCGTCTATTCCCCGCCTCCCCCTTCCAACGGCACTCCCATCGGGTTTAACCCGATTCTGCAGCACACGCCCCCTACGACCGTAGAAACTCCAACGGACAACTCTACCCTCATAGGTTTCGGCGACGGTACGAATACGGGCTTTACCGCAACCCTTATGACTCCGGTGATAAAGGGCAGCATGTCCGTAAAAGTTGACGGGAATAGTGTGGCCAATGATAACGGCAACGGCATCTTGAGCAATACGACTCTCAACGGCGCCATTAACTACGACACCGGGGCGTTGACGTTAAAGTTCCGAGTTGCGCCGGTTGCCGGTTCAATTATCCTGATGACCTACCAGTACACGTCCTATTCCCTAACGGCTAACCCCGATGCACTGCGCGGTGATGATACACTTCAGTCCCGACGACTCCCGAAGATCGTGTATGACCAGGTGCGAGATCGTTTCTGGCTGGCCTGGGTGGAGTCGCGAACTCTTTTGACCACCAATAATGAACTCTGTTTCGGCAGGGCCAACGCCGCCTACTCCACCGGAGACAACTCATTCCTTGGTTATGTATCGCTTGATGGCGCAACGCTGGGCGAGCAGGCCTCGTTTCTCAATGTTCCTGGCGCCGACATTTTGAGAAACCGCTCTGCCATAAATGACCGACTGTTATCCACCAACCTGCTTTCGCTCACCGAAACCTATAACTATGAATTTTACAGTACCCTCAACAACGTCGTCCTTTCAGCCGATTCCACGTCCCCGGAATCGCTATTCGCCTGGGAAGGGGTCAAACAGGACACGGTCCTTACCTGCAACTGCAGTGACAAG
>CAIUUR010000433.1 GCA_903902345.1 uncultured Geobacteraceae bacterium | reverse complement strand
GGGTGGCTGGCGTGGTGCTGACACTCCTTATCTTCCTCCCGCTCCTGGGGGGGCTTCCCCTGCTGGCGCTGAACGGTCGGCCGGTTCTGGCCCGCCGGCTGGCTCTGGCCATTGCCGGTGCGGAGCTCGGCGCCATGGTGCTGGTGACTCTCCGGACGCCGCAGTTGGGGGTGGGGACGCTGCCGGGGGGATACTTCCTCATGGAGGACCGGAGCTGGATTCCCACCTTCGGCATCCGCTATCTGGTGGGGATGGACGGCATCAGCTATCTCCTGGCGGCCCTCACCGCCTTCATCACCCCCCTGGCGATCTTCACCTCCTGGCGCTCCATCAGGGAAAAGGTGGGGTGTCACTTCGCCCTTATCCTCCTCCTGGAGGGGGCCATCATGGGAATCTTCCTTTCCCTGGATCTGGTCCTCTTTTACCTGTTTTGGGAGGGGATGCTGATCCCCATGTTTCTCCTTATCGGGGTCTGGGGGCATGGCAACCGGATTCGTTCGGCCCTCAAGTTTTTCCTCTTCACCTTCAGCGGGTCGGTCCTCATGCTTCTGGGGATCATCGGGCTCCATCTGGTTCACCTGGCCGGCGGCGGGAAGGCGACTTTTGCTCTCCCTGAACTGATAGGGACCCGTTTTCCGCCGGGGGTGGAGGGGTGGCTCTGCGCCGCCTTCCTCCTGGCCTTCGCCGTGAAGGCGCCCCTGGTCCCCTTTCATACCTGGCTTCCCGACGCCCACACCGATGCCCCCACCGCCGGGAGCGTGGATCTGGCGGGACTTCTGCTCAAGACCGGCGCCTACGGTTTCATCCGCTTCGCCTGGCCGCTCTTCCCCCACGCTACGGCCCGCCTGACCCCTCTCCTCTATGTCGTGGCGGTGGCCGGGATCATCTATGGCGCCTGGATCGCCTACGCCCAGACCGATATGAAACGGCTGGTGGCCTATTCCAGCATCAGCCACATGGGGTTCATCATGCTGGGGATCGCCGCCTGGACCCCCCTCTCTCTCACCGGATCACTGCTCCAGATGGTGAACCACGGCATCACCACCGGCGCCCTCTTCGCCCTGGTAGGGATGCTGGGGGAGCGGGCCGGGACCCGGGAGATCTCCGCCTTCGGCGGCCTCTGGGATCGGGCTCCCTTTCTCTCCGGACTCTTCCTCCTCTTTGCCATGGCCTCGGCGGGGCTTCCCGGCCTCAATAACTTTGTGGGGGAATTCCTCATTCTGACCGGTTCCTTCCGGGCCGCCCCCCTGGTGACGATCTTCGCCTTCACGGGGGTGGTTCTGACGCTCCTCTATACGGTACGTTTGGCCAAACTTCTTCTCTTCGTGACCCCCCGGGGAGATCTCCCCCTGGGCGAGATCTCCCGACGGGAGTTGGTGATCCTGGGTACGTTGGCGGTGGTTGCGCTCTATCTGGGACTTCACCCGACACCGTTCCTGCAGCTGTTACAGGGGCCGGTGGGGCTCCTCACCGGGGGCGGGTCATGAGCGTGGCCGATCTCTGGAGCATCACGCCGTTGGGGATCCTGGGCGCCGGGGCGCTGGTGATCCTCCTCCTGGGAGCGGTGACGCCGGGACGTTACGGAAACTCGGTGGGGGTCGTAGCGTCTCTGGCCGCGGCGGGATGGGCGCTCCAGTCCCCCCCCCTGGCGGCCACGGGCACCGGATTGGTCGCCACCCCCTTTGCCCGGTTTTTCACGGTCCTGCTGGGGGTCACCGCGGCCCTGGCGCTCCTCATCTCCCGCGACTGGTTGGTCCGGCGGAAGATGGCCGGGGAGGAGTATCCCGCCACGCTTCTCTTTGCCACCTTGGGGATGGTGACCGTTGCCTGCGCGGGGAATCTCCTGCTCCTCTTCCTGGGGCTGGAGGCGCTCACCTTCGCCTTCTACATCCTGGCGGCCATGGACCGGGACGACCCGGATTCCGCTGAGGCGGGGATCAAGTACCTTCTCATGGGGGGGGTGGCGGCGGCCTTCATCGCCTTCGGGTTGGCGCTCCTTTATGCCGGGACCGGCTCCCTGGAGTTGTCGTCCGTCGCCCCACCGGGGAGAAACGGGCTCCTCCTGGCCGGGTGGGGGCTCCTCCTGGCCGGTCTTGCCTTCAAGGTGTCGCTGGTCCCCTTTCATCTCTGGACCCCGGACGTCTATGAGGGGGCGCCGACTCCGGTGGTGGCCTTCCTGGCCACCGGTTCCAAGAGCGCCGGTGTGGCGGCTACCCTCATTCTGCTGGGGCGAAGCGGGACCGGCTTTCTTCACCACCCTCTCTGGCTGCTGGCCTGCCTCTCCATGGTGGTGGGGAACCTGGCGGCCCTGCGCCAGAGTAAGATCAAGCGGATGCTGGGCTATTCCGCCATCGCCCAGATGGGATACCTCCTCATGGCGCTGCTCTCCGGGACGGCCACCGGCGCCGCCGCCCCACTATTCTACCTGGTGGTCTACGGCGCCATGAATCTGGCGGCTTTCGGGGCGGTGGCGGCCCTTTCCGGTGAGGGGG
>CAIUUR010000432.1 GCA_903902345.1 uncultured Geobacteraceae bacterium | reverse complement strand
GCGGGTATTGCGCTAACGACAATCATGCAGGCGACCGGTTTAAGCAGAGAAGAGATAGAAAACATCTAATACTATTACTTCGCGCCATAAATTCACGAGCTACCTCGGTGGCGAACCTTTGTATGTCTGATAAAGCAACCAATCCCATGGCGGATACGCCAAGAGCTCCAAGGTTTCATAAACCCCGGAGCTCTTGTTTAACCGTTTACGTTTCAGTTCATTTTCAACTATCAACCCCAAAAAAGCAGCTTTTCACCCTGCACTCGTAATTCTCAATTCGTAATTCGCAATTTTCTTCTCACGACCCCCACCACCCCCAACGAGAGACAGAGGAGAAGATAGGTGGTCGGTTCGGGGACGACACTGGATTGGGTAAGCTGCAGGGGCACACCATTTCCTTCGTAGGTGGCGATCGTGTAGGAATCGATCCCGCTGGGCGCAAGGCTCCCGGTGTTGGCGTAAAACTGGAAATCCCCCGTAAAGACCGGAGCGGCGGAATCATAAACGCCCCAGGGTCCGTTAGGCGTCGCCTGCCCGATGAGGCTTTGATCGGTGGACAGGTCAACTGTATTCAGCAGGGAGAGGTCCAAAATCATCCCGTAAAAATCACCGCGGCTGTACTGACCTGCCAAGGTACCGCCGCTGTAGACGTCCACATTCAGCGTTCGGACCAGCGCGTCACTGCTGTAGATCTCGCCCGCAATACTCCGGTCCGGATTCCAGACATAGCGCCCCGGAGTGTCCAGAGAAAGCATCCCCGCGCCGACGCTTTCCAGGGTCATGTTCACCGTGGCGTAATTCCCCGGAGAAGCCCCGCTGAAGGTGAAGTCGAAGTTGACGGAGGCGACCCCCGGCGACGCCATGACCGCCGTAGCCATGAGCGCCAACAAACATCCGATAACCAACCGTTTCATGTAAACCTCCTTGTAGATATGAAGCTAAGGGACCCGAAATTTTCCAAGTGACCGTCATCAAAGATCCTGATTGCTACTAATCTGCGACCGACAAAATTTCCCTACCCTTCAAGGGGAGGGCCGGGGTGGGGATGGGGGAAGAACATCGCCCAACAACCCCATCCCCCTCCTGACCTCCCCCTTGAAAGGGGAGGAACGTAGAAAGCCGCAGATTTGGAGTAATCAGGTCAAGGGTAAGGGCGATTACTGAGTCACCCCCGTGAAACTGTTGGCACCGGCTATGCCGCCGGCGGCGACGTAGCTGACTGTGACGGTAAACTTTGTCAACGACGGACATTTGGCGAAGTTCACCTGGATAGTGTGCGTCACGGAACCGGGACTGGCGATTGTTCCATAGGCAAGCGGCAACAGGGAGTCGGTGGTCACCGTCGGCTTGCAGGCGCCGCTGGCGGAAAGAGTAACCCCGTTCAGCGTCACCCCGTCGGCGGCGGCGCTCCCCGTATTCCGGATACTGATGGGCCAGACGCGGATGCCGCCGATGATACCGCTCTTGTTCCCGGTGACGATGGTCGCGCTCAGGTTGGCCGGCGCAAGCTGCGCCATGGCCCCATTAACGACGGTGGGGCCGTTCATGGCCACGGAGGTGGCAGCGGCGGCGGGATTGGTAATGGCTCCGCTCCCGCCGGTGAGAGTCCAGGCCGAGAATACATAGCCCGACGCGGGGGTGGCCAGGATGGTTGCGTAGGCGCCGGCGTTATACCACTGCTGGGCCGGAATGGCGGTCCCATGGCCGCCGGTGGTGGCGGTCAGCTGATACTGGGTGGCGAAAGCCGCCGTATAGGTGGCGCTGGCGGCCGGTGCGATGAGTGCATGAGTCATGGCCCCGCCGTCGGACCAGTTAGTGAAGAGGTACCGAACCCCGGTGATCCCCGGCTGGGTGGAGGCGGCGGTGACCGTATGAGTCGAACCCGGAACCCACGCAAAGAGATGGGGAGCAGTATAGCTATTCGTGCCGTCGGAGTCGGTGACGGTGAAGTTGAGACCGGAAGGAACCGTCTGGATCACCACCGAGAGCTGGCTCTTGGGTGTGACCACAAGGTTTTGTGTCATCTGCGGAGCGGCGCTGTAATAGCCGTCCAGACCCGCCTGATTGGCCGCGATGGTGCAGGCTCCGGGCAAAAATCCGCCGGTAACGGTGGAACCGTTCGTCCCGCTGACGCTGCAGGCGTTGGGGGTGAGGCTGCTGAAGAGCACGGGGTTCCCCGAGGTCCCCCCCCCGGCGGTGACCGTCGCCGTCCCCTGAGCTTCCAGGTTCGGCGCGGCGCCGAAGGTGATGGTCTGGCGCCCCAGCCCGACGGTGAATGACTGCGTGGCGGAGGCGGCGGCAAGGTAGTTGACATTCCCCGGCTGAGCGGCGGTAATCGTACAGGTTCCCCCCTTGACCCCGGTGACGGTGGAGTTGTTGACGCCGCCCAAGGTGCAGACATCGGGCGAGGTAGTAACGTAGACTACGACAAGCCCCGAGGTGGCGGAGGCGGAAATCGCGCCGTTCCCTCCCACCACCAGCGCGGGGGGAGGAACCGGAATGATTTACTTTTTCAACTGTCGGCGACCGGAGCGTCCGCTATCCGTGCGCCGCCAACAATAGTTTTAAATAATAATGGAACAGGCGCCGCCGGCGTAACTAGCCGCAATTGTGACGAAATGCATCGAAATGTATCGAAATGCATCGGTCAAAAAGGGCCCAAAAGAGGGGTTTTTAGGTGATTTGACGCACACGCTACGCGGTACGACGGCCCTTCGGCTACCCGGCATTCAGGGGCGACCGCAAGGGGCGCCCCTACGAAATTCGGGTTTTGTAGGGATACCCCTTGCGGGTATCCTGCCTGATCTCCATGTGGGTGCACACCAGGTTTATGGTGCGCACCCACAACCCATGCACACCGTACAACTTAATTTTATATTGCCCGAAAGCAATATATTTGCTAACCTGTCTCCATGAAAGCAAAACTGCTCCAAAAGTCAAAAGAAGAGTTCGTGGACGGCGTCATTGTCGAGACGGTGGTCTGGGAACTTACTGAAGCAACGCCGGATCGCCAACACAGGTTGAAGTATCGTTTATATTGCGGCAAAAATGGTCAGTGTATTGTACGATATGATAATGAGACAGGGAAAGGTGACCATCGGCATTACGGAAGCCACGAGGAACCATATTGCTACTCCTCGTTTGCAAAACTGGTAGATGATTTTTTGATGGATGTTGAACGTTTGACAGGGGTGAATCTATGAGAAAGGCAATTATAGGTATTAGTGATTGGTCAATGACACGCACGGGGCTGCGTGATCTTGGGAGAAGGCTTGATTCAAGGGAGTTCATGCCTGATGCGGATTATCATCTGAATTTTCCAACACCTCTGCAACTGTTCTCTGAATTGACTCCAAAACGGATGGAACTAATATGCCGCCTGAAGCAGGCAGGAACCTTATCCATCTATAGACTTGCAAAAGAGACAGGTCGCAATTACAGCAACGTGCATGCCGACATAGTGAGACTTTTAGAATTGGAATTGGTGTCAAAGGACGATAAAGGACGCGTTTTTGTGCCGTGGGACGATGTTGAAATTCATGCATCTTTGAGCACACAGGCAAGACTGGCTGCATAAGCGAAGGGGGCATAAGCGTAACGCCACTATTTCCAATGACGTCCGTACTACTACAGTCGTTGGGTGCGCACCCTACCCCCTACCCTTCGATCTCAAACCCCACGATGTTCCGACTCTCCCGGCTGAACTCCACGCCGATGAGGCTGATCGGTTCACCGTACCGCCGGTATTTCTCGGCATACCCTTTGCTCTTCAACTGCTCCAGAGCCTTGCCTTCCGGAACCATCTCCACCACTTTGAACTCGAACAGGTAGATCCGGCGGTTATACCGCACCGTCATGTCGATCCGCCCCTTGTTGGTGGCGTCCTCCACGATTATCTCCAGTCCCAGCGCGGCAAAGTAGCTGTAGAAGATACTGGCGTAGTACCCTTCGTAGCCTGCCAACTGATTTTTCCGGTACCAGTCATGGGGGATGGAGGCGAAAAAAGAGTGGAAAAGTTCCCGCAGGGCCGGCAGGTCATCCGCCATGAGGATGTCGTAGAGTCGGCTGACATTCACCGCCGGAACCATGGGGTCCCGGGATAATTCCCGCAACAGGGCGTCGTTCAGGCTGGACTGAACCTCCTTGTTGGGGTAGCGGAGAGTCAGTTCCAACCGACCGGGAAGAAAACGGGCAAAGTCGATGGTGAGGTAGCCTGTCTGAAACAACAGCGCCTCAACAGGAATGTTCCCCACGTCGAAGGTGGAGAGGAGCGATTCGGGGGCTATGATCCGGGCAAGGTCGGGGGTGAACTGCTGGCGCTGGGAAAGAAGTTTGATCAGAAACGTGGGGGTTCCGGTCTCGAACCACCAGGGGCGAAACTCGCGTTGGTCAAACAGCAGCAGCAAGTCGAAGGGGTTGTAGACTGCTTCACCGATCCAGTTGTAACCGTTATACCAGTCTCTGACCTCGCTTCGATCAAGCCCTGCCAACTCCGGTGCAAAGACGGCATCAAGATCGTGATCGGTATAACCACAGATGGCGCTGTATCGTTTATCAAGGGTGATATCTTGCAGGTTATTCAGCCCGGAAAAGAGACTGACCTTGGAGAACTTGCTGACTCCGGTAAGAAAGGCGAATTTGACATGGGCATCAGCTCCCTTAATGACGGAGTAAATATCTTTCAGTTTTTCACGAATATCAAGAGCCGTGTCGGGTGATTCGATATTATCCAGAATCGGCTTATCGTACTCGTCGACCAGGATGACGACCCTTTGGCCGAACTTTTGGTGAGTCTTTTGGATCAGTTCCAAAAAACAGCCGGCATTGCTGGCGGCTTCACAAACGACCCCCAGCCGCTGCTGATGATGACGGAGCAACTCGGTGATTCTCTCCTTCAGCTCGCCGCCGCTTTTCACGACTCCCTCGCCGAAGCTGATCCTGATAACCGGATAGGTTACCGACCACTCCCATTGGTCACCTGCCGCCAGGCCCTGGAAGAGGCGCCGATTTCCCTCGAACAGTTCCTTCAGGGTGTCAAGAAACAGACTCTTGCCGAAACGCCGGGGCCGGGAGAGGAAGTAGTACTTCCCCTGATCAATGAGTTGCAGGGCAAAGCCGCTCTTGTCAACGTAGTAATAGTTGCCTTCGCGGATCTCTTGCAAGGACCGAATGCCGATGGGGAGCTTTTTACGCATGAGGCGCCTCTTGGATGATGATAACTCCAGAAAAGACAGTTTACCACAGAGTCACGGAGAGCACGGAGATAAAACACCGACAGATCCCGTTCCTCACCCCAACCTACGACTAACGTTTAACGTTATTTTCAAGTGTCAACTGTCAATTCTCAATTGTCCCCCCAGAGCCCCCCCCTACCCTTTACTCTTCAAGAGAGTGCGAACCGCCTCCACTCCGTCGAAATCAGTGGAAAGCCTCAGCGCCGCCTCCAGTTCTCTTCGTCCCGCCGCTTTCTGTCCAGTCCGGAACAGCGCCGCGCCGTAATGGTAGCGGTAGGCCGGGTTGTTGGGTGTTCCCGAGGCCGCCTGCTTGAGCAACCACAGAGCAGAGTCCCGCCTTCCCTGCCGGAGAAGCGCCCACCCCATGGTATCCATCACCGCCGGTTCCCGGGGGTATTTGGCATAAAGCCGGGAAGCCAGCACGGCGGCCCGCGCCTGATCGAAACCATGGTCGGTTATCAGCAGGGCGAGGTTGTTCATGGCCGCCACGTTATCCGGAGCTTTCTTCAGCGCCGCTTCGTAGCTCTGCATGGCCGGGACGTACTCCCCGGCCCGGAACAGGAGCGCACCCCGGGCAATGAACGGCAGAGGAGAAACCGTATCCCGCTCCGCCTCCCCCAACGTCGCCAAGGCCTCGCCCCGATGCCCCATGGCCTCCTGCGCCCGAGAGAGAGCGATAAGAAGTTCCATATCCCGGTGGTCCTGTTTCAATCCGGCTTGGGCCTCCCGCTCCGCCGAAATATAATCGCGACGCCCCATGAGCAGGCTGATAAGGAGATTTCTGACTTCCCGGTTGCCGGGAGCGCCCGTCAGGACGACTCGGTACTGCGCCACCGCCGGCTGCCAACTCCCCTTGCCAAGGGCGATGCCGGCCAGCAGCTGACGGGCCTCCGGCTCCAGTGGCGCCAGCGCCAGAGCCAGTTCCGCCTCCCTCTGCGCCGCAGCCGACTCCCCCATGAGGAGTTCAAGACGCCCCAGTTCCAGATGAGCCTCGTACAGTTTCGGCGTGATCCGGATCACCTCCCGATAGGCATCGCCGGCCTCCGTGAGACGACCGAGCCGACCGTAGGCGCGCGCCAGCCAGAGGTAGGCCTCGTTATCGTCCCGGTTCCGACTGATGGCGTTACGAAGTTCGATGATGGACGCCCGATAGTTCTTTTCATCGAAATAGCGCTGGGCGCTGACCATGTAGCGGGAGGTCGCGGTTTTCGGCTGCAGCAGGTCAAAACGGAGCGTCGCCCAGCTCGCACAAAGAGTTAAACATCCCACCACCCCCGCGACGGCCAGCTTCTTGCCGTTTCTTTTGAGCCACCACCGGAAAAACGGAATTTCGAAGGCGGTGAGCCCCCCACCACCCTGATAAAACCGCCTGGCCGTGGCGAGGTCGAGTAGTAGGAATCCAACTCCGGCCAGAAGGAGAAACAACGACACCTGCGTAATTTTCGGAACGGTCACCGGAACCCTGACATCGGGGAGCAGCAGGGTATGATCCTGAAAGTAGAGGGCAAGGGAGATGACGGCAATCAGGCAGCCCGACACGGTGAATTTTACCCTGCACTGTTTTGCCCACCACCGGAGGAAGCGGCGGTTGCCGGCGCCCCGACTCCGATTGAAACCGTAATGAAGTCTGGCCAGATGTTGATCAAAAAGCAGAAAACCGAAAATCGCCAGGATCAGCAGCGACCAGAGCATTACTGTCGACATAGTGGTGCGCCTCGCCGGAAAATTGCAGCAGTGATGAGCCTTATGACCATGCATGAGTACCACCGGCTTCACGGTGACGCGGCTAACAGGGATTTTTTACCCATTTTCCCTTTGACCGCCGCCAGACAGGCAAAGCTGATCAGCATAAGCAGGTAGGTGGACGGTTCGGGAGTCGTCACCGGAACATCCGGACCGGTAATGGAAAGGGTTGCGACACCCCCGTTGGTATCAATCTTCCAATATCCGGAATCCAGACCGGTGACACCGAAGGTGAGATTATTGAAACCGCTCAAGGAATCAGCGGCCAGAAAGTCCCAGTGGTCCCCTTTTTTAGCGGAGAAATCATTAACGAAGTCGAAGGTCACGGTGCCGGCGGCAAAGGTCGCCGCGCCGTTAACGATCAATTGATCGAAGAGAGGAGTGGCTACGCCTCCGAGTTCAAAATGGTAATTACCGCTGCTCGTCAAGGCGCCCAAGGTCAGAGTGCCGACTGATGAATCGCCAGGCATCACGTCGGCGCCCGCGGCAATGGTCACGGCGCCGATGACGGTACCGTAACCGCTCAAAATGCCACCGTTTATGGCGAGAGGAGTGGCGGTGGTAATTGTGGCGTCATTAATGGTGTGGCCCGCGCTTTGGGTATACGTCCCGGCGCCGGAGTTGGTCATCGTGGCGGAGTTGGAAAAATAACCGCTATTGGTAATGGCGCCGGTATTGGTCAACGTACCGTAGGTAACCAGAGTTAAAGTGCTGTTGATCGTGCCGCTGTTGATTACATTGCCGCCTGCATTGAACATCATTGCATCGTTTTGTACTACGCCGGCGTTGGTGAACGTTCCTCCGTTCCAAACGGTCACGCTTCCGGATCCGGTATTATTCAGTGTTGCCGCCAAGGCATTGGTCAACGCTCCGGTGTTGTCAAGTGCGCTCGTGTTGTTCAGGATGCTGCTGTTAGTCAGAGCGCCTCCTGATTGTAATTCCATATAACTGTCGTTGTTCACCGTGCCTGCGTTGGAGAGCGTGGAATTGGGATAGAGAAAAGTCTGCCCGGCATTATTCAGCGTGGCGCCGGACGCATTGGTTAGAATGCCATAGTGGTCCAACCATGTAACTGCAGCGATATTGAGAGTGCCACCGGAATTGTTCTTCAGGGCGCCGGTAGAGTTAACAGTTAGAATATTCAAGTAGTCGTTCGTCAGGCTGGAAGAGTTGTTAAGCGTCCCGCTAATTACCATATTGAAGTTGTTGGTATGCGCAGTTGACCAAGTAGTCGAGCCGCCGACAGTGGAATAATCACTACTCAGACAGACCTCTGCCTGAACCGACATAAGAGCCGCCAGCATGGCCGTGATACAGAAAAACCTCGTTAATACCGTTCTCGTGATTGCTTTCATTGTACTCATGTTTAATTTTCCTTTCATATCGTGATTCTCTTTCGTGAAAAAGAGTACTATCCTCCGGTATTCTCAATTCGTAATTCGTAATTTTCTCCTGACAACCCCCACCACTCCCAACGAGAGACAGAGGAGGAGATAGGTGGTCGGTTCCGGGACGGCGGAGGAGTCTGTTATCGTAGCGGTGGCGTTCCCCGCGTTGGTGAAGGCGAAATCCGCCAGGACCTGATCTATTCCGTTGGAGGTAAAGGTAAGGTAACCGATCCCCAGGGATACATTTTCCTGGGACAGTACCGTCACCGTCGGGTTATCGCCTGAAAAAGAGGGTGTCGCGGCGTCAAATGCAGACACCAGGTAGCTACCCGTTGCCGAATCGAGTAACCCAAACACGTAAAGAGAAACAGCACTCGTGTCAAACACTACAAACATTGAGGCTACGCCATAGGGAGCGGCAGCGCCAAGGGTGAAGGTGACGTCAGCCGGATAGACACCGACCCCTGCCGCTGGTGGATCATTCAGATTGGCGGTCGGATCGAAGAGCGCCTGAAAGCTGAACGGGGTTGAGCCCCCCAGGGGAGTCCCGTTCAGTGTCGTGGCGCCGTCGAATACACCGCTGCAATTCAGAACCAACACCGACGCCGACGCCGGGGCGGCAAAAGCAAGGGTAAGGGCGAGAAGCGCCATGGTGAGAAGTGACCGGATCAGATTTTTCATTTTTCAGCTCCCTGGGTGATAAGATTGGCGTTGCAGTGTCCCTTGCTGCCTGTTCATAGTATTTCTCCTGACCGGTCTCTGCACGAACCTCTCCACGACAATGAAGGGGGCTCCGACGGAAACGCCGTACGGTATGGGGAAGAAAGGAAGGATGAGGGAGAGGATCAGGGAGGAGCTACCGGGATTTGTTAGCTTTTCAGCAATCCGTTCGGGAAAGCATCAGCCTCGCTTACCGTCGGCGACAATAGTTTAAAATAATGAAGAGCCCGGACGCGAAGGCGTAACTCATTGCAATTGTGACGAAATGTTTCGAAATGTGTCGAAATCTGTCGGTCAAAAAGGGAGGAAAGGAGTGATTTTGCAGTGCTTTAACGTACTCGCTACGCCGGATAACGGGGTACCCGTTGTCCGTTGACCGTTCACCGT
>CAIUUR010000431.1 GCA_903902345.1 uncultured Geobacteraceae bacterium | reverse complement strand
CCCGCGGCATGGCGTTGGCGCTGAGAGCGATGACCGGGATCTGCGCCGTGGCGGGGTCCGAACGGAGGATCTCCAGGGCCTCGAAGCCGTTGATGCCGGGGAGATTGATGTCCATGAGGATTACATCAGGATGGGATTCGCGGGCAATCTCGATACCTTTATACCCATCCTCGGCGGTGAGGAGCACCATGTCGGGGTGGCGCTGGATGATTTGCACGACCAGCTTCATGTTCGCCGGGTTGTCTTCCACATACAGCAGGGTCTGGAGTCGTTCTTTCCTGTCGGTCTGGGGTGGGTGGGGGGGCGCTATCTCCTCTTCTTCCTGTGAAAGGTGCGGCTCTGCCACCGTAACGAGTTCGAACCAGAAGGTGCTCCCCTGTCCCACGATGCTGTCAACGTCGATGACCCCCCCCATCAGCTCGATGAGCCGCTTGGCCACCACGAGGCCGATGCCGGTTCCTTCTTTGCCGCTTGCCTCCTGCCCCAGACGATTAAACGCCTGGAAAAGCTGGGCCACCTGTTCCGAATCCAGTCCCATGCCGGTGTCTCTGATGCAGACTCGGGTCCGTCCCTCCTTGCTCTCGCTGCAGATAACCTCCACGGTTCCCTCCGCGCTGTTATATTTGATGGCGTTGGAGAGGAGATTGATGAGGACCTGCTTTACCCGGGTCCGGTCGGCATGGACGAAATAGGGGGAGCTGAAGGTGGGAATGATCATCCGGATGCCGTGCTGTTGTGCCTGTGGTTCGATCATCCCCCGGCATTCCACGATGACTTCGGCCAGGGATACCGGCTCCGGTGACAGCGGCACATGGCCGGACTCTATTTTCGCCAGATCGAGAATCTGGTTTATCAGCTTCAGCAGATGCCACCCCGCCTGGAGAATCTGGGCGATACTCTCGCATTGACCGGGGGTGGGGGTCGTGGCGTCGGACTCCAGCAACTGTGCAAAGCCGAGGATGGCATTGAGCGGGCTGCGTAACTCGTGGCTCATGCTGGAAAGGAATTCCGATTTTGCCAGGTTGGCTTTTTCCGCCAGCGAACGGGCGCTCTCCAGCTCACTGTTCTTTTCCAGAAGTACCAGATCCAGCCGCTTGCGTTCCGTGACGTCCCGCGCTGCGGCGAACACTCCCTGCAGCCTCCGGTTCCGATCATATAACGTGGTGGCGTTCAGGGAGACCACCGTCTCCTTTCCGTCCCTGGCGCAGGCAGTGAGTTCGAAGTTGGTGACCTTTTTTTCACTCAAAACCAGCTTTATGCTCGTCCCGGCCCGCTCCTGATCAGTGAAGTACTCCTTGAAGGGAGCGCCGATCAATTCATCCCGTGTGCACCCGGTGAGGGCCTCCATCTGTTTGTTCACATCGGTGATGATTCCGGAGGGGTCGGTGGTCATGAGTGCGTCGATGTTGGATTCGAACAGGGAGCGGGTGTAGAATTGGTAATCCCGCAACCGCTGAGCCAACTGCTTCTGCTCTTCTTCGATCTGCTTACGCACGGTGTTGTCGGTGCCGATGAGGAGGTAACCGATGATGGCGTCCTGGGCGTCGCGGAGAGCCGTGACGGAGACCACCGCCGGGAAGCGACTCCCGTCTTTGCGGAT
>CAIUUR010000430.1 GCA_903902345.1 uncultured Geobacteraceae bacterium | reverse complement strand
CGGGTGGATCAGGCACTCAACTCCGTTCAGGTAGAGGTCGCTCCATGACCACATTTATTGCCGAAGTTTCCAGCAACCATAACCGTGATCTAGCTCGATCGTTGGCGTTCATTGATGCCGCAGCCGGGGCCGGTTGCCGTGCCGTGAAATTCCAGCTCTTCAAGATCGATCAGCTTTTTTCGCCGGAGATCCTGGAGCGTTCGGAGAAACACCGGAAGCGGAAGGAATGGGAGCTGCCGCTGGAATTCATCCCGCAATTGGCGCAGCGCTGCCGCGAGATGGGGGTGGATTTTTCCTGCACTCCATTCTACCTGGATGCCGTGGCCGAGCTGGAACCGTATGTCGCCTTTTATAAGATCGCCTCCTATGAACTCCTCTGGGACGACCTTCTGGCCGCCTGCGCCCGGACCGGCAAGCCGGTGATTCTCTCCACGGGGATGGCGACGATACCCGAGATCAAGCATGCGGTGGAGGTCCTGCGCAGTAACGGTTGCCAGGAGCCAACGCTGCTTCACTGCACATCCGCCTATCCCACCCCCTGTGGGGAGGCCAATTTGGCCGCCATTAAGACTCTGCGGCAGGCTACAGGCTGCCCTGTCGGGTGGTCCGATCATACGTTGGAGCCTGCCGTCATCCATCGGGCGGTTCACCGGTGGGGCGCCAGGGTGATCGAGTTCCATCTCGATCTGGACGGCACGGGCGATGAGTTTGCTGCAGGGCACTGCTGGCTGCCGGAGCAGATCAGCGCCGTTATCAGCGATGTGGAAAAAGGATTGATGGCCGACGGCAACGGGATCAAGGAGCCTGTCCCATCCGAACTCCCCGACCGGCTATGGCGTGCCGATCCGTCCGACGGACTCCGTCCCATGAAAGAAATTCGTGAGCAGTGGCAGGCTTCTTTGTGATGTCGGCTGGCTCGGAATGAATACCCTGATTGTCTGCCACGCCGGCGCGGGGATGGGGTTGGGACATTTGACGCGCTCTCTGGTAGTGGCGCGTTTTTTGTCTCAGGAACTCGGTGCGACTGTCCGGTTTCTGATCCAGGGTGACCCGGTTCAACGTCCCGACCTGGACCTGTTTGAACATCAGTTTCTGGGGAACGATGGAAATCTCTCCGATGCCATTAGGCAACAGCTCTTGCAGGTCGATACTCAACTCGTGGTTCTCGATATCCACCCCCATCGGCTGCCGCAGGATGTTGACGATCTCCTTAAAACTCTTCGCCAGGATGGGCGGACTGTCATTGCCGTGGATGGTCTCGTCAACCACCGCCACAATCTGGATCTGATCTTCATCCCTGCATTGCGGTTTTTACCTCCTGATCTCGCACCCGGCGATCCTCCGATTCTTTCCGGCTGGGATTGCTTCCTTTTGAATGTAAAACAGACTCCTTCGGAGTGGAAACCGGGGTTTCGGGTGCTGGCTCTGGCAGGAGGGAGCGACGCCACGGCGTTGGGAGAAACGTGGCCCACACTCCTAAACGAAACCCTTCCGGCGACAACCGAACTGCAGTGGGTTACGGGACCGTACGCCCGGCAACCGGTGTGGCCTGGTCAACCGCGTTTTCTCATGGTGAACCACCAGGCGCCCGCCGGACTGGATGATTTGATGGTGGGAGCCAACTATGCGGTGACCGTCTACGGCGTCAGTTTTTATGAACTCCTCTATTATGGTGTGCCGACGGTGGTTTTCTCCCCCTATGGCGATAAGGATGACGCCGAACTGGCGGGAATCAGTGAGGCGGGGGTCGCCCTGGTGGCGAGGGATGAACGGGATGCAACCGAGAAGTTGCGGCAGTTGATGGCGGACGACCGGCTGGCGTCGGCGCTTTCCTTGCGGGCAAGACAGAAGATGTCGGTGCCGGGCGGACAGACCTTTGCCCGGGCCGTCGCCGTGATTCTTGAACAAAGACGAAAACTTCACACGGATGAAACGGATCAAGGCGGATCAGGCAGAAACAAGCTTTTGGTTTAAACCAAAAAAAGGTTGATCCTAAAAAAAGCAATTATCCACGAAGGACACGAAGTTTCACTAAGAAAATCATATTCTTAAGACATCAAGACGGTTAACCTACCAGGTTGAAGGCTTTTCCAAGGTCTCAGCCTGGTTTTCTTTGCTTTTCTTCGTGAACTTCGTGGATAACAGCCG
>CAIUUR010000429.1 GCA_903902345.1 uncultured Geobacteraceae bacterium | reverse complement strand
TCGGAAAGATCCGGAATGGCGTCCAGGGGGAGGTGCCGCATGGACCACCACCCCATGACGGTAAGGATCAACGTCATCAGGAGTACGACCAGCCGGTTATGGGCGGAAAATTCGATTATCCTATCTAACATGGGGAGGAGTCGTCTTGGCAGGTGGTATGTTGATCGTGCTCAGATTGGGGACTTCCCTCTCCGGGGCCGGGGGAACCGCAGACGACGCAGGGGGGGTATCCGGCATCCCGCCGGACCCTGACATCTCGCCGGGGTCATCCAGGGGAGTCGGAAAATTCCGCCGTTCACGACCGGAACCGAGCCCCGGCGTCATCGGATCCATCCCGTTCATCCCTGAAGAACCTTTACTCCGACTGGGCGGCATCCCACCACTCCCCGAACCATGATCCATCTTCATCGGCTTCATGACGGCGCCGCCGGAGGGGTCGGCGGAGGTCGTCGGGGTGACCGCGCCGGCGCCGCTGTAGCGCCGGGGTTCCTTGTTAAACTTGACCATATCCTCGGGACTGCAGAAGAAGTAGCTCTTGCCCCCGTACTCCCGGGTCAGCCCGACTCCCCTGGCCTTTTCCTCATCCAGAGCCATGCCGCAGACCGGATCTTTCCCCGGAGTACCGGAGAGTCCCGACGTACCGCTTTTCAGCCGCGACTCGGAATCCAGGAGAAAGTTCCCGGCGATGACGATCTTCTCCCCCGGGGTCAGCCCCTTGACGATCTCCACCCGCTCCCCGAAATGGCGCCCCGCCTCCACAATACGAGGCTCGAAGATATTATTTCCACGGTCGACAAAAACCGTCTGCTTCAAGCCGCTGTCCAGGAGCGCCTCGCGAGGGACGGTCACCACCGCCGGGAGGCTCACCGGAAGCTCCACATTCACGAACATCTCCGGGCGGAGCACCATGGCGCTGTTCTCCGCCTCCAGGCGGACCTTGAGGGTGCGGGTCGCCGGATCGTACAACGGAAGGACGCTCCCCACACGGGCGGAGAAGCTGAGATTTCGCTGGGGGAGCCGCACCGTGCAGCGAACCCCCGGCGTGAAATAGGAGGCCTCATTCTCGAAGATATCGGCCATGATCCAGACCCGGGAGAGGTCCACGATGCGGTAGAACTCCACTCCCCGCTCGAAACGCTCACCCAGGGAGATGTTCCGTGACAGGACATATCCCCCCTCGCTGGCCCTGATATCGATAACTTCCCGATTATAGCGCGTCTTGAGAATCTCATCCAGCTGGGTCTCGCTCATCCCGATATTGATGAGAGCGTTCCGGTTCCCCCGGATATTCACATCCTGCCGCATGATCTTGATATTCTCGGGGGTCAACTTCTGCTGCCGGTCGATGGAGTTGAGGGAGAAGATGTAGGAATTGATAGGGGCATACAGATCCGGCGAGTAGACGCTGGCCAGATACTGGTCACGTTTGACAAAGGCGCCGGTGGTCACCGGCGAGATCTCTTTCACGAAGCCGGCAATGGAGGAGTTGACCCGATAAATCCTCCCCTCGTCGGGGACCACCCGCCCGAGAAGCCGCACCGGATAGTTCACCGGAGCACTCTCCACGACGGCGGTCATGACCCCGATGAGCTGCCGACTACCTGGGGTTATCCGGACGGAGCCGGGAGGGAGTCCGGCATCTCCCTCGGCCGACGCCACCCCGTCGGCATAGACCGGCGCCAACTGCATCCCGCAGTCGGGGGCGATCCCCGGCTTCTCTGATCGGTAGGCCGGATGCATGGGGTCAACATAGTAGAGAATCTGTCGCCCCCCCGCCACCGGACCGACGACGGGGCGATGGGCAAGGTAGCCGGCGCCAAAGGCGAGGGCGGCAATCAGTCCGACAACAGTGAAAACCGTTTTTCTGCTCATAAATCGGCAACCTAGCAGTTTTTATAGAAAAAAACAAGCCCCGAGATGATTCGCGGGGCTTGAAAACTCCGGCGCCGAGGCGCCGGAGGGAATGCATTGAAGCAAAGATTACGGACGGGTGATCCTGATCAGAACCGGACGCATCATATCATGCTCTTCGTGCTCC
>CAIUUR010000428.1 GCA_903902345.1 uncultured Geobacteraceae bacterium | reverse complement strand
GGTTATGATCCGTTGCCGGCATATGATTCATATCTTTATGATTTACCGAGTTTTTCTCTGCGAACTCTGCGAGAGACAGCTTTTCCCAGGTTTATTCGTCTGCTTACGGGTTGACGGGTGTTTTTGGGGTTACGCGAATCATCCTGTGGGTGATGATCTGCAGTGCGGATTTCCAGATGTTGAAGAGATGTCTACCCTTGTAGCGCCACGGCAGGGCAAGGAGGACGAAGTTGGACCAGTGGATCGGGTTTCCCGAATACCCGTTGGAAAAATAGTTTTTCAGGAACTCCCGCCGTGATGATGCGGGAAAATGATGGTCATGAAAACCGGTGGCTCCGTGATCCAGGGAGAGCGCCAACCTTTCGTCTCTCAGGAACCGGTATCCTTTTTTCTGCGCCCGGCAGGTGAATTCGATGTCCGACAGATAGTGAGGCAGAAGCCTGGGGTGAAATCCGCCGATGGCCAGGAGGTCCGACGCTCGCAGGAAGAGCCCCCTGGTGGAACAGCAGTTGCTTGTAGTTGCTCCCTCCACGGTTTCGAAGGCGCGTGTCGCATACTCCAGATGGTAGGTTCCCGGATCCACAATTTCTCCGGTGGTTCGGTCCGTGCAGCGGCTCACCAGCAGGGTCCGCAGGTTCTGCCGCAACAGCTCGACCCCCGTTCCCAGGTATGTTTCCCCCATCTCCGTATCGTCGTTGATGATCAGAACCGGATCATCAGCGTTCAGTTCCTGCCGTTTTAGCCAGAGGTACCCCTGGTGGAGGGCTCCTCCCCACCACCATGAACCGTTCCCCCTGATAACCGTCAGCTTGTCCACGTCCAGGTACGAGCGGACCATCTGGTCCGTACCATCGGTGGAGCCGTCATCCAGGAGGAGCAGATGGTACGTGCGGTACTTCTGACGGATCAACGATTCCATGAAGCGACGGGTGGTGTCGCGGCGGTTATGGACAGGAAGGAGGATGAACAGCGTCATGGTGTCGGAACCGAAGTGAAGACGGAAAAAAGTTTGTCCCGCAGTCGCCAGTAGCGTCCCTTTATCCGGTCGATTCTCCTGGGTTGCAATGATCTGAAATATTTTCGGAAGAGCCGTAAGGCTCTCCGACTCTCTGTGAGCGGTATCCGTGTGACCTCGACGGGCGCGGCGGCAAGGATGGTCTCATGGTGATCTTCTTCTGTGCAATGGGTGCCGCTGCTGTCCAGGCCGATATTCCGGACGAGGCTGGCGGGGGGGTAGAGGGTCAGCATCCCTTTCAGGAACGCGGAGGCGTTCCAGCGGATCGCCCATGAATCATTGGCGCCTCGTACCTGATCCTCCAGCATCTCAGTATAGGGATATGTGCCACCGAAATCAAATAGTTCCGCCAGGCCCCGGTTGTTGAGTTCCCGAAGGAGTCCGGCGCCGTCGTGATCAAAACAGCTCCAGGCTCGTCGCCATGTGCCCCATCCCCAGCAGTCGGCTCCCCGGATGAAAAAGGGGGCGGTGAGCCGTTGGGGGAGGGGGTACAGGTAGCCAT
>CAIUUR010000427.1 GCA_903902345.1 uncultured Geobacteraceae bacterium | reverse complement strand
GGGGGGGGGGAGCTGTACAACCCGGACCCGACGTACTGGGTTCTCCTCACCGGGACCTCTTTCCGGATGACCGGCGGTACGGATATCGGAGCTTCCGCTCATCCCTTTACGGATAGGCTTTTTTCCACCTGGACACCCTATAACGGCTACGCGGTCCCCTTGACCCTGGCTCCCGGTGAGTACTATGACAGTTATTACGATCCCTACGATCAATCGGGAGGAGTGGGGAACTTTGCGATCAAAGCCGGCCTCGCCGGAGGGATCATGGAGCAGGGAGCCATCGATATTGCCACGATGTGACGAGTATGGATCCCCGCCCTTATCTTGCGCCGGATAACACTGATCTGGTATTGGGCGATATCGTCGTTGAGTTAGCGACGGCTACGTCAGAGGTTTTTGTTTCCACCACCCCCGAGCCCTCTACCTGCCTCCTTTTGGCCATGGCTTTGGTGGTGGGGGTGGCGCGTCGCCGGTGGGTAGGGATGAGAGGGAGAAGGGCGCGGATCGGCAATGATTACGGAAGAGGCGTTGTCCGGTGAAAAAGAGGCATCACAGAGGGGTATCATGGAATATATGAAACGGTTGCCGGGGCGGTTGCTGCTGATAATCGGGATGGTGCTGCTTGCCGTGGGGAGCGGCGTGTCTTCGGCATCAGCTGTTGCCGTCGCCGTCCCGACCCTGGCCGATGCCCTGGAGGCGTCTCTTGCTGTCACGTCGGGGGGGACTCTCCCCTGGTTTCCCCAGATGGTAACGACCCATGACGGGATAGACGCTGCTCAGGCGGGGGGAATCACTCACGGGGAGAGCTCTTTCATGGAGAGCACGGTGACCGGCCCCGGGACGCTCTCCTTCTGGTGGAAGAGTTCCTGCGAGAACGGTTACTATTTCCTCCGCTTTTCCCTGGACGGCGTGGAGCAGGGGGCTCTCACCGGCGAGACGGAGTGGCGCAACATGATTCTTCCCCTTGGGGCGGGAGCCCATACCCTCCGTTGGAAGTACGTCAAGGACGGTTCGGGGAGCGCCGGCTCGGATACGGGATGGGTTGATGGTCTGGCGGTGGTTTCCACGGGCACCTTCACCATCACCACCATGGCGGGGGTTGAGGGGAAGATCACCCCCACCGCCATGGTGGATTACGGCGTCACCGTTCCGGTCACCGTCACCCCCGTACCGGGTATCACATCGCAACGCTCCTGCTGGACGGTGTCGCCCACGGGGAGGGTACAATGAGAGCTATTCGGGGCAAATCGGTTACAGCAGTGTTCATGGTGTTTTGACCATCGGCAAGGGGAGCGTCACCGTGGAGCGGTTGCTGGTGCAGTAGCGCGGCCCCTGCCGTTGCTGGATCAGCCGGGATTCAGTAGAACAGCTTGCGGGAGGCTTTCAACAGGCGGGCGGCGGAGGATTTGTCGAGCAATTATCGCCTCTCCCAAGCAAGGGATACACAAACGGGAAGCCGACGAGAAATGAGCCAACGCTCCGTCATGAATCGACTCTACTACGCCATGTTCTAGAAGAATTATGACCGTTGGCCGCGGAATTCGTAGATAAAACCAAATGTGTTATCGGAACATGCTTGAGATGAACTATGGAGCCGCATGGTAAGGTGAAGTAGTGAGAGGGGGCCCGCGGCCGGTATGGCTAAACCAACCAATTGACTTTTTGAAATAAACTATTCAGAATGACCGCGGAAGAGTTAATCAGGAATAATCGAGGGGGGGCGCCATGCTGAATACGATAGAGGTGGAAATTGACGCGAGGGGCCATATCCATCCCTTGGAAAAAATACCTTTGCCACATAAGGGGAAATCTCGGGCATTGCTGACTATTCTCTCAGATATGCCGACAGTGCGTGAGAGTAGTGTATCTGTTGAGCAGCAAACCCCGGCATTCGGCATTCTGACTGCGACCCGGTCCATTTCCATTGAACAGATGGAAACAGCTATTCATGCACGCGGTGGCAGGTTATGATCGCTGTGGATACTAACGTACTCGTGAGAATCCTGGTTGACGACCCTGGTGCGGCAGTTCAGATGCAGTCTGCCCGGAATCTGCTGGCACAATCAAGAGTGCTGTTTGTGCCGCAGATAGTACAGGTGGAAACGGTCTGGGTTCTTGAATCCGCGTACGGTTTCGATAAAAGTTCTGTTTTCATGATCTTGGACCATCTGCTTCATCATCCGCAGTTCCGAATTCAATCAGCCGAATCCTTCGAACTGGCCGTTGGACTTTTTCGCAAACACTCCGCCGATTTTTCGGACTGCCTGATTTTGTCGGAGTCCAAGGCTCAAAACCTTGAGCTCTTCACCTTAGACAAGAAATTAGGACGATTGAAGGGAACTGCGTTCCCATCAACTATTCCCGGTTAGCTTTCAATAATTCGCGTAAAATACATCAATGTCCCCATTT
>CAIUUR010000426.1 GCA_903902345.1 uncultured Geobacteraceae bacterium | reverse complement strand
TCAACAGATGCGCGGCAACTGCTCCCCGGCCAGCATCTCCACCCCTCGGAAGCCCCCCACACTCGTCAGCATCCGGACTTTTCCCGTGCCGATTTTCGTTACCTCGCCGATGATGGCGGCGTCCTTTCCCAGGGGATGGTTCCGCACCATTGCCAGCAGCTCTACTGCCCGTTCCGGGGCGACGAAGGCGAGGAGTTTTCCTTCATTGGCCACATACAGCGGGTCCAGCCCCAGAATGGAACAGACCCCCTTGACTCCGGCGGTCAGCGGCAGGGACGCCTCGTCCAGAGTGACATCGACACCCGACTGGAGTGCAATCTCCTTCACCGTGGTGGCGACCCCCCCCCGGGTGGGGTCCCGCAGCACATGCACCGTGTCCCCTCCGGCGGCCAGAAGGTCGGCCACCAGGCCGTTGAGCGGTGCGGAGTCGCTTCTTACCCCCGATTCCAGTTCCAACCCCTCCCGGGCGGCCATGACGGCGATGCCGTGGTCACCGATGGTCCCGCTGACGATGATCCGGTCGCCGGGGCGGGCCCGAGTCCCATCGATCCGCAGGTCATGCCGGATGACGCCGATCCCGGAGGTGTTGATAAAGAGCCCGTCGGCTTTCCCCCGGGGCACCACCTTGGTGTCGCCGGTGACAATCTTCACCCCGGCCAGGTCCGCCGCGACCCGCATGGCGGTCGCCACCTCCGCCAGTTTTTGACGGCTGAATCCCTCCTCGATGATCATGGCGCAGCTGAGCCAGAGGGGGGTGGCCCCCATCATGGCCAGATCGTTCACCGTGCCATTCACCGCCAGATCGCCGATGCAGCCGCCGGGGAAGAAGAGCGGCTCCACCACGTAGGAGTCGGTGGAGAAGGCGAGCCGTTGCCCGGCCAGTTCCAGGAGCGCGGCGTCGTTTCTCTGGGCCATCCCCTCGCCGGAGAGGGTGGGGATGAGGAGCTCTTCCAGGAGCTGGTGGGAGAGGTTCCCGCCGCTGCCATGGCCAAGAAGGATCAGGTCGTTGTTCATGTTAAACTCCTAGAAAACTCATCCACTGAGGACACTGAGAACACTGAATTTGTTGTAACCACTGCATCCACTGAGGACACTTAATACTCTGAGGTAAAACAACCTGAAATTGTCTGTCCGCCGACATCCTGATTTCCCCTGCTTTGATAGCTTTATTCATGTTGTTCTGTGTACTCAGTGGATATGATGCTTTCTCTTGCTTTGACAGCCTTTTTCATGTTGTTCTGTGTACTCAGTGGATATGATTTCGGTTATCTGCCGTATTTGTACGCCGCGGCGCAGGTTCCTTCCGAGGAGACCATGCAGGCCCCCACCGGGGTTTCGGGGGTGCAGAACCCGCCGAAGAGGGGACAATCAAAGGGGGAGACTTTTCCCCGAAGGATCTCTCCGCACCGGCAACCGGGATGCTCCACCGGGGGCTCCACCGTCACCGGGATCATGACCTGGGCATCATACTCCTGAAATTCCGGGGCGATGACCAGACCGCTCCCCGGGATGATCCCCATACCGCGCCAAGGTGCGTCCGCCGGGACGAAGAGCTGCCGGATGATCTCCTGAGCCCTGCGGTTCCCTTCCCGGGTTACCACCCGCTTGTACTGGTTCTCCACCTCGTGCCGCCCCTCCTTCACCTGCCGGACCAGCAGCTCCACTCCCTGGAGGACGTCGGCCGGCTCGAAACCGGTGACGACACAGGGAATTCCCCGCTGCGCCAGGGGGAGATAGGCGTCGGCTCCGATGATGGCGCTGACATGGGCCGGGCAGAGGTAGCCGTCGATGATCAGTTCCGGGTCGGAGGAGAGGAGTTCCATGGGGCCGGGGATGCTCTTGTGGGCAGCCAGGACGAAGTAGTTGGTCACCCCTTTGGACCGGGCGACCAGGATGCTCCCGGCAATGGTGGGGGCGGTGGTCTCGAAACCGACCCCCAGGAAAACTATCCGGCGTTCCGGGTTCTTTATTGCCAGGGCCACGGCGTCCAGGGGGGAGTAGACGATTCGGATGTCGGCTCCCCTGGCCCGCTCTTCCATGAGGGACGACCGGGAGCCGGGGACCCGGAGCATATCGCCGAAGGTGGCGATGGTGACGTCAGGGAGCCGGGCCAGAGCCACCGCCCGATCCAGGTAATCGTTGGGGGTGACGCAGACCGGGCAGCCGGGGCCGGAGATGAGTCTCACCGGGGGGGGGAGGAGGGTCCAGAGGCCGTACTGGTAGATGGCCATGGTGTGGGTGCCGCAGACCTCCATGAAGGTCAGGGTCCGCTCCATCCCCGTGGTCAGGGCTCTGATCCGCTCCGCCAATCCTCCCACCAGTTCCCGGTCACGAAATTGGTCCTGGTAGTTCATCCCATCTCCGCCGGCGAGAAGACGCCCCGCATCAGCTCCAGTGTCTCCAGCGCCTCCTCCTTGTCCAGGAGGGAGATGGCGAAGCCGGCGTGGACGATGACATAGTCCCCTACCTTTACCTCATCCCCCAGTATCATGAGACTGGCTTCCCGCCGAACTCCGTCGATCTCTGCGATGATGTTGTCGCCCTCCCTGCTGACGACCTCCATGGGGACCCCTACGCACATATGTTGCTCCTTCCCGCGATTAGTGCCTGCCCCAGGGCTAGCCCTCCATCATTGGGAGGAACCAGCCGGTGGGTGAATACGTTGAAGTCTTGGGCCGAAAGGAGGTCGTGTACCCCTTCGGCCAGAAGCTTGTTCTGAAAGACCCCGCCGGAGAGGATAACCCGCCGCAATCCGGTATCCTGCCGGATGGCGCCGCAGAGCTCCGCCGCTCCGTGAGCCACCGTGTCATGGAAGGCCCGGGCTAGGTCGGCTGGAGTGTCGCCGGCCAGGAACGCCTCCGTCAGTTCCCGGAAGGCGGGAGTGAAGTCCAGAACCAAGGTGTCATTGGCGTCACGGGCGATCTGAAAGGATAACGGTGGCCTCTTGTTCCCCCCCTCGGCTATTCCCTCCAGTTCGATGGCCGCCTGTCCCTCGTAGCTCACCGCGGTTCTCACCCCCAGAAGAGCCGCCACCCCGTCGAAGAGTCGGCCGCAACTGGAGGTAAGCGGAGAGTTTATCCCCCTGCAGATCATCCGGTCAAACAGCTTCTTCTCCTCCGGTGAGAGGGCCTCTATGAAGGGGAGGGGGAGGTGGAAGGCTGCCGGGCCGAATGTAGCTCGGAGCCAGGAAAGTGCCATCCTGTATGGTTCCCTGACCGCCGCGTCGCCACCGGGGAGGGGAACCTGACGGATATGGCCGGCTCGCCTGAACCTTTCGTATCCCCCCACCAGAAATTCTCCCCCCCAGATCGTGCCGTCGGGACCAAAGCCGGTGCCGTCGAAGATGATCCCCATGACCTCACCTTCCAGCCCGTTTTCCGCCATACAGGAGGCCAGGTGGGCGTGGTGGTGCTGGACCCCCACCGTGGGGAGTCCGGTGCTCTCCCGGGCCCAGCGGGTGGGCAGGTAGTCGGGGTGGAGGTCGTGGGCCACCAGTTCCGGCTCTATCTCCAGAATTCTTTTCAGCTGCTCCGTTGTCTGCTCCAGGGAGGCCAGGGTTTCCGGGTTCTTCAGGTCGCCGATGTGCTGGCTGAGAAACGCCTGATTCCCCCGAGTGAGGCAGATCGACCCCTTCAGTTCTCCACCCACGGCAAGGACGCTTCGCACTCCGGCGGGGAGCGGCAGGGCGCGGGGGGCATACCCCCGGGCACGGCGGAGAAAAAGCGGATTCCCCTGAAAGACCCTTATGACGGAATCGTCCAGCCGGGTCTGGATCGACCGGTCGTGGGCCAGAAAAAAATCGGCGGTGGCGCTCAACACCTGTCGGGCTTCCTCGTCCCGGAAGGCGATGGGCTCGTCGCTCAGGTTGCCGCTGGTCATGACCAGCGCCGGGAAATTCCCTCGGAGCAGGAGATGCTGCAGCGGCGTACCAGGGAGCATGACGCCGAAATAGCCGTTGGCCGGGGCCACCGCCGGGGAGAGGTTATGGTCATTGCGGCGGCGGACCAGGACGATGGGGCGTTCCGGCGAGGAGATGAGACGCTCCTCCATGATATCGGGGAGGGCGAATTTCCGGATCTCCGTCAGCTCCGGAGCCATGAGGGCAAAGGGTTTTTCGTCCCGCCGCTTACGCTTGCGGAGCTCCCGTACCGCATCATCATTGGCCGCGTCCACTGCCAGGTGATAGCCGCCGGTCCCCTTCACCGCCAGAATTTTCCCTGCAGCCAGGAGCCGGATCGCTTGGGCCAGCGGGTCACCGGCAACCTGTTCTCCGCTGGCATCGGTGAGGGTCAGGGTGGGGCCGCAGAGTGTGCAGCCGTTGGGCTGGGCGTGAAACCTCCGGTTCGCAGGATCATCATACTCTCCCTGGCAGGTAGGGCACATGATGTAGGGGGCCATGGTGGTGAGGTGTCGGTCGTAGGGGGTTCCGGTGATGATGGAGTAGCGGGGGCCGCAGTTGGTGCAGGTGATGAAGGGGTAGCGGTATCGCCGATCCGCCGGGTCGAACAGTTCCCGGAGGCAGTCGGGGCAGACATCCCAGTCCGGGGAGATTTCGGGCGCTCCCCCTCCACCCTTGCTGGTGAGGATTCGGAACTCATCGCCATTGCAGGGGGGAATCTCCTCATGTGTCAACCCGGTGATGACAGCCAGCGGCGGGGCCTCTCCCCGGATGGCGGTGATAAAGAGGTGGAGAGCGCCATCCTCCCCCTGCACCTCCAGGATAACCCCGCCGGAGTCGTTACGGACCCAGCCGGAGAGTTTAAAACGCCGGGCAAGGCGATGGATGAAGGGGCGAAACCCCACCCCCTGCACGATGCCGCGTATGTTACACCTTAGACGTTTGGTCATGGGTTTTGAGTTATCTCGGGAAAAACATTTATCCACGAAGGACACGAAGTTACACGAAGGAAGTTCCAGGAAAATTCACACAAAAGAGTAGACCGAACAGGTGATCGATTCTTGAGGAAGATCATAATGTTTTCGTGCACTTCCTTCGTGTTCTTAGTGGATAACGTTTAGGCTTATTGTTTTCCGATCTTCAGCTGCAGCTGTTCCTTGAGCCACCCGTACCACTCCTCCATCCCCTGGCCGCTTCTGGCGGAGAGCTGGAAGATGAGTATCTCGGGATTGACCCGACGCGCCATCTCCAGACATTTCGCCACGTCAAATTCCAGATAGGGGAGGAGGTCGATCTTGTTCAGGAGCATGACCCTGGAGTTGTGGAACATCTGGGGGTATTTCAGCGGCTTGTCCTCCCCCTCGGTGACGGAGAGGACCACTACCTTGAGATCTTCCCCCAGATCGAAGGCAGCCGGACAGACCAGATTCCCCACGTTTTCCACGAAGAGCAGCTGGAGGTCCTCCAGGTCGAACTCCTCCAGGGCGTGACTCACCATATGAGCGTCCAGGTGGCAGCCGGCGCCGGTATTGATCTGGCGTACCGGAACCCCGGTGGCGGCGATCCGGTCGGCGTCGTTGCTGGTCTGCTGGTCCCCCTCGATGACGGCGCAACGGGAGAAGTTCCGCAGGTCGGTGAGGGTCCGTTCCAGGAGGGTGGTCTTGCCTGACCCGGGGGAGCTGACCAGGTTGAGGGTGAAGACCCCTTTCTCCCGGAGTAGCGCACGATTGCCGTTTGCCAGCAGGTTGTTCTTCCCGAGGATGTCGCTTTCGATGGCGATGATCCGGGCATTCTGATCATGCTCGTTATGTTGGCGGGGGAGGTTGAGCTCGTGGGTATGATGGTGATGCCGGTCATCCCGGTGGCTCTGCTGGTGAGTATCCGTCGGGCTACAGCCGCAGGTTGTGCACATTTATTCGACCTCCAGTTCGCGGACCCGCAACTCTTCGCCGGCGATGACGGAGAGGCCGAAGCCGCCGCAGACGGGACAGGGATCAAAGTAGGAGTGTAGTGGCGATTCGGCGCCGCAACCGCAGCGACCCCGACCGGGAATTCGCTCAATGATAAGCCTGGCTCCGTTCAGGAGGGTGTCACGGCTGCAGGCGTCGAAGCAGAACTCGACGGCATCGGCAACCACGCCGGAGAGTTCGCCGATCTCCATGGTAACGGAGAGGATCTTCCGTCCTCCGGCGTTTTGTTGGCAGAGTTCCACCATGCTCTGGGTTATGGATAATTCATGCACTGGAGCTCTCTCCCTGGTTGTTTCTCCGGGTGGAATTGAATCATGAAAACCACTTTCCGATGGAGTCCATAGTAGCCGGAATCCGTGTAAATGTGTATGAAGTTATGTGAAGAATTGTCAGGATCTGTCGCTTTGGTGCCGGCGACGGGCGCCAGTCAGTCCAGCGTACTCTTTTCTCCGTTTTTCCTCCATCCCTATTCCGTCTTCAGACTGTAGTGAAACCCTGACAATAGTTGATAACTTGCTGTTTTTCGGCAGTTATCCACTTTTACTTCACACTGTTCTAACTTGCCAAGTATTTGATATAGAGCTTGTTTTTTTCGAAAACAGGTGGTTAGACGACGTTTCCACATCGATTGTGGATAACAGTGTGGATAACTCCTTGATAACGTCGTTAACCTACCGTGAGACGGTAGTGGATAGCAGATTGCCCATTACTTGTGCACTATAACATTTATGTGCTGTAATTTTAAAGGCGTCGGGCGGGGTAGTTGCTTTGTTATGCTGCTTCTCATAATCTTTTTTCGATTGCCGGGTTCAGAAACAACGTGTAGAACATGGTCCTCCAACTAGTATGTCACGGATAGAAGCTGTTCCTGACGTAACTCTCTATTGTCATCAGCCCCACAAGGCGCTACGTAACCCGGAACGTCTCTCAATTCTTTTTTCACATGCTGCGGTAAAAATTTCGTCAGTACACCACAACTCAACTGAAGAACGGGCACGGGTGAGACCGGTATACATGATTTCACGAGTCAATATCTGATTACTGAATGGCGGCATAATTAATAATATCCTCTCAAATTCAGACCCCTGACTTTTATGAACTGTCATGGCATATACCGTTTCGTGAGCCGGCAGCCGGTAGGGGGAATAGCTACGAGGCGCCCCGTTGACCGATGGGAAATAAACCGATAAACCGATTTCACTTTCCGGGTCGTTAAGGGCAATCCCCACATCACCATTGAACAACTTGAGGCCATAATCGTTCGTCATCACCATGACCGGACGCCCGTGATACCACTGTTTATCTGGTTTGATGATCCCCTCATCAGCAAGGCAGGTTTCAATCAAACTGTTTATCCCTTCCACTCCGTACGTGCCTTGCCGTAACGCGCAGAGCACCCGGAACCGGTCAAAGGCAATCAGGACCTCATCGGGACTCCCCTGACGCAGATAATCGGAAAATCCTGGGACAACCGCCGTAGCCAGGTTTTTCTGCAATACATCCCGGGAAGGGGTTTCACGAAGGGTCAGTCCGCTCGTGGCCCCGTCCTTCATTCCGCCAAGAACGCTGGCGGCATGGTCATTATTGATCGCTGCACTGACCAGACCGATCCCGCTATCCTCGCCAAAACGGTAATTTTTCTGCAAGACAACAATGGAATCGGCTATCACCGGCACAGTGCTCCCCACGAAGCTCTCGGGAATGGCACAACCAGTGGTCCCAACTATAAACGCCTTAAATGCGGATGAAAATCCGAAGCCATGACCCGTATTACATATATCACCAAGAACCGCTCCTGCTTCAACGGAAGCTAACTGATCCCGGTCACCCAGTAGAATGAGACGGGAACCGGGCGCAAGCGCTGCCACCAGTTTGGCCATTAAGCCCAGCGGAACCATGGAAGCTTCATCAACAACAATCGCTTCAAAAGGGAGCGGGTTCTCCGTGTTATGCCTGAAACGGCATGAGTCCGGAATTACCCCCAGGAGACGTTGAATCGTGGAAACCTCTGTGGGGATACTATCCGCAACCGTGGTTGCATTCGCAAGCTCTTTACCTGCCTTGAATATGGACTCCTTTAGCCTGGCCGCGGCTTTACCCGTCGGAGCAGCCAGACCAATCCGCATCCGGCTTCCTTTTGCCTGTTCCAGAAGGAGCGCGATAATCTTTACCACTGTTGTGGTTTTACCGGTCCCAGGGCCACCGGAAATAACGCAGAAACGGCTTCTCACCGCAGCCGCGGCTGCGACAACCTGCCAATCAATACGTTCCTCTCTGTTTGGAAATAGACGTGACAGCCCATCTTTAAGAATTACCGTGTCAACATCAGGCAGATCCGACGCCATGAAGAGTAGGGTGCTCGCCAGGTCACTCTCATATTTCCAGTAACGATGCAGATAGAGCCGATTGGCGTCATCGAGGACGAGCGGACGGTATTCACCCGGCGCTCCGACCATCTTCGAACTCCGCAATCGAGCGGCAGCGGAGCTGACTTCGCCGGCGCCAAACAGCTCCGCAAGGTCAACACAGATATTGCCGTAACCAACGGCGGAACTGGCAAACGTAGCCGCCTTGCGGAGAAGGTCGGTATTCCCGCTGTCCCGGCTGCAGACAAAATCGGCAAAGACGCTATCAATATCCCTGATCTGGAGCTCCTCACGCATGGTAAGCCTCCTGGAAGTCAATGAGACACTCTGTAAGTCCCTGAACAACTGCGGCATCAGGTTTATCGAAATAAATCCCGTTATGAGGATGGGAGTTGTCAATGCCACGCAGGTACAGGTAGAGCACCCCCCCGAAGTCTGTTTCGTAGCAGTAGCCGGGAATGCGTCTACCAAGGTAACGGTTCGCCGCAACGGTATAAATGAGGTACTGAAGCGGGTACATCTTTCGCTCCATATCGCGGGCCAGATTGTCCGGAGTGTAGTTCTCCGGTTGATTGCCAAGATAATTGGATTTCCAGTCAAGGACGTAGTATTTGCCTTCATGACAAAAGAGCAGGTCGATAAAACCGAGGAGCATTCCC
>CAIUUR010000425.1 GCA_903902345.1 uncultured Geobacteraceae bacterium | reverse complement strand
TCTGATTACTACCAATCTGCGGCTACCTGAATCTCCCTCCCCTTGAAGGGGGAGAACGAAAAAAGCCGGAGATTAGGACCAATCAGTCGTAGGGTGCGCACGGGTTTATGGTGCGCACAATGACCCCGTGCACACCCTACAACTCTGCCTGCCATTAGCAAATCGGAAAAGCGCTTGTAAGGGAAATCTTGACAAAAAGATGGAATCCCCCTAGAGTTTTCGGCAGTGACCACGAGGAAAATCATGCGCAAGAAACTCCCCATCGGCATTCAGACCTTTGCCAAGATACGCGAAGAAAACTGCTACTACGTGGACAAAACCGGTTTTGCCCTCAACCTCATCGCTCAGGGGAGCCATTATTTCCTCTCCCGCCCCCGACGCTTCGGTAAGAGCCTTTTTCTGGATACTCTGAAAGAACTCTTCGAGGGTAACGAGTCACTCTTCCAGGGACTCAGTATTCATGACCAATGGAACTGGTCGGTGACCTATCCGGTTATCAGACTCAGCTTTGGCGAAGGAGTCGTAAAAAGCGGCGACGAACTAAAGGAGAGAATAACCGAGTTGTTGCGTCACCATCAGCACCGCTGGGGCATTGTCTGTGACGCAGTCAGCAACGCCGGCTGTTTTTTAGAACTGATACAAAAGTGCCACCAAAAGTTCGGTCAACGGGTCGTCGTCCTGGTGGATGAATATGACAAGCCGATTCTTGATAACATCGAATCATCCGACACGGCTCTCGATATCCGTGAGAAGCTCAAGGATATCTACTCCGTCATCAAGGGAGCGGACGCCCATCTCAAATTCGCATTCCTCACCGGAGTCAGCAAGTTTTCCAAGGTCAGCCTATTCTCCGGGTTGAACAACCTCAAGGATATCACCCTTGACCAACGATACAGCGCAATCTGCGGCTATACCGACGTTGACCTGGACAACGTTTTTACCCCGGAGCTGCCAGGACTGGAGCGCAGCGAGATCCGACAGTGGTACAACGGTTACAACTGGCTGGGCGACGCCGTCTATAACCCCTTTGACCTCCTGCTGCTGTTTGATCAGCGCCAGTTCCGCCCCTGGTGGTTTGAGACAGGAACCCCCACATTTCTCATCAAACTTCTGTCCCAGCGTCAACAATTCACCCCCAACCTTGCCCGAATCATGGCGCCCGAAGCGCTTCTCTCCACCTTTGATGTGGGAAATTTTCCCGTGGAGGCGCTCCTGTTCCAGACCGGCTATCTCACCATAGATTCGGCCCGCTATCTCCCCGGTCGGCTGGAACTGACCCTTCGCTACCCCAACAAGGAGGTTCAGTCCAGCCTGAATGACTCTCTGTTGCAGGCATTATCCGGGGATCCCATGGCGCCGGCCGTAAACGTCAGCCGACTCTACGACATCCTCATGGTCGACGACCTTCCTGCACTGCGCGAACTATTTCACTCATTCTTTGCCTCCATCCCCCATGACTGGTACCGTAAGAACCAGCTTGCGGGCTACGAAGGGTACTACGCCAGCATCTTCTACAGCTACTTTGCCGCCCTGGGATTGGATATAACCGTGGAAGACGCCACCAACAAGGGACGGATCGACATGACCGTCCGCTTCAATCACCGGATCTACCTGTTTGAATTTAAAGTGGTGGAAATGGTTCCGAAAGGGAAAGCGCTGGCGCAGTTGAAGAGCAAAGGGTATTCCGAAAAATACCGACAGTACGGCGAACCGATCCGCCTCATCGGCGTTGAGTTCAGTCGCGAAAGCCGGAACATTGTAGGATTTGAGGTTGAGGTGATACCGTAATCCTCCGAGTCTCAGTGGCAGGCTTTCCATTATGCCCCCAAATCAAGGTTTCCATTGACCGGAAGAAGGAACATCGTTTATTATCCTGATCGGTGAAGCGCAACTCAGAGTTCGCCGTTTTTCCTCCCTCGCAGACAACTCCGCAGCAAAAGCCGCCTGCTTGGCGGCTATTTTTCAGGATCAGGACACTCATGAACCAGTATCCCTATATCATCACCGTCTCTTCGGAAAAGGGAGGGGTCGGGAAGACCACCCTGGCCACCAACCTGGCCGTCTACCTCAAGGCGCTGGGGGAGGACCTCCCTGTTTCCATCTTCTCCTTCGACAACCACTTCACCGTGGACAAGATGTTCGGTTTCGCCGGTCAACCGCTCACCGGCAACGTGGAAGATCTCCTGTCCGGGACCCCCGTCACGGAACTCATGCATATTGGACAGTTCGGAGTGGAGTACATCCCCTCCTCGGGGCGCCTGTCCGAACTGAAGGGGGGAATTCGCGGCGCCATGATCCTGGCAAAGCTCTTCGCCCAGTCCAATCTCCCCGGCATTGTTATCATCGATACGCGGCCGGAGCTGGACATCCTGACCCAGAATGCCCTTTATGCCGCCGACAGGGTCATCATCCCGGTGAAAGACACACCAAGCCTGGAAAACTGCAAGAACATCTTTGACCTCTTTGAGCAGAAAGGGATGAACCGGAAAAGCCTTGCCCTGATCCCCTGCCTCATAGACTCCCGCGTCAAGTTCGAGGGACTCTTCAAGGACCAGAAGTCTCTCCTCAAGGGATTTGCGGTAAGCCGCGGCTTTCGCTGTTTCGACAACTTTATCCCCAAGAGTCCCAAGGTGGACAGCCTCAACACCAATCCCGACGGTCGGGTCTACCCCATCCTCACCAACGCCCGTGGGACCGAAGTGCACAACCAGTTTTCCCAGTTCGCCCGGACCATTCTGGCCGAATATCGTGAGACCACCGAACCCCGTTCGCTCCTGTATCACCAGTGGCTCATGGAAGAAGATGTGCGCAAACGGGCAGAGTATGAAACGCGGCTTACCGGCCTCAAGAGCCATTGCCTCCTCTGCGGCGAATCTTTCAGCCGAGAGGGAGAGGTCTCCCGTTCCTTCTACTTCGAGACATCGGACGGTAATTCCCGCGGTCACCTGGATGAGAGCTGTTACGTGAAGTTTCTCCTGGCCACCATTCACAATCTGGATCAGGAATTTACTCCCGACGACCCCACCTGGGTCATGTTCAAGAACAGCACCTGCGAATCCGCCTTCGCCTTCCGTCCCCGGGAAAACGGGGCAGGAAAGGTCGTGGATTTTTATCGATTCACTCTTCAGGGAGAGCTAATTGCGAAAAAGAGCTACCCGCTGAAGGAAAAGATGGGGGGAATATTCAGCCGCGAGAAGCACCCGTTGCACACCCTCATGATTGATACGCTGGAAGAACAGGGGGGCGGGCTTCGTGACGCCTTCCTCTTCGTCCAACCGATCAACCCGGAAAAGCCGGAAGCGATCCTGGCCGAGGAAAACTACCGCCGCTTCAGTCGGCTCAAACAGCAGGTCTCCCAGCAGATTGACTAAACAGACCAGACACTTACAACAAAGCGGCCTCCCCGATTGCATCAGGGAGGCCGCTTTCCGTTCAACTATCATAGAACTCAGAGCGAGACCACGACAATCCCGGATTCGGTGATCGTGTACCCTCTGGCCAGATCGGCTTCACGGTCATAGCCGATGTGAGTCCCGTCGGGAAGGGTAATATTCTTGTCGATGATCGCCTTTCTGATCTTAACATGGCGGCCGACTGCGACATTTTCGAAAAGAATGGAATCCTCAATGACGCTGAAGCTGTTGATCTTGCACAACGGTCCGATGATTGATCGGCGTACGGTGGCCCCGCTGGTGATGCACCCGGCGCAGACGTAGGAGTCGATATTCTGCCCCCGCCGATCGGCGTCGTCGAAAACGGTCTTGGCCGGCGGATAGTTTCCCTGATTGGTCAGGATGGGCCATTTGTAGTTGTAGAGATTCAACTGCGGGGAAACATGAATGAGATCCATGTTGGCCTCGTAATAGGAATCGATGGTCCCCACATCTTTCCAGTACCCCTTCTCCTCCGGCTTCATCCCGGGGATCAGGTTGTCATTGAAGTTGTAAGCGAAGACCCGGTCTTTTTTCTGAAGCATCATGGGAATGACGTGCTTGCCGAAATCGAGATCTTCATAGAGTTTCTTCCCCTCCTGCAGGATCTCGATAAGCTTTCTGGTGGAAAAGATGTAATTCCCCATGGAGGCGAAGCAGGTATCCCTCCCCGGGATGGTCTCGGGTGAGTTCGGTTTTTCAATAAAATCGGTTACCCGATTGTCATCATCCACGGAGAAGACACCGAACCTTCGGGCCTCCTCCACCGGCACTTCCAGAGCGGCCAGAGTGATATCCGCCTTGTTTGCCCGGTGATAATCAATCATCTGGCTGATATCCATCCGATAGATATGATCTCCGCCGAAGATCGCCACATAATCGGCATCGGTGGCCTCGATGAATCGCAAATAGTGATAGATGGCGTCGGCTGTCCCCTTGAACCACTCCTCCCGGTCGCTGCTGGTCTCCGGGGTAATGGCGACAAAAAACTCGCCAAGGCCGGTCCATTTGCCCCATGACTCCCTGATATGTTTCATGAGGGAGTACGAGCGATACTGGGTCAGAATATAGACCTTCTTGATGCCGGAATTGAAGAGGTTGCTCAAAACGAAATCGACGATCTTGTATTTACCGCCGAAGGCGACACCGGGCTTTGGCCTTTTCGACGTCAGGGGGCTGAGTCGCTCTCCCTTACCACCTGCCAGCACCATGGCAATCGTGCTTCTTCCGATATTTCCCGGTGTGTACATTATATCTCCTCGACCCTTTCGATGAATTGCCTCTATTCAATTACCACATTATGAACGCGCGATAAAGACTAAATTCAATTCTCACTGAAATAAATTTATGAACGACAAAACTGGTTACCCCACACGGAAAAGCCTCCCTCTCCGGTACCTTGTTACGGCAGCAGCGACCATCATGAAAAAAATGCGCCTGGCGCCCGACAGGGAGGTACAACGGTGTTGTTTTCCGGGATTTTAGTCGTCAGTTATAGTATGATAGGGCAAAATAACGAAAAGAAGGAAGTAGCTATGAAAATGATCCTGTTGGTAGTCGCCGTTACGTTATTGGCCGTAGCCCCCTCAGCCTTTGCCACGGCCACCTACACCGATGAGGCGGCTTTTCTCGGGAAAATCGCTCCTGTTTTTTACCTGGAGGATTTTTCCGGCTGGACCCCTGGCAACCCGATTCCTAACCAAACAGGCCCCATAACCGATGCCGATTTCGGACCAAACTATGGTTATTCATGGCATGCTCACACTTCGGAGGGGTCCCTCTATTCCAATACCAGCGCACTCTCCACAGCATTTTCGGACGATTCCTCAATCATGATAACGTTCACGGGGGCGCCGATAACGGCGGTAGGCGGCATCTTCTCTTTCACCAATCCCAATGAAGATGTGGCAAACTACGATATCACCGTGGCACTGAATGACGGAACGGCCATTGTCGCCAATGGTTCCAGTTTCATCGGTTTCACCTCGGACGTTCCCCTCACCTCCATACTCTTTACCACGGCCAACACCCCGGAGCTTGACTGGCCGCAACTGGATCACTTTTATGTCGGCTCCGCCTCCACAACGTCCCCTGTATCCTCTGTCCCGGAACCTTCAACATTCGTCCTGCTTGCTGCGGGTATCAGCGGGTTGGCGCTTTTGAGAACAAGAAAGTGATCTCCGAAGTCAGGGAGCTTGAAGAATCCGGTTGATGGCCACCCCGGCCATGGTGATACCGAACAGCGCGGGAATGGTCATCATGCTTCCCAGGACCACCCGGCGATGCTCGCAGGAAAAGGCTTGATCCCCCCGGTTGGGACAGATACAGGAACTGCCGCAGGCCGCATCCGGTGTTTGCGGCTTGCGAAATTCCTCCAGGGAATAGACGACGGTAATTCCTTCCGTAATCCCCTCTTTTTTGAGCAACTTACGGACTGAACGGGCCATCCGGCAAACAGTTGTCCGGGAGATGTCATCCACACGGACAAGGGTCGGATCCAATTTCATGGCCGCCCCCATGCTGGATATGATCGGAATTCCCATGCTCCGGCACCGGGCCATGAGATGGATCTTGCTGGTGAAATGGTCGATGGCGTCCAACACGCAGTCATGATCCCCTGCCAGTAACAGGTCGCTGCTATCCTCTGAATAAAACTCTCGATGAGGTATAATCTCGGCGGCAGGATTAATACTCCGCAATCGATCTGCCATGGTCCGGCTCTTCCCCTTCCCCACCGTCCCCTCAAGGGCGTGAAGCTGCCGGTTCACATTAGTGAGGCAGATATCGTCGAAATCGACGATGGTGATCCGCCCGACACCGGCGCGACAGATGGCCTCGGCGGCAAAGCTCCCCACTCCTCCCAGGCCGAAGATTGTCACGGAAGAGTTCCGCAAACGGTCCAGCCCTTCAGTTCCCACAAGAAGTTCTGTTCGGGAAAATCGATGTAGCATCTACTCTCCTTTCCTGCGGCACGGTCAGCGCCGGTGTAGACCACACTCTTTATGTTCCGGATTTTCCCACCACCAGCGTCCGGTCCGGGGATGCTCACCGGGTTCAACAGGACGGGTGCAGGGGGCGCAGCCGATGGAGCGATACCCCTGCCGGAGTAGACGGTTGGTGGGAAGACGCTGTTTCTCCACATAAGCGATGACCTCCTCTTCGCTCCAGTGGTGCAGGGGGTTGATCTTCAGGATTCCGCCGTTCAGTTCATCCAGTTCCAGGGGGAGCAACGTTCCCCTGGTTACACTCTGCTCACTCCGCATACCAGTCACCCACCCACCTAGACCGGCCAGCGCCCTCCCCAGCGGTTCTACCTTGCGGATGGAGCAACATTCGTGACGGTTATCCAGTGATTCCCGAAAGGAGAAGAGTCCTTTCTCACGTTCCAGCTGTTCCACCGCATCGTGGCGGGGAAAAAACCAGTCAATCTTTACGCCGAAACGGTGGGTGACGCAGTCCGCCACTTCATACGTTTCCTCGTTGAGCCTTCCGGTGTCAAGGGCGAAGATTCCGAGGTTAAGACCGGCCTCGTGGGCCAGGTGGATGATCGTCACATCTTCCAAGGAGAAGGAACAGGCGAGAGAAACCGGGCCGTCTGCGGCATCGATGCCGGCGCGGAGAATCTCCACGGCTGTACAAGCGGCGGGGAGGTTTGGCAATTCATGTCTCATCATGATCTCCGGATACAGCGTTAAATCTGATAATCATCCACAAATACCCGGACATTACGGGTCCGGACAAAGACCGTTTCACCGACCTTCAGCTCCAGTTCCCTGAAAAGTTCGCGGGTAAGTTCAGCCTCCACTGTCTCGTTATTCTCACAGAGATCCAGCTCTACCCTGACCACCGGCCCCACGGCCAGAATGTGCCGCACCGTCGCCTTGATCCCCGTATCGTCGGTGGAAACCCGCTCCACCACGATATCGTGAGTTCTGACATACCCCACAGCAGGAGCGTGATGGGCGCCGGCATGCTCCGGCGTCTCCAGGGTGATCCCCCCCAGACTCGCCTGCCCCTCATGCACCCGGCCATGGAACAGATTTACATGCCCAAGAAAGTTGAGGACAAAGGGGTTGGCGGGACTTTCATATACTTCGTCCGGGGTTCCGGCCTGTTCTATCTTGCCATGATTCATGACCACGATCCGGTCAGCCACCTCCAGCGCCTCTTCCTGATCGTGGGTGACGAAAACGCTGGTCAAATGTATCTCATCGTGGAGACGTCGCAACCAGCGTCGAAGTTCGGCCCGCACCTGGGCATCCAGTGCGCCGAAGGGTTCGTCCAGAAGAAGCATCTGGGGCTCAACCGCCAGAGCACGGGCCAGGGCTATCCGCTGGCGCTGACCACCGGAGAGCTGGGAAGGGTAACGATCCGCCAGTCCGTCCAACTGCACGAGCTTGAGCAGCTCATGCACCTTCTCCCTGATCACTTTTTTGGCAGGGCGCAGGGCACGCGGTTTCACGTTCAGGCCGAAGGCGACGTTGTCCGCCACGGTGAGATGTCGGAAGAGCGCATAGTGTTGAAATACGAAGCCGACCTGTCGCTCGCGGACACTCCGCTGGGTGGTATCCTCGCCATTGAAGATGATCCGCCCCGAATCCGCACTTTCCAACCCGGCAATGATCCGAAGCAGAGTTGTCTTGCCTGATCCGGATGGACCCAACAGCGCCACCAACTCGCCGCTGGGAATGGTGAGGCTCACGTCTTTCAGTGCGGTAAACGTGCCGAACTGTTTGCTAACCTGTTCGATGACAATGCTCATAATAACCTCGGGTTCAGAGTTCAAGGTTCTGGGTTCAGGGTTCGGGGCTTAAAACAGTGAACGTTGAACCTGGAACAGTGAACCTAGAATTTGGAACCTGTTTTAATTTTCCACTCTACCACGCTCTTAACGACGAGAGTCACCACCGCCAGGAGAGCCAGAAGAGATGCCACGGCAAAGGCTGCCGCATAGTTGTATTCGTTATAGAGGATCTCCACCTGAAGCGGGATAGTGTTGGTGCTTCCCCGGATATGACCGGAAACCACGGAGACCGCGCCGAATTCGCCCATGGCCCGAGCATTGCAAAGAATAACCCCGTAGAGTATCCCCCAGCGAATATTGGGAAAGGTAACCCGGAAAAATGTCTGCAAACCGGTGGCGCCCAGTACCAGGGCCGCCTCTTCTTCTTCCTTCCCTTGGGCCTCCATGAGCGGAATCAGCTCCCTGGCCACGAAGGGAAAAGTGACGAAAATCGTGGCCAGAATGATTCCCGGTACGGCAAAGACAATCTTGATGTTATGATCAGAGAGCCATGGTCCCACCCACCCCTGAAGACCGAAAATGAGGACATAGATCAGACCCGACACCACCGGAGAAACGGAAAAGGGGAGATCGATAAGGGTAACGAGGAAACTCTTGCCGGGAAAGTTGAACTTGGCAATGGCCCAGGCCGCCATCACACCAAACACCAGGTTGAGAGGGACCGCCACCAACGCAGTCAACAGGGTCAGACGGATGCTGGCCAGGGTATCGGATTCGTGGAGCGCCGCGAAATAGACAGACAGCCCCTTGTCCAGAGCCTGGGAAAATACCGCAGCCAGCGGTACGATGAGAAACAGCGCCAGGAAGGCCAGGGCAACGGTGATGAGAAGCCACCGGACCCAACGCGGTTCTGTCAAGGCGCCTCGCGTAATGGTATGATCTGCCATAGTACCTCACACTGAATTGAATAGTTCACTATCCGGCGAAACGACGGCTCCATCTTTGGAGCTGATTGATGACAAAGAGGAGAGAGAAGGAGACCAGAAGCATGACCAGCGCCAGAGCCGTGGCGCCACGGTAGTCATACTGTTCCAGTTTGGTGATGATGAGAAGTGGCGTAATCTCGGAGACCATGGGCATATTGCCGGCGATAAAGATGATGGAACCATACTCCCCCACGGCCCTGGCAAAAGAGAGGGCGAAACCGGTCAACAACGACGGGAGGAGTAGCGGCAGGATGACCATGCGAAAGGTCTGCCACCGATTGGCCCCCAGGCATGCTGCGGCCTCTTCTATGGCGCTGTCCAGCTCCTCCACCACCGGTTGCACCGTCCGGACGACAAAGGGGAGACCGATGAAGGTCATGGCCACCAGAATTCCCAGGGGGGTGTTGGCGACCTTGATACCGTGGGGCTCCAGATAACGACCGATCCAGCCGTTTCCGGAGTAGATGGTAGCCAGGGTGATGCCGGCCACCGCCGTGGGGAGGGCAAAGGGGAGGTCCACGAGGGCATCCACGATCTTCTTGCCGAAAAAATCGTAGCGCGCCAGGACCCAGGCTACCAGGGTGCCGAAGAGTGCATTGACCAGAGCCGCCAGCAGCGCCATGCCGAAGGTAACCCGGTACGAAGCCACCACCCGTGGCGCCGTGATCGTATCCAGGAAATCATGCCAGGTCATCCCCGCACTCTTGAAGACCAGGGCTGAGAGAGGAATGAGCACGATAAAACTCAGGTAGAGTAACGTGTAGGCCATGGTCGGCCCGAATCCGGGAAGAACATTCTTCTGCACTTTGAACAATTTCATATTTTATCCAGTCTGATGCTGATGGCCTCGGGTTACTTGCCGGCGCCGTAGATTTGATCGAAAACGCCGCCGTCGGCAAAATGGCTCCCCTGCGCACGCTTCCACCCACCGAAAAGTTCGTCGATGGTGAAGAGTTTCAGCTTGGCCAGTTTGAGGGGAACTTTTTTGTCCATGGGGCGATAATAATGCTTAGCCGCAATTTTTTGTCCTTCGTCGCTGTAGAGGAACTTCAGGTACTCCTCAGCAAGGGCGCGCGTACCTCGCCTGTCCACCACCTTGTCCACCACAGCCACCGGCGGTTCAGCCAGGATGCTCAGGGGAGGAGTAACGACATCGTATTTATCCGGTCCCAGCTCTTTAATGGCCAGGTACGCCTCATTTTCCCAGGCTAACAGGACGTCACCCTGGCCACGTTGCACGAAGGTGTTGGTGGAACCGCGAGCCCCCGAATCCAGAACCGGCACATTCCTATATAGCTGCCTCACGAACTCTTTTGCCTTGGCCTCGTTCCCCCCGGGCTGTTTGAGGGCATATCCCCAGGCAGCCAGGTAGTTCCACCGGGCGCCACCGGAGGTCTTGGGATTGGGGGTGATGACCGCAATCCCCGGTTTCACCAGATCGTTCCAATCCCTGATCTTCTTGGGATTCCCCTTCCGGACCAGGAAAACGATGGTGGAGGTGTAGGGAGAGCTGTTATGGGGAAGACGCTTCTGCCAGTCACTCTTGATGAGACCTTTCCCTGCGATGGCATCAATATCGTAGGCCAGGGCCAGGGTGACGACATCCGCTTCGAGACCGTCGATTACCGAGCGGGCCTGCTTGCCGGAACCGCCATGGGACTGTTTGATGGAGACGTTCACTCCCTTTTTCTTCACCTGGGAGGCAAAGGCGTTATTCAGATCGGAGTAAAACTCACGGGTCGGATCATAAGAGACGTTGAGCAGGGTCACCTCTGCGGCCAGGGTAGGCAGTGCCATGGCGAGGAGAAGAACGACAGTAACAACGATCCGTGAAATCATGAGCAACCTCCGGTAAAATATCCATTCATAACCTATACTGTTTGTAGCTTGGCAGGGCAAGAGCATTCATATTATCTACAAATTCCATGGAGATAAGATATACATATCCGTACCAGTAGTCAAGAGTTTATTTTCGGTAACTGCGAGCACTTAAAAAAACCTTTTCTACGATAACATATTCTACTGCTTGCCATTTATTTCTTGACTGATTTTGTATAGATTTGATAAAAACAGTGCGAGCCACCCGTAACGGCCGACGACTTAGTCCCATCCCGTCCGGATGGGTTTTCACGTTGAGGAGAGAATTAATGACCGATAGCTTTCGTTTTTCTACCCTGCTGGTCCACGGTGGCCTGCTCCCCGGTCCAGCCGGCGCCACCACCGTTCCCATCGTTCGAGCCGGCGACGAAATTCTCTCATCTTCTTCTCTCTTCGGCGGGACATTTTCTCTGTTTCGTGATACACTGGTTAATTTCGGTGTGACAGTATCGAATTTCTGCACTTCATGGGAGGTGGCTGCTGATGGCTCTGTCTGACTCGCAGATCGAACGGTACTCCCGCCACATCATTCTCAAAGAGGTGGGGGGGAAGGGGCAGCAGAAGTTACTGAGCAGCAAGGTCCTCATCATCGGGGCCGGCGGTCTGGGGGCGCCCATCGCCCTCTATCTGGCCGCGGCGGGAATCGGCGCCATCGGTATCGCCGATGCCGACGACGTGGATCTTTCCAACCTGCAGCGGCAGGTAATTCACTTCACTCCCGACATCGGTAAGCCCAAGGTGATCTCCGCCAAGGAGAAGATCCAGGCAATCAATCCCGATGTTGAGGTCCGGACCTATCACCACTGGATCAATGCCGCCAATATCATGGAGATCATCAAGGATTATGACTTCGTGGTGGACGGCACTGACAACTTCGCGGCCAAGTTCCTCATCAACGACGCCTGCGTCCTGGCCGGCAAGCCCTACTCCCACGGCGGTATCCTCCAGTTCGTGGGGCAGACCATTACGGTCCTTCCGGGTAAATCCACCTGCTATCGCTGCATCTTTCCCACCCCCCCCCCAAGGACGCCATCCCCACCTGCTCCCAGGCCGGAGTCATCGGAGTCCTGCCGGGGGTCATCGGCTCCATACAGGCCACCGAGGCGCTCAAGTTTCTCCTGGGAAAAGGGGAACTTCTGGCCGGGAGGATGCTGATGTATGACGCCCTGGCAATGAAATTCCGGAATGTGGATATCAACCGGAATCCTCGCTGCCCCGTCTGCGGTGAGAACCCCACCATCACCGAGGCCCTGGACGAAGTGGATGCTACCACCGTCTGCGACCTGGAGCAGTCATGATATGACCATCGATCTCAACAACCTCAAGGCCGGCGGTTTCATCAAGGAGCGGGGCAAGGACCTCTTCACGGTACGGTTGCGGGTTCCCGGCGGGAGGATGGCCATCCCCCGGCTGAAGAAGATCGCCGAAGTGGCGGAAAAATACGGCGGCGAATTCGTTCACCTTTCCGTGCGGCAATCCATCGAGCTGATCAACATCAACTTCAAACATTTCGCTGCCGTTGTGGAGGAGTTGGGTGAGGCCAGTCAGAAGGTGGCCTCCTGCGGCGCCCGGGTTCGGGTTCCCGTGGCTTGCGGCGGCTGCGAGTACAACCCCAACGGTCTGGTTGACACCCAGAAGTCGGCCCTGGAGGTAGATCAAAAACTCTTCGGCGCCCCCACCGGTCACCACAAATTCAAGGTTGCCTTCGCCGGCTGTCCCTTCGACTGCCCCAAATCGGCCACCAACGATGTGGGATTCCAGGGAGCTGTCGTTCCCAAGCTGGATCCGGCCGCCTGCATCAGATGCGGACTCTGTGCCAAAAACTGCACCCCCGGCGCCATAATCATGGGAGAAGGTAGCAAGCCGCTACTTGATCCTCATCCCTGCATCTGGTGCGGTGACTGCGTGAAGGTCTGCCCCACCGGGGCCTGGGAAGCGAAACGTACGGGGTATAATGTCCGAATCGGCGGGAAATGGGGGCGCAATCCCACGGTGGGAACCCTCTTTGCCACCCTGCTCCCCCAGGAGGATGTGGTGGAATTTATCACCCGGGTGCTGGCGTGGTATAAGGATAAGGCAGAGGGCCTGGGGCGGATCAGGCTGGGGGACATCATCATCAAGGAAGGGCCTCAGCCGCTGCTGGAATATCTGAGAGAGAAATTCCCCGCTTCCGTGGTGGCCGAAACCATCCCACCCCAGATTATAGACAACCAGATAGGCGCCAGGAGGTAACCCTTGACAACCATAGACCTGCGTGGAGTCTGCTGCCCCATCAATTTCGTGAAAGCCAAGCTGGCGCTGGAAGAGCTGACAACCGGCGATGTGGTGGAGATCCTCCTGGATGACGGCGAACCGGTTAAAAACGTCCCCCGGAGCCTGAAGGGTGAGGGGCACAAGCTTCTGGGACTGAAGGAAACGGCAGAGGGGCATTACCTCCTGACCGTAGAGAAAGGCGAGGAGTAGTCCATGACCAGTACCCCTATTGATAAGCCACTGACTCACCTGCAGCAACTGGAAGCGGAAAGTATTCATATCATCCGCGAGGTGGTGGCAGAATTCGCCAACCCGGTCATGCTCTACTCCATTGGCAAGGATTCGGCGGTGATGCTCCACCTGGCCCGCAAGGCATTTTACCCGGCGCCACCCCCTTTTCCTCTCATGCACGTGGACACCACCTGGAAGTTCCGGGAAATGATTCAGTTCCGCGACAAGATGGTGGCCGAATGCGGGCTGAAACTCATCGTCCATGTCAACGAGGAAGGGGTCCGGCGCAAGGTCTCCCCTTTCACCCACGGGTCGGCCCTCTACACCGATGTCATGAAGACGGAGGGGTTGAAGCAGGCTCTGGATATCCATAAGTTTGACGCCGCCTTCGGCGGAGCCCGCCGGGACGAAGAGAAGTCCCGGGCCAAGGAGCGGATTTTTTCCTTCCGGAGCGTCAACCATCGCTGGGACCCGAAGAATCAACGCCCGGAGCTCTGGAATCTCTTCAACACCCGGATCAAACCGGGGGAGAGTATCCGGGTCTTTCCCATCTCCAACTGGACCGAGCTGGATGTCTGGCAGTATATCCACCTGGAAAAGATACCCATCGTACCGCTCTACTATGCCGCCGTCCGGCCGGTGGTGGAACGGGACGGAATGCTCATCATGGTGGACGACGATCGACTGGAGCTCAAGCCGGGAGAAACCGTGGAGTACAAATCGGTCCGGTTCCGTACCCTGGGGTGCTACCCCCTCACCGGTGCGGTGGAGTCCACCGCGGACACCCTCCCCGCCATCATCCAGGAGATGCTCCTGACCCGCACGTCGGAGCGTCAGGGGCGGCTCATCGATCATGATCAGGCAGGCTCCATGGAGAAGAAGAAACAGGAGGGGTATTTCTAATGGCCCACCAATCGGATCTGATCGAAACGGATATCCTCGCTTACCTGCGTAGTCAGGAAGAGAAGTCACTGTTGCGCTTCATCACCTGTGGCAGTGTGGACGACGGCAAGAGCACCCTCATCGGCCGCCTCCTCTGGGACTCCAAGATGATCTTCGAGGACCAACTAGCAACGCTGGAGTCGGAAAGCCTGAAAATAGGGACCCAGGGGGGCGCCATCGACTACGCCCTCCTCCTGGACGGCCTGCAGGCGGAACGGGAGCAGGGAATCACCATCGACGTGGCCTATCGCTACTTCTCCACCGACAAGCGGAAGTTCATCGTGGCCGATACCCCCGGTCACGAGCAGTACACCCGCAACATGGTCACCGGGGCCTCCACGGCCCAGGTGGCGGTCATCCTGGTGGATGCCCGCAAGGGGCTGTTGACCCAGACCCGGCGGCACAGCTTCCTGGTGTCGCTGGTGGGGATCAACCATATTGTCCTGGCCATCAACAAGATGGATCTGGTCGCCTTCGACCAGAAACGGTATCAGGAGATTCTCACCGATTACCGGCAGTTTGCCGCGGAACTGGGGTTCTCCTCCATCACCGCCATACCCATCTCGGCCTTGAACGGCGACAACATCATCGAACCCAGCGACAACACCCTCTGGTACGAAGGCCCTCCCCTGCTGAATTATCTGGAGACGCTTCAACTGAAGGATGACACCCGACGCCAACCGTTCAGACTCCCCATCCAGTGGGTGAATCGGCCCCATCTCGATTTTCGGGGTTTCTGCGGCACGGTGGCTGCCGGCACGATCCGGCCGGGAGACGAGGTGCAGGTAGCCTCGTCGGGAAAAACAAGCAGGGTAGCCCGCATCGTCACCATGGATGGTGATCTGCCTGCGGCGGTGTCCGGCCAGGCGGTGACCCTGACCCTCACCGACGAGATCGACATCAGCCGGGGAGATCTGCTCACGGCCAGCGGAGCAACACCACTTTATACCCGGCACCCGGAAGCACATCTGGTCTGGATGAGCGACGAACCGCTGCAGACAGGTCAGATGTATCTGGTCAAGAGCGCGGCTGCCGTGACCCCCGGTCGGGTCACCCGGGTGGAATACGTGGTGGATGTGAATACCCTGGAACGGAAACAGGCCCTGACCTTGGGGCTGAACGGCATCGGCGTGGTTCGGCTGGAACTGGACCGGCCGATCTCCCTGGATCCTTACCGGGAAAACCGGACTACCGGAAGTTTCATTCTCATCGACCGATTCACCAATGCCACCGTCGCGGCGGGTATGGTCATCGCCGTGGTACCGCTGGAGTTGCGACAGGGTACGCTCGCCCTTGAACCGACGGAAGCGAACGTCGCCGGGCTCAGGGTAATCAGGCTCAGCGGAGCCTCCATCTGCGGCAGCGGAGTAAGTCTGGTCGATCTGACCAAGGAGGGGGGTGAGTTTGCACTGGAGCTCTCCCCCAGCTTCATGGAGTATTTGGGGAAAGGAAACCGGCTCCTTCTCCGGTTGCGGGATCCGGAACAATTACCCGCGGTGGCACGGGTCGCCTATGAACGTAGTCTCTCCTTCGAGTTCGATCGAACAGATAATGGCGTCTCTATCCTCCTCTTCAAGCGGGGGACGACGCTTGCCCAACCGTCCTACGATGACGACGGAACCGGCATATAATACTAGTGGAAAACCAAAAGGATCACCATGCAATTCAAGATGCAGTTCCAACGCCGCAGCGAAGAAGAGTATATCAAGGATCAGGGACTGATCATCGATTACGATGAGATCGCCCGCAAGGGGAAGATGTCTAAGGAGGAGGGGCTGATCTCCAAGTGGTACGGCGTCTACGCCTCACGTCAGCAGGGGAACCATATGGCGCGCATCGTGGTCCCCGGCGGAAGGATCACCTCTTCCCAGGCCAGGAAGATTGCCGAGGTGGCAGACAAGTACTCCGGAGGGATACTCTCCGTCACCACCCGCCAGGCGATCCAGCTTCATTTCCTCCAGGTGGGGATACTGCCCGACCTCATGCGGGATATCGCTCCCGAAGGTCTCTCCACCTTCCATGGCTGCGGCGATGTCACCCGAAACATAGCCGCCTGCCCCCTGGCGGAGAGTTGCCGCTACCGGCGGCTGGATGTCCTCCCCCACGCCGTGGCCACCATGAAATATCTCACCTCCTGTCGGGACCTGGACAACCTGCCGCGCAAGCTGAAGATTAATTTTTCCGGCTGCCCGGCCAACTGCGCCCAACCCTACATGAACTGTATCGGTGTCACCGCCATCACCAGGGAGAACAACGGAACGGCGGAAAACGGCTTCAGGATCACCATCGGCGGCGGCATGGGATGGAAGGCCTACGTGGGGCAGGAGTTGTTCGGTTTCGTCCCTGAAAACGCCATTCAGGATTACTGCCGGGCCATCGCCCTCCTGTACCGGGACAACGGCGACCGGTTCAACCGGACGACCTCCCGCCTCAAGGTGGTGGTTGCGCGGCTGGGGATAGACAAATGCCGGGAGATCGTCCTGGATAAACTCCGCCAGGAACAGAAGGAGTTCCGGAACAGTGTTGCCGGTGAAGTGCCGGATATCGGACTCCCCTACCCCCTCCGACCGCTCACCGAGGAAGATCCCACCGGGAGTGACGGGACGGCCACCGTCCGGATCATCGTCCCCAAGGGTGAACTCACCTCCTCCGCCCTGCGACGGATCGCCGAACTCTCCGAGATCTACGCCAACCAGAGGATCTATACCGACAACCGGCAGAACCTGTCGCTGCATGGCGTGGCGCCGGAGCAGATCCCGAAGTTGAAGGATGAAATCCACGCTCTCGGCTTTGTCACCAGCGGCTTTTTCGGGCTCACCGACATGGTCTCCTGCGTGGGGACCGACTACTGCCCCAAAGCGGTGACGGCCACCAGGTCTCTTTTCGATCTGCTGACTCCCCTTGTCGGGGCGGAAAAATACCACTCGATCCGCACCAGGGGGATTATCAACATCACCGGTTGCCCCAACTCCTGCTCCCCTTACCGCATCGCGGATATCGGCTTCCGTGGAGAACGGATTCGTGAAGCGTCTGGAGCGGTGGAAGGATACGAACTCCTGCTGGGGGGGGATGAACGGGAGCACGGTCAAAAACTGGGCAATTTCAAGGCGACGGATTGTCCGGAAATTGTGGGGAGGCTCCTTGACCTGTTTCTGGCCGATGCACTGTCCGGGGAGACGATCCGGGATTTCGTCAAACGGGTGGGGATGGAATATCTTAAACAAAAGTGCCACGTGGAGGGTTACCGGTACCTCCAGGCCCCGGCGCCCGTGGAACTCTCCGTCAACCAGGGATACGGCAACCTTCCTTCCGACTTTGCCGCTCAGGAACGAAGCGTCCCCTGCCAGTCCGGCTGTCCGGTCTCCACGAACATCCCTGGCTACATCGAAAAGATCGCTCAAGGGAAGTTCCATGAAGCCTACCGGATCAACCTGGAGGACAATGTACTCCCGGGAGTGCTGGGCCGAATCTGTGTCCGCCCCTGCCAGAGCAACTGCCGCCACACCTGGAGCGACATCAACGGTACCGTGGAGATCTGCCACCTGAAACGTTCGTCCGCCCATGGGAAAGATGGAGAACAGACCCCTCTGGCCCCCTGGTTCCCCGCCAGCGGTCATAAGGTGGCGGTGATCGGCGGCGGCCCCGCCGGGCTGGCTGCGGCTCGTGAACTTCACCGGTTCGGTCATGACGTCACGCTCCTGGACAAGGAACCGCAGCTGGGTGGAATGCTGGTGGACGGCATCCCCCGCTTCCGGTTGCCACTCCCGGTGATCCGGGAAGAGATATCTCTCATCACCGACAGTGGAATCCGGGTGCAAAGCGGGGTGACCGTCGACCGTGAACAGCTGGCCGACATTGCCAAGGAATATGGGGCGATCCTTCTGGCCACCGGAACGGTGATGCCGAATCTTATCCCCCTTGAGGGGGTCACCCCGGAACTGGTCAGCACCGGCCTGGAGTTCATGAAAAAGTACAATCACGGACATCTCACCAGCCTGGATGGGGATGTGGTGGTCATCGGCGGCGGGTTCACCGCGGTGGACTCGGCCCGTGCCTGTGCGCGAACCGCCCGAAAGCTCCTGGGTGAGAACGGCAAGGTAACCATCGTCTACCGGCGAAACGAGCAGCATCTGGCGGCGGACCTAGCCGAACTGGAGGAGTTGACACGGGAGAAGATCACCGTAAGAACCCTGCTGTCTCCGGTCTCGGTAACGGCGGTCGGCGGGAAACTGGAAAGCATCCGACTCAGGAAGAATTATCTCGGCGCCGGCAGCAGCACCGGGAAACCGGAGATCATCCCGGTGGAGGGGAGCGACTTCGACCTGAGCTGTAACCACCTCATCCTGGCCATCGGTCAGCAGCAGGATATGTCCATCCTCCCTGCAGGGATCACGGTAACGGAGGGATTCGCCACGACCCATCCCCGGATTTTCATTGCCGGTGACTTCCGGAGCGGCAGCCTGGATGTCATCCACGCCATCGCCGACGGCAAGGAGGTGGCAACGGTCATCGACAACCTTCTCATGGGGGCAAGGAGGAGGGAGAAGCTGATACAGGTGGAACCGGGTCACGACAACGGCGAAACAGGGAGATACCGTCAGCATGACCTGCAGGATTCCCTTCCCATGCGCAACCTGGAACTTTCAGAGAGGATACCGTCGGACCCGGAGGTCGCCCTGGGGTTCGACGACGCTGAGACCGGGGTACATGCCACCCGCTGCTACCTCTGCCACTATACGTTCCAGATTGACCAGGACAAGTGCATCCACTGCACCTGGTGCATCGACGTGACCCCCCGTAACTGCATCCGGCAGGTGTCGCATTTCGACATCGACGAGCGGGGGGTGATCCAACGGGCTCACCCCGTGGGGAGTCCGGCGGAGAGCACCTACATCTGGATCGACAGCAAGAACTGCATTCGCTGCGGCAAGTGTCTCCGGGTCTGCCCCACCAGGGCCATCAGCATGAAAAAAAGCACGCTGGTAAACTCCTCCACCCCTGGCGCCTGCGTACCTCACTGACTATTCTTTCACGTATCATGAGATAGACTCAAGAGCTCCGGGATTGTTCAATCCCGGAGCTCTTCCTGTTAACACAGCCCCTCCCCGAACCCTTAACCTGCTGGCTCCTCAGTACGTTTCACCATAGTCAAACGTTTAGTTGTTATCAGTACAACATATAATTGTAAGTATGATGATATTTTGCTTGACTATGCGTGACCAATTTTGCATATATACCAGCATAAGACGAACAGTAACGTATAAACGCCTCCAACAATCGACTGCTATCCAAAAATCATTAGAAACAAGGGGATCCCGATGAAACGTACAATCGCTGGAATCATGCTTATTCTGGGACTCATAGCGGGAAACGCGTTTGCGACGGCTCTGAATGTGGAGCCACCGGAATCCTGCGAGAGCTGTGGCATGAACCGACAAACCTATGCCCGGAGCCGCGTAGTCGTCACCCATGAAGACGGCACATCCTCCGGCTTCTGTAGCATCCATTGCGCGGCGACTGACATCAACAGGAAGGGTGCCAAACCGATACGCGATCTGCAAGTTGCCGATTATGTCAGCTCCCGATTGATCGACGCCAGAACGGCGACCTGGGTGATGGGGGGATCGCAGAGAGGAGTCATGACCTCCAGGGCCAAATGGGCCTTTGCCAACGCTCCCGAAGCCGAGGAATTCATCCGGATCAACGGCGGAGCATATGCAACCTTCGACCAGGCACTCCAGGATGCCACGGCGGAAGCGGTAAAAGGGGGGCACGTCACCCATGATCACGGACCGCTGGCGTTCAACCCATCCTTCGGCGACGACATCTATCACACCCACCCCGCCGGCATGTGGATGCTCAATTACCGGTATATGCGGATGAGCATGAACGGCCTGCGCGACGGAACGACCGACATTCCCCGTTCCGCCGTCGGTTACAAGCGAAATCTTGCGTACAACTACATGATGATCCCCACCAGCATGACCATGGATATGCATATGATCATGGCCATGTACGGGGTAACTGACCGGTTCACTCTCATGGGGATGATTAACATCGTCGACAATGAGATGCAGATGCTCATGGACATGGGTCCCGGCAAGATGGTAAAGTCAGATGCACCCATGAAATCCAGTGGTCTCGGTGACACCGAACTCCGGGGTGTTTACAAGGTCAGCGAGAGTCTGAACGGCAGTCTCGGGTTGAGCATACCCACCGGAAACAGCACGCAATCGTACACGTCAATGGGTGCAACGTACAGGGCTCCCTATGATATGCAGCTCGGCTCCGGAACTGTTGATCTCAAACCGGCTCTTACCCTCAGCGTCCTCAGTGACGACGGTCAATGGAACCCGGGGGGACAGATCATGTACACCCACCACATCGGCAGAAATGATAACGGGTACACCCTCGGGGACAGCATCAAACTGAACAGCTGGCTACAGCGGGCCTTCGGCCCAGCCGCCGGTTGGCTTCGACTTGCCTATAACTACTCCGGCAGCATCAAGGGACGGGACCCGGAAATCCAACGAACCCTGGACGGCATGATGACACCTTCCATGCCTGACGCCGACCCGAACAATTATGGCGGTCATCGCGTGGACGGCTTCATCGGCACCAGCGTAACGTGGCACGGGATCAGCCTGGGGGTCGAAGCGGGAATCCCCCTGTATCAGGATCTGAACGGCCTCCAACTGAAAAATGACTGGTATCTTACGGCCGGGGCGCAGTTCATGTACTGATTTCGTCGTAGCACAGAGGAAAGCAGAGTATGGTTCTCAACAATCTTCTGGTTCATCTTCATAATAACGTGGCTGCCTTTTCCTGTAAACCTATCATGTGGTGCTTCTCCTCCCGGGGGGGAGTGAAACCGACAACGTCTTCACCCCGCGGCACTTCTCAGCCATGAAGCCGGGGGCTTATCTGTATAACCTGGGACGCGGAAATTGTTACCAAGAGGAGGATCTGTTACGGGCTCTTGAAACCGGACCTCTGGCGGGCGCCGCTCTGGATGTCTTTGCCCGGGAACCGCTCCCTCCAGCCTCGCCACTCTGGCGAAAGGGAAACGTGCTGATCACCCCCCATTCCAGCGCCATCAGCCGGGAGTATATCGATCTCTTCATTGAATAATTCCAGGAAACCCTCCATCATCTTTGATCTACAGGATTGCAGGTGAAGTGGCACGTCTACATCATCCACTGTTCCGACGACACCTTCTATACGGGGATCACCACTGACTGTCAACGACGGTTCAGTCAGCATGCACGTGGGTGCGGCGCGAAGTATTTCCGGGGTCGTCAACCGCTCCGGATCGTGTACCACGAACAGGGACATGACCGTTCCACCGCCACAAAGCGGGAAGCCCAGATCAAGGGCATGAATCGAACGGACAAGAAACTCCTGATTTCCCGGCAGGCGACCGAAAAGAGCTGAACTGTTAAAAAACCAGCAATCGATCATCATGGTAAAACGAGGTGGCACCCATGACGAAACTTCTCATAACCGAGGGAAGTGGCAGATACTTCCTGACTGACCGGATACGGGATGAGGTTAATTTCCATTGCACACCGCAATCCGGAGGAATTGACCCGCCTCCCACCCAGAAACCGGTGCGACCGGGGAACCTTGTCATCCCCTTGCCGTCACCGGAGCAATGGTCTATCCCACCCTGTGACCTGCAAGATGCCATGGCGAAACGTGAAAGCCATCGCCGTTATACCAACGAATCTCTTTCCCGGGATGAACTTGCGTTCATGCTCTGGGCTACCCAAGGGGTGCGAAGAGTCGTGCATGAGACGGCTACCCTCCGCATGGTCCCTTCAGCAGGATGCCGCCACCCCTTTGAGACCTATCTCGGTATCCTGAGAGTGGAGGGCCTTGCACCGGGCATCTACCGCTATCTTCCGCTGGATCACGCGCTTGTTCACCAGCGGGAAATCCCGAATCTGGCGGCCCACCTGACTGCGGCCTGCCGCGGTCAGGGTTTTGCGGGACAATCAGCCGTAACCTTCATCTGGACGGCGATTCCTGCACGCACCGAGTGGCGTTATGCCGAAGCATCCTACAAAGTCATGGCGCTGGATGCCGGCCATCTCTGCCAGAATCTCTATCTGGCCTGTGAAGCGATCAGTTGTGGTACCTGCGCCATCGCCGCCTACAATCAGGAATTGGCGGACGATCTGCTTGAAGTGGAGGGGAATGAGGAGTTCACCGTCTACCTGGCTCCGGTGGGTAAAGTCAAAAAATAATCAGAGGCTGACCGAACTTGACCTCCTGTCAAAAAAAGCAGAGGTTTCATGCCTGCGCCCCCCGTAGTTGGGACCAGTCTTGGCTCTCAATGGTATCACCCGGCACGGGTCGCGTGGTTCAGCCTGGGAGAAAATCCCGCTGAGTACTTCTGCGACTTCGGGACGACCGTTTGCCCGGTTATACTCGCCAAGATCCTGCAGCAATCGTTCGAATTCCGAAACCGTATAGGTATGCCGCAAGGCGTTGCACATGATGAGAAATTCTCTGCTGTACCAGTCCCTGATGTCATCAAACCGGCGATGGGAGTCGGGGCTGAAATCATAGCCGTACATTGCCAGATTAGCCTTGTTTGCCATCAATTCCGTATTCATATTGATCCCGCACCGGCTCATGCTGAGGTTATCGTACCGTGTGGATTCGTCCACCCCTATTGTTGCATTCATATCAATCCTCCCGCAGCACGGTGTCTGTTTTTTGACACCAAGTTGACTTCATACGGGAGTTTGCAACTTGCGTTCCAAAAAAAAGATAAAAAAGGCCGCTCCCTGAAGAGCGGCCTTTTTTATAGTGCATTACGTCCGGGGATTGGACGAGTAACGAACAGTCCAGGGAATTACCCCTCCTCGTCGTACTCTTCTTCGTATTCATCCACGGCAAAGGCCTCATCATAGGCCATATCACCCTCCCCTTCAACTTCTTCCAGTTCCTCTGCCAGGTATTGCTCAGGAGATCGTTCCTCCTTGGCCAGGATGGTTTCGAATCGGCTCAGGAGTTCGCCACTGGTGCAGAATTTCTGTCTTTTGTAATCACAGCGCTCTTCCTCACAGAGGTCGAACAACTGAATCTCACTGCATAACCGTGGCGTAGTTTTCTCTTCGCTCATGATTTCCTCCGTTTGCGCCGTGGTGCTCTTCAGGTGGGAGCACTGTTCAGGAACTCTACGGCCTTAGCCACATCTTCAGTACAGCCGATGAAGACCGGCGCTCGCTGGTCAAGTCCCTGGGTGGGTATATCGAGAATCCTTCGTGTGCCGTCGCTGGCAGCTCCCCCCGCATTCTCGATGATGAAGGCCATGGGGTTCAGTTCGTAGAGTATCCGGAGCTTGCCGTTGGGAGCCCCCTGAAGCATGGGGTACATAAAAACCCCCTTACCCTTCATGAGTATCTGGTTGATATCCGGCACGAACCCGCCGGAATAACGGAGCTTGGCCCCTTTGGCTTCCAGGTACTGCACATACTGCTCGATGCCGGGGACGTATTTGTTCCGCTGGCCGCCGGGTGAGTAGATATCTCCGGAAGGTTGCATGGTAATGTATTCCCGGGAGAGGGTGAATTCCATGAGATGGTTCATGGTGAATTCATGAACCCCGTCACCGCACGTATAAACCAGGGAGACCCGGGGACCGTAGAGGATATAGAGCGCGGCGACCTGATTGCGGCCGGCCTGGAGGAGCTCGGGGCCCTGATAGATGGAGACAATGGTACCAACAGCCAGATTCACGTCCACCAGAGAAGAGCCGTCCAAGGGATCATAAGCAACCGAGTAGAGGCCGCCGGCATTGGCCCTTGCCTGGTAGATTTCATCCATCTCCTCGGAGGCGATGTTACAGACAACGCCAGAATGGACCAACCGTTTCCGGATAATCCGATCGGAGAGTACGTCCAGGGCGAGCTGCTCTTCACCGTAGAGGTTGGAGGTTCCCGCCACCCCCAGATCCCCGGTACGGACCGCGTTGATAACATATTTACTTGCTTCGGCGATCTCGCAGATCAGGTGAGTCAGATTGTTAGAGACCCCTTTACTCCGCAGATGTCCCCGCAGATCCACCTGAAATTTCGAGCTTCCCGGTTCCTTGGCCATGGTTGTCCCCTCCCTGCAGGTTCATTCACGTAATGATGTGAAAACTAGTACATTTTCACGTGCAACGCAAGTGAAAAATAACCTTCTGTCATAGCGAGAAAAGGGAGACATCACCAGGCAAGCGTTTGACGGATAAGGGGTGAAACTACGGGAAAATTGCGCCGGGAGAGAAAGTGTGGTAGGGTACATCAACTTACAGGAGTGGGAATACTAATGGCTCAACGCACAATCGGCATCATCGTCGCCATGCCCGAGGAGATCAAACCTATCCTCAAGGGGGTCCCTTCGGTGACCCGGGATATCTTAGGGTCATTTCCGCTGTATCGTTTTACCCAGCATAACCGCCACTTCGCCCTCATCGAGTCGGGAATCGGCGCAGACCGGGCACTGGCAGCGGCTCAGATCCTCACGGAGTCTCTGAATCCAGAGCTGCTCATCTCCATGGGTTTTGGTGGGGGGATATCCGACGAACTTGAGGTGGGTGATATTGTCGTCGGTACCCGCTTCCTCGTGCATCAGGGGGAGTGCATGACCGAAGAGAGCGGCGTGAGAATTGTCCCTCTTCCTTCCCCCCTCATGACGGTGAGCAAGAGCAGCGGTTTCAGCATCGCCCCCGGAACGATCATCTCCGCCTCCGGCGTCCAGTCAAAAAAAGTCATCGCTCGGCAGATGCCGGATAACGTCACTCGGGCGGTGGTGGACATGGAAACCTGCGCCATAGTCCGGTTCGCCACTCTATCCCGGACGCCATTCATGGCCATCCGTTGCATCAGTGACGACCTTCAGGAAGAACTGGGCTTCTCCATGGACGAATTCATGGACGGCACCATGCAGGTCAGCGTGAGAAAGGTCTTCCTCACGGTAGCCCGCAAACCGTGGATTATCCCCCAACTCTACCGACTCTACCGCAACACTGATAAAGCGGGCAAAAATCTCTGCACCATCTTCACCCTCCTGCGCGAAAACCTCGCCTGACCACCGGAACCGCCGTTATCTGCGAAAAAGCCATGCCACAAGGGAAAACAGAAGGGAGAGGAGCAGACAGCTTCCCAGGGGGAAGTAGAAAGAGACATTCCCCCGTTTGAGTGCGATGTCTCCGGGAAGCCTTCCAAGCCAAGGGAGCTTACCGGCGCAGGAAATTGCGATACCGACCAGGACGATGATCAGGCCGAGGATGATGAGCGATCTACCCACTCCTGGCATGGCTCAATTACCGCCACTGCGGGGCGCATAACGCTCCTTCTCGCTGTAGATGCAGCCGCAGTACTGCTGACGGTACATGGCCAGCTCCTTGGAAAGCCGTATCCCTTCCTGCCACCCGATGCGGTAGTCGGCATACTGAAACGGCACACCATACCTTTCCCCCAACTCCTCACCCAGCATACGAATCTCGTCATGCCCCTGGTAGCGGCTGTAAAGAAGCGATGATGTCCAGGCGTCGAATCCTCCCGCGGCGGCGGCCCTGGCTGTCTCTTCCATCCGCGATGCGTAACAGTAGCGACAACGCCCCGCAGGATTCGCCGCCACCGCCGCCAGGAACTCCTCTAACCGGTACTCGTCGCGGGTGATCAGCGGCAGATTATCCTCTGCGGCAAAGGCGATAACGGTATCCAGACGTTTTCGGTATTCCTGGTAGGGGTGGATGTTATGGTTGGAAAAAAAGCCGGTAACGGTCCATCCCTCCCCCCTGAGGGTTCTGACGGGATAGACGGCACAGGGGCCACAGCAGAGGTGAAGCAGGAGATTCATGGTGTGTCCTCTATTTTACCACCTTTGTTCCCGGCTTGGCCGCATTCATCTCGGTCATGACCGCCTGATACGCAAGATACACCAGGGCGCCGAAGATGCAGAGGAGGAAAAGGAGCCAGAAGGTGGACTTAAGCCACTCCCACAGTTTTGTACTCCACTCATCATCCGGGCGTTTCAGTGATGGACGGTTCACTTGATAGTTCATGACACCCCCGTTGACGCTGGAACCGGGCATGAAGCGACGGTAGTGATCCACGTACAAAAAAAGGTCTGCGCAGTCAGCACAAACCTTTTATTTTCTTAATTGGTGGGCGGCATGGGATTCGAACCCACGACCCCAGGCTTCGGAGGCCTGTACTCTATCCAGCTGAGCTAACCGCCCACAGACGAAAGTTTATACACCACTCCTCGCTAAAATTCAAGTAAAAGTTCTCACGAGAGCTCGTCTCATCACGTTACCCTCGCTGTTTGCACCTTTGCAACGGAGTTCACTACAAACGTGCTGTTGACGTATCACTCTTTTTACCGTAGAAAGGAGCGACGGAAGTACACGCATCGCTGGTGGGTGCCGCGGTCTTCAAAACCGTTGGAGGGGGTGAGAAGCTTCCTCGGTGGGTTCGATTCCCATGTGCTTCCGCCATTACCATATAATCCTCTTTCCTGCAATAATAACCAAGTGTTCAGCCACTCCAACCCAGTCGCCCCGGCCTGCTGTATCGTTTTATTATACTCCCACCCAGTCGAATAGAATTCTGATACACCGCACTAACTCACCGACATCATGCAGATAGTTACCATTTACCACTCTCGGAGCTGTCTCGGTTTCCTATACGGTAGGACTCTCCCCCGCCATACCATCCCGATAAGCGTGACCGTTTAAGATAGATACTTCGGTGAGTTACGACTATTATCGCCTTCCCCTCGTTTCTGGCACGATCTAAGCTTTTACATAAGACAAGAGGCAAAGAAAAGCAGACGAGGAGGACGCCATGAAAACCACACTGAGAATGATAGCTGCCGCAACAGCAGCAACGATGGCAACAGCAGCCCCGGCATTTGCCGCCCCCGCATACACCGATAACAGCGGTCTTCTGGTTTGGTCTTTCCTCGGCTTCTGCGCCGTGATCGTAGTTGCTCAGGTACTCCCAGCTCTGATGATGATGGTGGGAATCATCAAGGGTGTCGCCACCGAAGGGACCGAGGTCAAAACCCACAACTAGCGGTCAGCGGTCTTGATTTCCCCTCGCAGGGGAAGCCAGTGAAAAAAGGAGGTGCGCCATGTCAGGACTTATGATCGCCGAACAAGACCCCGGCTGCCGCACCATGATGGCAGAGTTGATGAGCGAGGAAGGGTATTCTGTCACCGTCACTGATTCGGCGGCCGATGCCTTCAGCGGGATACTGAAGAGAAACGCCCAGGTGGTCCTGCTGGGGAGTCAGTTTGATGATCTGGCTGCAACGGAGTTGATCCCCCTGCTCAAGCAGTGCAATCGGAACCTGACCATCATCCTTGTCTCCGATGAGGAGTCGCAGCCGGTCATCAGGAAGATTCGCGCCGAGGGGATTTTCTACCATGCCCTGAAACCGGCCAAACCTGAGGATGGTGATGAGATCCGGCAGGCCGTCAAGTGCGCCTTCGAAAACGTCTCCCACAGCGTGCAGTAATGTAGGGGCGAAAAATTTTTCGCCCCTACTGTCCCGCCAGTCCCCACGGGGCGGTTGCGGCATGCTGTTTCTGTCACTGCCCAATGAATGAGCAAT
>CAIUUR010000424.1 GCA_903902345.1 uncultured Geobacteraceae bacterium | reverse complement strand
CGAGAATAGAGTCACGGCTAGAGTCACGGCTAGAGTCACGGCTAGAGTCAGCCTTGGCGACTAAAATAGTTCTTATTTTGTTGAAGCTTGGTGAAATGGGCAAGGTAGCCCTGTCTGTCGAGTTAGGGCACAAGTCGGTTTCGGGAGAGTTACATAAGCAGATTAAACGCCTTCTCGAGTTGGGATGGGTTACCATGACCATTCCAGATAAACCGAATAGCCGTATGCAGAAATATAGAATTACCGATACAGGGTACGAGTGGTATGGTAATTTGAAGGATGAACACACGTAGTCAAGGTTAGGATGCCTGCCGCGATTGAGTTGATCCCCTTGTTGTTATAATTCGAGGCTTTTATTATGGAATCAATATACGTATTGCTACGCAATCTGAGCCTGGATGATTTGTGTGAATGGGCAGGCGCAAAGATTCTAAGTCGTGCCAAGTCCTACATCAGGAATGTCAGAAATCTCTCCCTCCTTGAAGATGGCACTCTGGCCGCATGGGTATCGGGGAGTGAGGTATATGCAACATCGGTCTGCCTCAATGATGAAGGAGATTTCGACTATTCCTGTACCTGTCCTTACGAACAGGGCCCGTGCAAACACACCGTGGCAGTCGTGTTGTCGGCGGTTGAACAGGTGAAACGTAAGCTGACTATCCCCAGACTGAAGGAAGATGATGATCTTTACCACACTTTGTTCGATGAATCTGAAGACGATTATGCCGAGAATGACGACTGGCGGGACGAAGATGAAGAGCCTGTGTTGGTTTCTGAACCTGTAATGAAGGGGAAATCAGGGAATTTACGTGTGAAGAAAATTCTTGAGGGGATGGAGAAGCACAATCTTATTAAATTGATCCTTGAATTCACGGTACTTTATCCGGAAATAGAACGGGGAATACTTGAAAGAGATCAGCTTGCTTTGGGGCAGGTTGACAAAATTGTGAGTTCCTTGCGACGGGAAATCAGGGCTGTTACCTCTGAGCATGCGTGGCAAAACTCCTGGAAAGGTGGAGGAAATCTTCCGGATTATTCTCATGTGCAGTCACAGTTACAGGCGCTTCTCTCCAGTGGCCATGCGGACGAAGTGATCGATTTGGGGGAGGAACTCTGGACCAGAGGCAATGAACAGGTGGAACAGTCTAACGATGGCGGCGAAACGGCGATAGAGATAGCGGCCTGTCTGGAAATCGTTTTGCAAGCGGTACCGCACTCTTCAATGGACCCGGCAGAGCAGTTGTTGTGGGTTATTGACTGGTCATTGGCAGACGAATATGCTCTCTTGGATTCAGTCGGAATGATTCTGGAAAGCACTCTCTATTCCCGTGATCATTGGAATACTGTTGCGGAAGTTCTTGAGGCCCGGCTGAAATCTATGAAAATGACGTCTGCGGCATCCTTCTCCGAATCACACCGGCGCAATAACGTTTTGAATATGCTTGTTGACGCATTTGTAAAGAGTGGCAATCCTGAAAAGATCATCCCTCAACTTGAAAAGGAATCAGATGCCTGCCAGTGCTATGGAAAACTCGTCGACACCCTGCTTGCATCCGGTGAGATAGCAAAAGGACGGCAATGGTGCATCCGGGGGTTTGAACGCACGGTAGAAAAGTATCAGGGTATTGCCTCCGATCTACAGGGAAGACTGCGGAAATTGGCTGAGAACGAAAAAAATTATGACTTGGTTGCTGCCTATCGGGCAGAGGATTTTTTTGAAAGTGTCTCCCGTAGTAGCTATATTGAACTGCGCACGGCTGCGGAGAAGGCCAATGTTTGGCGGGCAGTCAGAGAGTGTGTTCTCAGTTATCTGAAGACGGGTAAGCGTCCTGAGCAGGTCGATGGCGGCAAGAATTCCCATTGGCCTCTGACGAAGCCGGAGGTCATGTATCCCCGGGGGAAGTCTGTAGCAATAGATGGCAAGTTTCCAGATCTTAATACGCTCATCGATATTGCAATTCTGGAGGAGCGTTTTGACGACGTGGTTGTATTCTATCAGGATCTACGGAAAATTAAACGTTGGGGATGGGAAATTGACAAGTCTGTTGCACGTGCGGTCGTTAAATCCCATCCCCAAATTTCCCTCGACATTTGGCGGGCCATTGTGAACAGCCTGATTGGTCAGGTTAAACCGAAGGCTTACGAGGAAGCGGCCATTTATCTGCGGCTTATGTGTAAGGCCTACCAGGAGAATAATCGCAAGCCTGAATGGCAACAGTTGCTCGGCGAGTTGCGAAGAGAGCATAAGGCAAAGAGGCGGCTCATGGAAGTCCTCGACGGTCTTTCCGGCAGAAACAGTATTATTTGATTTGATGTGTTCTGTCACGCTACATCAAGGCGTAAGTCGAATTTAGTAAGCATGGACGTGAGGGAGTCGTATGAAAACGAATCCGGTTGGCTGGTTTGAAATCTACGTTCAGGACATGCCCCGTGCAAAGGCCTTCTATCAGGCAGTATTCCAGGTCGAATTGACCCGGCTGAATTCTCCCGATCTGGAACTCTGGGGATTCCCGATGGCATTGGATGCCTGGGGGGCAGGTGGGGCGCTGGTCAAAATGGACGGTGTCTCGTCCGGCGGCAACAGCACGCTGGTTTACTTCAGTTGTGCCGATTGTGCCGTTGAAACTTCACGGGTGGTTGATGCCGGTGGCGAGATAATCCGGGATAAATGGTCCATCGGAGAATACGGCTTTATTGCTTTGGTCATTGACACCGAAGGCAACAGGATCGGCTTGCATTCCCTGAAGTAGAGGATTTTGTCGTGAATAATTTGACGATCACCGAAGAAGAGCTTTATGGAGCGTTACTGGAGTTGCGGGATGCTTCGCAGGCGATGGTTGCCGCCCAGCATGATAATGCCCAGAACATCTGGGTGATCAGCGACCGCTATGACGACGCCGTCGAACGAGCCCGCATGGTGTTGGACAGGGTGTCACGAGCGGGGTAGGGTGGGGGAGCGGGCTGCCACATCTGTAGGCACAAAGCTATTCTTCCTTATGAAACAGTCAGCTGTGCACGATAGTTCACAGGCAACACGGGATTTTTCCAGAGACGCTGTTGAAAACACCTGCGGCAATGAACTCTGGTGATAGTTGTTAATGGTCTGGCTAATCAGAACAATATGATGCAACTGAACCTGACCTTGTCGGTAAAGCAGCTGTAAATAGCAATAAAAGCGTCGGTAAAGCGTCGGTAAAGCGTCGGTAAAGATTGTCGATATATGTCGCCAAAAAAATACCATCACTATTCCGGAACTGGCTGCGTTGCTTGGTATCACTGAACGCTCCGTGGAGCGCAATATTCATAAACTACAGCAAAATGGCTTGCTCCGGCGAATTGGCGGGAGAAAAGAAGGCAGTTGGGAAGTGCTTGCAGACAGGTAGGTCAGGGTTTTACCCTTCACGCCTGAAACACACAATCCGTTTCTGCAGGACATAATCAGCTCTTTTCTCTACGGGCATAGCCTCCAGCCGGGAGCGTTCGATGCCCAACTGGAGCGTCGACATCCCTGCCACACGCACGGCTTCTTCCCAGCGTGGCATACTTCCGCCATTCGGCTTATCACCGGCCACAACCAAGGGGAGAATGTCGATGATTCCGGCCCGACGAGCCTGATCGGCCATCCTGATCTTCGTGGCATCCCGGAGTTCCTGCCAGTGACCGCCGTTACCGTGCAAGCGACAGATCCACATAAGTGCCATTGGTGTACTCCTTTGTGTTCAGTTCCCATGTTAACCGAAACCTCCTTCCTCACGCAGTAAAAGCTTCGTAATCGTCATTTTTTTCTTTCCAGAATCATTTTTATCACCTATCACTGCCATACGGGTGGCAGTGACTACTGATATATTTTCATTCCAGGAGGATTTATGACAGGAAAATTTGAAGCAATGGTGACAATTCTCAACTGGCTGGAAAGCGGATTGACCGTTACACCGCAAACTATCATGGATGAACTGAGTGTCAGCGCCCGAACTACCTACCGCTATCTGACCACACTCCAGGAGGCGGGGTTCCCGCTCTTCTTTGATAAGGAGCGCAACAGCTATGCCTTTGCCGATGGCTACGCCCTGCGCAAGGCGCACCTGAATCTTCGGGAGGACCTGACCTTTGCCCTTGCCAAAGTATCGCTGAAGACCATGGGCGGTGGCATGGACAAGGAACTGGCCAGCATTGAACGGAAGCTTGCGTCGCCCTTCCGGGAACTGCCGCCACATATCATTGTGGCAGCCGACGAATTCAGCGTCGATATCCGGGAGTGGTTCGGCATTATCAACCGGGCTATTGCCGAACGACGGCGAGTGGCATTTACCTATACGGCGGCCAGTACCCGTGAAGAAAATGCCAGGCTCGTTGATCCCTACTATCTCTTCTTCAATGACGGTTACTGGACCTTGCGGGGATGGTGCCACACACGGCAGGAATTCCGTTCCTTTGCTCTGGATCGTATCAGGGATCTGGAGATGCTGGAAGCAACCTATGAACCACTCCCGCTTGATCTGGAACAAGATTATGCCGGGACGTTCGGTCGTTACGCTGCCGGGGAAGCGGTTACGGTACGACTCAGGTTTACCGCCGCTTGCCGACCCTTTCTGCTCCGGCGGACGTGGCATGACAGTCAGAAACTGACAGAACTTTCTGACGGTGGCTTTGAACTGGAGTTTCAGGTGAAGGGGATACTCGGCATCCGGCCCTGGCTATACCGGTGGTTACCGGACGTGACGGTGGAAGCACCACTGGAGCTGGCGGAACTGGTGGTCAAGGAACTGGAAGATGCTCTGAATCGGCAACGAGAGGTCAACAAGGGAGGGTAACGCTATGCTGCGACGCACGTTTTTACAAACATTGGGGGTGGCTGGGCTTTCGTCGGTACTTCCCAAGAGTGCTGAGGCACGACCGGAACGAAAGATCACACTTGCGGAAATGTATCTGGCAGGATTTCAGTATCATGAGGGAATGCGACAGGACGTGGCGCAAACCCTTCGTGAAGGTGCAACGGTATACCTGATGCGTGAACCGGAAAACCGGTATGACGATCAGGCCATTGCCGTACGTACCGGCGATGGTCACATGATCGGCTATGTGCCGCGAGACCTTAATCCGGTACCAGCAATCATCGCCGATCAAGGGGTGACTCTGACGGCTGAAATTATCACCGTAGATCTCAAAGCACCACCATGGGAGCGAGTTGCGATCAGAATGTATCAAGTCGTGTAGCTGAAAGAAGAACAGAGGGGAATGGGTTCTATGGCTCTCCGTTTCAGAAAAACCATCACTTTGGCACCCGGCATCCGGATGAATCTTAGTGGCAGCGGTGCGAGCTTCAGCTTCGGCGGCCGGGGCGCCTCGGTGACTGTGGATAATCGTGGAACGTATCTCAATACCGGAATTCCCGGCACGGGTATCTCATCCCGTCAGAAACTGGGAGGCACGCCACGCAGTCGTAGTGCGACCTCGTCCGGACGGTCCACCGTTACCAGGTCGATAACGGTGGGAGTCACCGATGACGGGACGGTCTACTTCAAGGATGATCTGGGTTACCCCCTTGATGAAAAAATGACCGCCACGGTGAAGAAGCAGAAAGGTGATCTGGTCAAGGGATTGATACAGCAGAAATGCGACGAGATCAACCGCGAGATAACGTCAGTGGGGGAGATTCATCTGGAGACACCTTCCCCCGAAGTTCGACCGGTCTTCGAGTTCCAGGAGTTCACCGAACCCCTGCCCGAACAGCCAACTCCCAAAACGCTCGGCATTTTTGCCTCGCTGTTTCGCAGCAGACGTGAACGGCTGGCGGAGGAGAATCAACGGGCACTGTCCCGTTACCTGGATGAATTGCAGAAATGGCAGGATCGGAAGGAGCAATTCAGTCGGGAGCAGCAACGTCGCAAGCAGTTCATCGAACATGATCTGTACATCAGCGTCACGGCGAAGGAGAGCTATCTGGAAGAAATCCTCCAGAAGATGGCTTGGCCACGGGAGACTCATGTTTCCACGCAACTGAGTGATAACGGCTCACGGGTCTTCATCGATGTGGATCTGCCGGAACTTGAGGATATGCCGCATAGAACGGCAGTCGTACCGCAACGCGGGTACCGGTTGTCGGTGAAGGAGATGTCGGCTAATCAGGTCAACCGGCTGTATATGTCCCATGTGCATGGCATAGGCTTCCGGATTATCGGGGAGATCTTTTCTGCGCTTCAGGATTGCCGCGAAGTCGTCCTGTCCGCGTTTTCAGAGCGGAACAATCCCGCCACCGGCATGCTTCGGGATGAGTACCTCTATTCGGTTCGGGTTGATCGGGAGCGATGGTCCGGGATCAATTTCCAGAACCTGCAGAGTATCGACGTGGTGGATGCCCTGACGCGGTTCGAGTTGCGCCGTACCATGAGTAAGACCGGTGTCTTCACGGCAATAGAACCCTTTACTGAGTTTCGCTAACCGTGACGCCTGCTTCTGTTTGAAATCCCTTTTTGTCCTGCTTGACATGGTCTCGAAAATAGTTTATATGTCATTTGAATACTAAGTCAAACGATATAAACGAGGCCGCCATGAACCCGATTACTGATCGCCAGCGCGAAGCCCTCGATTTCCTACGGGACTATCTGGGCAAGCATGGTTTCCCGCCTACACTACGTGAAATCTCCGCCCATATGAAGATTACCGGCACCTTGAGCGCTACGCGGCATCTGGAGGCCCTGGAGAAGAAGGGGTACATCAAGAGACAGGCCAAGGGATCACGCGGCATTACCCTTATCCCCGGTAAGCTGGAGGATACACCTTCAGTAACAACAAATTGCATACTTGACAGCTTCGGTGAGTGCCTGGCAGCAGTGTTCCTGCCGGTGGTGGGTATGGTTCGGGCCGGGATACCCCATCCGGCCATCGAGGACATTATGGACTACCATCCGATTGCGGATGCTGTGGCCCGCAAGACCGGAGCCACGTTCTGTCTCAAGGTAAAGGGGGACTCGATGATCAACGCCGGGGTGTTCGAGGGAGATCTGGCGCTGATCAGGCCCCAACCCACGGCGGTAAACCGGGACATGGTAGTAGCCATGGTTGATGGCGAGGCGACACTCAAATGGTTTCACCATGAGGGGGAGCGTATCCGGCTGCAACCGGCCAATCCAAACTATGAGCCGATCTATGCTTTTCCCGGACAGGAGGTGACCATCGTCGGCAAGGTAGTCGGTCTCTATCGTGCCATGGGGTAAGTGACGAAATGGAACGGGTCAATGAGTTGATACGTGCGGCAGCGATCTTCACGCCGGGAAAGCAGATAAAGCCGGTGTGGTTTGATTGGCGGCGTCGGCAGTATCGGATCGTGGAGACGACCTACCACTGGAGGGAGCAGTGTGGTGATGCTTTGCTGCTCCATTTTGCGGTGACAGACGGCGAAGCATTATACGAGTTGATTTTCAGTACGAAGGAGCAAAACTGGCGGTTGCAGGGAGTCGAGGCCGGTGTGTAGCGGAAAATATTTTGATCCGGTAGATCGTTAATTCAGGCGGGCATGTCCACTAGACTTTACGAACTGTTCTGAGATACTTTATCAGGAGAATTGCCATGGAACCTTTTTTTATCTTTTGTCTGGCCTTGGTTGGATATTGCGGTTATCTGACGGTATGTGACTTGCTGATGGATCTGAAGATAGTTCCGGCAGAGTCCGTGCATAAGGCATCGGCACATCTCAAGAAGCAGGTTGCAGCCCGGCAGACATATAGTCGACACCGGGTTCCGATAGCCAGAGGTCGTGCGGTGGGTGCTTTTGGTCAGCTTGCTTCACTGTGATCCGGTAACCTGCCAGGTGGTCCTGATGTGGTCGCGGAAAATCAGCAGAGAGCACCTCATCACCTATTTACCATTGATCCTGTTTTTCAGCACCACGCTGGGGTGGTAGGTGAGAATGCTGCGGGCGGTGATGGTCATCTCTTCACCGGTCTGCGGGTTACGTCCCCTGCGG
>CAIUUR010000423.1 GCA_903902345.1 uncultured Geobacteraceae bacterium | reverse complement strand
TCCCGGAGGAACTGCTTGTCGAAGGAGGGTTGCTGGCCACCGGGGCGGTATTGATCCTTTGGCCAGAAGCGACTGGAGTCGGGGGTCATGCATTCGTCGATGATGATGAGCTCCCCATTGTATATGCCGTATTCGAACTTGGTGTCGGCAATGATGATTCCTTTTTCGGCTGCAATCTCCCTGGCACGGGAGTAGATCTTCAGGGTAACGTCGCGGACCTGTTCCGCCAGCTCTACACCGCACAGTTCCGCCATTTTTTCGAAGGAGATGTTCTCATCGTGGGTGCCCAAATCAGCCTTGGTGGAGGGGGTGAAGATCGGTTCAGGGAGCATATCCGACTCCTTGAGTCCGGAAGGGAGCGTTATGCCGCAGATGGCGCCACTGCTCAGATAATCCTTCCAGCCGGAGCCGGAGAGATAGCCCCGTACAATACACTCCGCGGGGAGCGGCTGAGCTTTTTTAACCAGCATGGAACGCCCCCGGAGGATTTCCGCGTATTTCTGACAGGGAAGGGGGAAATCGGCCACGTCTGTGGAGATGATGTGGTTCGGGACGATCTTCTCCATCTGATGGAACCAGAAGGCGGAGATCTGGTTCAGCACATATCCCTTATCCGGGATACCTTCGTCCATGATTACGTCGAAGGCTGAAATCCGGTCGGAGGTGACGATGAGCAGCGTTTCCCCCAGGTCGTAGATGTCGCGAACTTTGCCGCGGCCGGCCAGGGTGAGATCCGGAAATTCGGTCTGAAGTACCAGTGACATAAAAGCTCCTTGGAAACTGTTCTGGGTTCAAGGTTCAAGGTTCGGGGTTGGTTCAACCTTGAACCCTGAACCTTGAACATATGTTACTCGGCAGCCAGGGCCGGGTTGATGACGATGGTGGCCTTGTCTCGCAGCCCCTTGAGCCAGGCGGTCATGGCTTCTTCCTGTTTCTGGGGGAGGAGTTTGGTTCTGATGGCTTCTTTCTGCTTGGCAAATTCGGTTTTGGGAGCTTCGAGACGGCTCTTCAGTTTGACCGCGTACCAGACGCCGTTGACCGCCACGGGAGTCGTTGCCACGGGGGCAGCGGTTGTCAGCTTGAAGGCGGCCTCCATGAGGTCACGTGAGGGGCCGATCTTGGGTATGGTGGCGTCCTTGTGAAGAAAGAGGCCTGTCTCCTGAAACTTGTAGGCTCCGGTCCCTTTCCCCAACTGGGCGATGGCTTCTTCAGCCTTTTTCCGGGCCAGTTCCTTGGCCTTATCCTTACTGGCCGGTTCTTCTACCCGTTTCCGCACGTCGGCCAGCGGGGGGATCGCAGACGGCTTCTTTTCCTTGAGTTTCAGCAGATAAATTCCCCGGGGAGTTTCCACCGGTCCCCCCAGTTCATTCGCCTTGAGGAGGAAGGCGCGGTTGATCACCTCACTCTCACCGGCCATGGCCTGGGGAGCGCTCTTGAGAGAGAACAGAGGGGTCTCGACGATCTTGACTCCCAGAGATTGGGCTGCGGTAGCGAGATCGCCTCCCTTACCGTATTTATTGATGGCTTCGGCTCCTTTTTCGTAGGCGAGTCTGGCCCCCTTGTCGCTGGTGGCGTCCCGGCGAACCTGTTCCTTAACTTCCTGATAGGGAAGGATGCCACCCTTTCCCTGGTATCGGTCCATATGTTTTTGGTAGAAGGCGTTGATCTCTTCCTCGGTTACGGTTGCCTTGCCGGTGTAAGAGGCAGGGTCCACGATCAGATAGCTGATGCTCACGAGTTCGGGTGTCCGGAACTCTTCCTGGTGAGCCTGCAGGTACGACTGGAGATCCTGGTCGGTGAGCTTGACCTCTTTCAAGGTATCCGCAGGGGAGAAGGGGATGAAGGAGAGCTCAACCTTGTCGTTCTCCTGCTTGAACTGTTTCAGGAGATCTTCATCGCTCACCTTGACTTCACCCTTGATCTTTTCCTGGGCCTTTTTGATGACGATCTCTTCTTCCTGTTCCTGTTCGAAGGCCGCGGGAGTTATCCGCTGGGCTTTGAGGAGTTGCTGATACTGGGCGAAGTCGAATACCCCCCCTTTCTGAAATGCCGAAATGGCGGAGATGGCCTTGATGACTTCATCCTTGGAGGCGGAGAGTCCCATCTTCTTGGCTTCGCGTTTGATGAGAACCTGGTTGATGAGGTTGTCCATGGCGCTCTTCTTGATACCGTACTGCTTTTCCATCTCCGGAGTAACGGAGCCGAGCATCTGCTGGAACATCCCTCTGACCCGCAGGTATGATTGCCGGTACTCCTCATTGCTTATCTTTGTCGTATCGACCTTGATGGCATATCCGGATGATCCATCAGAGCCACTCCCTCCCTTGCCCCAGACGAGAAAAATGGTGCCGATGAAGGAGAAAACAATGATGCCGAATACTACCTTGATGATGACTGACTGCTTGTATCTTCTCATTATTCCAAGCATACTCCGGTTACTCCTTTACGCATGGTGCGGGGGGATTTACAGATGAACGGCGCGACATAGTAATATATCCCACTACCAAAAATCAACAGTTAGATTCTGCCGGTCCGGATAAAAGGATATTTCTCCCTTGCAACCGGAAGCTGTTTTTGTTAGCATCTTAAACTTTGAGGTGGAAATTATTCAAGTTCACGTTTTATCTGACATTACGATCCATTCCCTTCAGCATAATCATCCGGCAAGGAGCGTACATGCTTAAGATTTTTGATTACATTTTTGGAATGTTTTCCAACGACCTGGGAATCGACCTGGGAACGGCGAGTACGCTGGTCTATCTCAAGGGTAAGGGGATAGTGGTCAGTGAACCGTCGGTGGTGGCGGTACAGTTGTTGAACAACGGCCAAAAAAAGGTGCTCGCGGTGGGAATGGAGGCGAAAAAGATGCTGGGGAGGACGCCGGGGAGCATTCAGGCTATCCGTCCCATGAAGGATGGAGTCATCGCCGACTTCGATATCACCGAGGAGATGCTCCGCTATTTCATCCACAAGGTTCATAATCGAAAGACGCTGGTCCGTCCCCGGATCGTCATCTGTGTCCCTTCGGGAATTACCCAGGTGGAAAAGCGGGCGGTGAAGGAATCGGCCGAATCCGCCGGCGCTCGGGAGGTTTATCTCATCGAAGAGCCCATGGCCGCAGCCATTGGAGCCGGGCTTCCCATTACCGAGCCGTCCGGCAACATGATTGTCGATATCGGTGGGGGGACCACAGAGGTGGCGGTCATCTCCCTGGCGGGAATTGTCTATGCCAAGTCGGTGCGGGTGGGAGGAGACAAGATCGACGAAGCCATCGTCCAGTTCATCAAGCGCAAGTACAATCTCCTCATCGGCGACCAGAAGGCTGAACAGATCAAGATCCAGGTGGGCGAGGCCTTTCCCAGCGATGAGATTCGCACCATGGAGGTCAAGGGGCGCGACCTGGTTACCGGTATCCCCAAGACTCAGATCATCAACTCCGAAGAGGTGCGCGAAGCGATATCCGAACAGGTGAACGCCATTGTGGAGGCGGTGAAGGTCTGTTTGGAGCGAACCCCGCCGGAATTGGCTGCCGATATTATCGACCGGGGGATCTTCCTGGCGGGGGGGGGAGCACTGCTGCGGAATCTTGATGTTCTGTTGCGGGAAAAGACCGGTCTTCCCATCTTCATTGCTGAGGACCCCCTTTCCTGTGTGGCTCTGGGTTCGGGGAAGGTCCTGGATGAACTGAATCTGCTGCGTAATGTGGCGGTGAGTTCGTAAAACCGGGCGCCGGGTCCTTGGCTCTGGGGAAACCTGAGGGGGAGTAGTGGATGAACAGCGTCATCATCGCTCAGTTGCAGGCACATTGCGAGGTCATCGCATCTATCCAGCGGGAACTGACACCCCGTATCGCCGAGACCGTCGCCCTCCTTGCCGGCACGTTTCGCTCCGGAAACAAGCTCCTCGTCATGGGGAACGGCGGGTCGGCGGCCGATGCCCAGCATCTGGTCGCAGAGCTCGTCGGGAGGTTCAAGATGGAACGGCGGGGACTTCCCGCCATTGCACTGACCACCGACAGTTCCATCCTCACCGCGCTGGGTAACGATTACGGGTTCGAAGCGATCTTCTCCCGGCAGATCCAGGCGCTGGCCGTGCCCGGTGATCTCGTCATAGGTATCTCCACCAGTGGCAACTCCCGAAATGTGGCCGTGGCCCTGGAGCAGGCAAGATCTCAAGGGTGCCTTACGGTGGGGTTCCTGGGGGGGGACGGCGGGGTCATCGCACCTTCCGTGGATCTTTCCCTGGTCGTTCCTTCCAGAGAGACTCCCCGGATACAGGAAGGACATATCACCATCATTCATATTCTTTGCGATCTGCTGGAGCAGGAACTGTTCGGTAATGGCGGGATTTTGGATGTAGGTTGCAGCGACTGATGGATAACGGTCGGCGGGCTGTTTTTCTTGACAGGGACGGCACCATCAATCTGGATCACGGGTATGTTTTTCGGGCTGCGGAATTTCAGCTCATTCCCGGCGTCGTGGAGTCGATCCGACTGCTCAGGGAGGCAGGATACCTGATCATCGTCGTCACCAACCAGGCGGGTATCGCCCGGGGGCTGTACGGTGAAAAGGAGCTGCATGAGCTCCACCGCCACCTTGACCGGGAGCTGGCCGGATTTGGCGCCGCCGTCGATGCCTACTATTACTGTCCCCATCATCCGGAGAAGGGGGTGGAACCCTATCTCCGGGTCTGCGCCTGCCGCAAGCCGCTCCCCGGTATGCTCGTGCAGGCCGCCGAAGAGTACTCACTTGACCTGGCTGCGTCCTTTCTGGTGGGTGACAAACTCTCGGATATTCAGGCGGGGCTGGCTGCCGGCTGCAGATCGATCCTGGTGGAGACCGGTTACGGGGCAGACGTGGACGAGCTCCCCATGGATGTCCCGAGAGTCGCCGACCTCATGGCTGCCGCCGTACTCATACTTGCTGCGACATCCACCCCCCCCGAGTCAAAAAAGGAGATGGCATGAAACCAGGAATTACCAAGGGGATTGTTCTGGCCGGCGGCGCCGGCAGCCGGCTCTATCCGTTGACGTTGGTGGCCAGTAAACAGCTCCAGCCGGTTTACGACAAACCGATGATTTATTACCCGCTGTCCACCCTCATGATGGCCGGCATCAACGATATTCTCATTATTTCCACCCCCCATGATATCCCCCGTTTCCAATCGCTCCTGGGTGACGGTTCCCGGTGGGGGATCACCCTCTCCTACCTGGTGCAGCCGGAACCCAACGGGATCGCCCAGGCATTTCTGGTGGGAGAAGAGTTCATCGGTGACCAGGGGGTCTGTCTCATCCTGGGGGACAACATATTTTACGGCAAGATTGAGCTGGACCGGATCGTCAGCCAGTTCGCGGGGGGAGCGACCATTTTCGGTTACTACGTGAATGACCCCGAGCGGTACGGTGTCGTTGAATTTGACGGGAACGGGTTGGCCGTGGGGATAGAAGAAAAACCGGCCAAGCCGAGGACCAACTATGCCGTGCCGGGACTCTACCTCTACGATAACCAGGTCGTCTCCATCGCCAGAGAGATGAAGCCATCCCCCCGGGGTGAGCTGGAGATCACCGATGTCAACCTGGAGTACCTCCGCCGTGGAGAGCTCAACGTGGAAAAACTGGGGAGAGGCATCGCCTGGCTGGATACAGGGACCCACCAGAGCCTTCTGGAGGCCAGCCACTTCATCGGCACCCTTGAGGCTCGGCAGGGGCTTAAAATCGCCTGTCTGGAAGAGGTGGCGCTGAGAATGGGGTTCATCGACTGCCGCAAGATGGCGGCGGTCATCGCGGAAACGCCTAAGTCCAGCTACCGGGAGTATCTGGTGCGTCTGTACAATGAGATCGACCTCTGCGGGACAGAGGTGTCCGGCGGCGGATGACGGGCGCTAGGCCCGGGCGCCGGGGACTGATGCACGTCCATCTTGGATTTTCGGTCAGGACTGGGTATTAGTTATGCTTCAACGAGGGGAGACGGAAGTCTCCCCTTTGGTGCTTTGGGATACGGGATGCTGGAATTCCTGAAAAAATATCGAATACAATTACTGGCAGGGTTTGCCCTCTTTGTCGCGCTGATCTTTTTTTCTCTTAATCTTCGCCGTCGAGATACCACCTCCTCCTTCGAAAAGGTGGTGCTGACGGTGACCTCACCGGTGTCGGGTCTCATAACGGTGGTGAATGACGCCATTTTTGGTCTCTGGGACGGCTACCTGTTCCTCACGAAGGTAAAGGAGGAAAACCGGCGATTGCTCCAGACCATCAAGGTCCAGAACGAACGGCTCATCCGGGGCAATGAGGCGCTTTTGGAAAACGAGCGCCTCAGGTCACTGCTGGAGATGAAGGCGCGTCTTCCTGGGGTGCCGGTGGCGGTTTCGGTCATTGCCGAGGAGGTAACCCCCTGGTTTCGCACGGTGGTCGTCAACCGGGGGGCACAGGACGGGATCCGCGAGGGATTGCCGGTGCTGGCGCTCAGCGGTGTCGTGGGACAGGTGATCAAAGTCGGGGCGACCAGCTCCAAGGTGCTGCTTCTCTCCGATCACGCCAGTGCCATGGCGGCCACCATCCAACGGTCACGGGCCAGGGGTGTGGTGAAGGGGAAGGGGGGAGATCTCTGTTCTCTGGAGTTCGCCAGCCGCCTGGATGATATCAAGCTGGGGGACATCGTCGTGACCTCCGGGATCGGGGGGGTCTATCCCAAGGGGATTCCCATCGGCGAGGTAACCATGGTCAAGAAGGGGGAGTACGGCATCTTTCAGACGGTCACGGTCCGTCCGGCGGTGAATCTCTCCCGACTGGAAGAGCTGCTGGTGCTCGTTTCTCCCCCTCAATGATCAGGACTCTCCGGTTCATAACCATTCTGGCCATGGCCACCCTGGTCCAGGTATCATTCTTTCCCGCCTGGTTGAGCAGGCCATTCATTCCGAATCTTACCCTCTTCTTTGTCGTTCATCTGGGACTGCGGGAACCGTTTCGCTGGGCCAACTGCGGTGCGGGATTTCTCATCGGACTCGTTCAGGACTGTTTCAGCGGCAGTTATTTCGGCCTGCACGGTTTCATCTACCTCTGCGTCTACCTTCTCCTGAAACAGACCTCGGAACGGCTCTATACCGACAACAACCTGCTCATCGCCATGGGGGTTTTCCTGGGAATCATACTTGACGGTGTCATGACGTTTGGTCTGCTTCTCCTCTTCTCGGAAGCCGACGGCATTTATGGATCGCTTTTCTCCGGACTGATTCCCCACGCCCTGACCAGTACCCTGGCCTCCCTCCTCCTGGTCAGAGCCCTTCCCGACGTCTCGCCGGGGTATGCGCGATGACGGGGCCTCGTTTTGTCAAGGAAGCTGCCAAGTCGGAAAAAAACCTGCTCGCCCTCTCCCTGGGGGTAACTGCGCTCTTCTTCATCCTCATCATGAGGCTTTGGTACCTGCAGATCATCAAGGCGGAAGATTATCAGAACCTTTCGGAGAATAATCGGCTTCGTCTGGTGCCGGTGGCTGCCCCCCGGGGGACCATCCTGGACCGTAACGGCAAGCTGATGATCTGGAATCGCCCTTCCTTCAGCGTCGTCCTTTTCAAGCAGGATGTGAAGGACAAAGATCTGCTCCTGGGGCAACTGATCCGTTATCTGGAGCTGGAGCGGGACGAGTTGTACGAAAAGTGGAACAAAAGCCGGGGGAGAGCCAAGTATTTTCCCATTACGGTGGCGTCGGGGATCACTCAGGACCAGCTGGAATTCCTGGAGGAAAACCGGCTCAACCTTCCGGGAGTGGATGTTCAGATGAAGCCGATTCGGGAGTATGCAGACGGGGGGACGGCGGTCCATCTGGTGGGGTATATCGGAGAGATCAGTGAGCAGGACTTGGCCCGGGATGAATTCAGTCACTACAATTCCGGAGATTATGTGGGGAAAAACGGTCTGGAGCGGGTCTGGGAGAAGGTGCTCCATGGTCTGGACGGTGGCCGGCTCATGGAGGTGGATGCACGGGGTCGAGTACTACGGACGGTGACCGAGACGGTCCCGGCCATCGGCAAGAGTCTGATCCTGACGCTGGACCGGTCGATTCAGCAGCGGGCTGAAGAAGCTCTGGGGGCCAAGGCGGGAGCGGCGGTGGCCATGGATGTCCGTACCGGTGAGATCCTCGCTTTTGCCAGCAGTCCGGCTTTCGACCCGGAACTTTTTTCCGGACGGATTCCGAAAACGATCTGGAATGGCTATCTGGAGGATCTCCGGCGTCCACTCATCAATAAAGTGTTGACCGGACAGTATCCCCCCGGCTCCACCTTCAAGATCATCACGGCCCTGGCCGGTCTGGAAGAGGGGTTGATTGATGAGCATACGACGGTACCCTGCACCGGTTCCTACACCCTGGGTAACCGGACCTTCCACTGCTGGCAGAGACATGGCCACGGTTCGGTTAATCTGAAGATGGCGCTGAAACAGTCGTGCGACGTCTATTTCTACCACCTGGCAGACCGCCTGGGGGTAGATCGGATTGCCGCCTATGCCCGGAAGTATCGCCTGGGATTCCCCACCGGGATCGGATTGGAACATGAAAAGCCGGGCCTGATTCCCACTACGGAGTGGAAGGAGAAGAAGTACAAACAGAAATGGGCGAGGGGGGAGACGGTTTCGGTGGGAATCGGCCAGGGGTATGTTCTCATGACCCCTCTCCAGCTTGTCTCCATGACTGCTTCCGTCGCTAATGGCGGCACTGTCTACCGTCCCTATGTCGTCAAGAAGGTAGTGGATCAGGAAGGGAAGGTGCTGAGCGAGTTCAAACCGGAGGTGCTGGGAACAACCGGGATCTCGCAACGGAGCCTGCAGCTGGTGAAGAGCGGTCTGCAGGCGGTGGTGAACGAACCGGGGGGGACCGGCGGCGCGGCGCGGCTTGCCGAGGTGACCGTTGCGGGGAAGACCGGCACCTCCCAGGTGGTAAAATTGAGAAGCGGCAAGGGGAATCCGTACCAGTTCCGCGACCATGCACTCTTTGTCGCCTTCGCCCCGGTGGAAAATCCCGAGATCGCCGTGGCGGTGGTGGTGGAGCATGGCGAGCATGGCGGGTCGGCGGCTGCCCCGGTGGCCAAGGCGATCTTTCGAGCTTACTTCGAAGGGAGGGGGGTCATCAGGAAACCGGTGGTCAGGCAGGGGAGATACAGCTCCAACCGTGGCGGCGGTGTCGAGCCTGAGGAGGGGAGTGATGCTGCGGGAGACTGAGCCATGAAGCGGAGGATATGCCCATGCCGATGATCGACCGGCGACTTCTTACCAATTTTGACTGGACCCTTCTCGGCCTGACCCTGGTTATTGCCGCCATAGGGGTTGTCAATATCTTCAGTGCGACGGCTTCCTACAACGTCATCGGGACCCCCTATTATCTGAAACAGCTCTACTGGATACTCACCGGCCTGTTCCTGGTGCTGGCGGTGAGCTCCGTGGACTATCATCTCCTGGATGATATCGCCGTCTGGGTCTACGGAACCGTCGTTTTCCTGCTCCTGATAGTTCTCGTGGCGGGCAAGACCTCCATGGGAGCCACCCGGTGGTTGCATCTGGGGGTATTATCCATTCAGCCATCCGAGCCGATGAAGATTGTCATCATCATCATCTTTGCCCGGCTCTTCTCCCGGTACCCGGTGAATTCCGGCCTGACCCTCAGGGGGATGGGGGCGCCGTTGGTGGTCGTCGGATTGCCGGCGCTGCTCATCATGAAACAGCCCGATCTGGGGACCGCCGTTCTGGTTCTGCTCATTGCCGGCTCCATGATGCTGGCCGTGGGGGTCAAGCCCTCCGCCTTCATCGCCATGACCGTGGCGGCGGTGCCGGTGTTCGTTGTGGGGTGGCAGTTCTACCTGAGGGAGTACCAGAAAAACCGGGTTCTCGATTTTCTCAACCCGGAGCGGTCGCGGCTGGGGAGCGGCTACCATATCATCCAGAGCAAGATCGCGGTGGGTTCCGGAGGGTTCGTCGGCAAGGGATACCTTCGGGGAACGCAGACACAGCTTCGGTTTTTGCCGGAGCAGCATACCGATTTCGCCTTTTCGGTCTTTTCGGAGGAGTGGGGGTTTCTGGGCTGTTTCGTGGTGCTGGCGCTCTACCTTTCCCTGGTTCTCTGGGGCTTGCAGATTGCAACAAGGTGCAATGACCGGTTCGGCAGCCTGTTGGCCGTGGGGGTAACCGCCATGCTCTTCTGGCACATCGTCATCAACATCGGGATGGTCATCGGCCTCTTCCCGGTGGTGGGGGTGCCGCTGCCGTTTTTTTCCTACGGCGGAACCTCCATGGTGACCTCCATGACCGGGGTGGCGCTCCTCCTCAATATCAGCATGCGGAGATTCATGTTCTCGAAAAACTGATCGCACCGTACAGATCTACTTACTTTCAAATATCATCAACCTCTTCCCGGCTCAAACCTGTCGCTTGCATGATAATAGTTAGCGCAACACCCGCGGCTTTAAAGTTGCGCACGACTCTTTTCTGAGCTTCCCCTGCCTCCCGCTGGACTTCAGCAATTTTCTGCCTCTGTTGCAGTATCTCACGCTGCATATCCTCAAATTCGCCAAGAATACCATCTTCAATTTCCATCTGTTTTCTCATCTCCGGTTCCAGTATTGCCGACTGTAAACGGCGGATGAGTGAACGATGCTTCTCCGGATAATCTTCTTCCTTGATGTTCAAAATATGATGTTCCGCGTCGACATATGTACTCTGATCGAATATGCTTAAAAGCTTTTCAAGATCATTGCGACGCTTCTGCACCAGACTCGGAATCTGGATCACATAGCTGTCATGTGACAAGCTTTCGATGAAACTCTCCTTTACGGACAAAGTCTCACCGGTTACCAGATCCTTGTAGGTGCGGTTAACGCCGATTATCGAGGCGTCGGTGTTGTCAAGCTTATGCCCCAGAAAGTATATTCCGATGATCGGTATCCCGATTCGTCTTGAATGGTTGTTGATCGTCTCTATGTTGGTATTGTTTTTGTTGCTGTACCGGCTTCCCAGATATCCCCTGAAACGCATGATATCTGTGGCGAATTTTGCTTTTTGGATCTCGATCAAGACCTGTTTCAGACCGTCAGCGGTTTTAATCGTGGCGCTGAAATCCAGGCGATACACCGTCAACAGGCCGAACCTCCCCTGAATTCTCCCCTTGTCAATATCAGCGGTAAATTCCTGGGGACGGAAATCGAGGGTTTCTATTTCCTCACCGATTATGGAGGATATCAATAGTTTGGCTATCTTTGCATCTTCCATGAGATATTTGAACACGACATCGTATATCGGATTGGCGATCTGCATGATAACTTCCTTTTAAAACAAGTGCGTCGGTTGAAGCTCAAAGCTCTCAATCGAGTTCATGGGGTCCTCCGGTAGCGAAGATGAACGTATTCTACCACAAACTGGGTAGAGGTGAGAAAAATATTCTGTTCAACGATCCTGACGCCTCTGATCTCCCCTGGTCTATCTGCCACTCTAAAATGCAATAACTCAATTCCGGCGCCGCCACCTATTGATATCAGCATGCGCCGGTTCATGTTTTCGAAAAACTGAACTGTTTCGGGTATTGTATCGGCCGGCGGTTGTGATGTCTACTCTATACATTACAGGAGGGTCTTGTCATGGCTGCCACACTAAAACGCACCCAGATGTATTTCCCTGAAGAGATGCTGCAGCAGATTCGACAACTGGCTGATAACGAACATTCGTCCATTGCCGAAATTGTTCGTGCTGCTGTTGGGGACTTTCTTGAAAAAAAGCAGAAAAAAAGTGTCGACTGGGATAATGATCCGCTCTGGGGAATCGTCGGCCAGACTGCCTCGGCGGACGGTGACCTCTCTGCCAACCATGATGATTACCTTTATGGCGGCAAGCGATGAAACTGTTCGTTGACACCTCGGCCTGGGTGGCGCTGAATGATCTGACGGACCAGCATCATGCTGTTGCCGTCGAAAAGTTCGCTCGCATCCGTTCAAAAAAAGGTCGGGTTGCTTACGAGCGACTATATCCTGTTCAAAAAGTATGATGACAAGGATTTGAGCTTTACCGATTGCACCAGTTTTGCTTTGATGAAGCGGTTGAAGGTGCAGACCGCTTTTACTTTTGACGGGCATTTTCAGCAGGTCGGGTTC
>CAIUUR010000422.1 GCA_903902345.1 uncultured Geobacteraceae bacterium | reverse complement strand
TTGTCGAACAGGGGCGCACCGGTTTTCTGGCGGGGTCACGCCGGGAGTGGTTTGAGTTTCTTGAGGCGTTGCGGGATCCGGATCTACGACAGACCATGGGCCTGCGGGCGCGGGAGTCGGTGCAGGAGCGGTACTCAATGGAGAAGCAGGCCCGACTCATGATTGAGATCCTGGCGGATCTGGTGGCGACCTGAACGAATGCGGCACTGCTTTCCGCTCCGGATGGAACCCGCGAAAAATCGTCTCCCAATGACAGACGGAGTAAGGATGTTATCTTGACGCAACCCGATAAAATACTTATCATAGCCTACCATTTCCCCCCCGACGCCGCCGTGGGCGCCCTTCGACCGCAGAAGTTCGTCAAGTATCTGCCGGAATTCGGCTGGAAACCGTATGTGCTGACCATCAGGGAACAGTTTATCCAACGGCAGGATGCTTCCCGATTGGGCGATGTGGAACATGCCGAGATCATCCGCACCGATTACTGGAGATCGCCTCTGCAGTTCATGCTGGATCTCCGTGACAAAGTGAGGCCGGGTGGTAGGATCAAACCTTCGGGCGTTCCTTCCGACGCTGTTCCGGCTGCAGCCGGTGCGCCGGGGAGGAGTTCACTGCCGGCGAGGTTGAAACGGACTCTTTTTTTGTTCAACTGGTTCCCCGATGACAAGCTGTACTGGAGCGTGCCCGCAGTCGTGGCCGGGTATCGCGCCATCCGGAGGGAAAAAATCCGGACAATCTTCGTGACTGCACCGCCCCATACGGTCTGCCTCGTGGGACTTATCCTCTCGATCCTCACCGGCGCCCGGCTGGTGGTCGATTTCCGGGATCCGTGGTCTCTGTTTCGCCAGTCGGTACCGGAGTTTTTGCGCTGTCGCCTGTATGACTATCTGGAATCGGCCTGCGAGAAGCAGGTGATCCGGCGGGCAGATGCGGTAATCTGCACCACCCCGCGGTGCGCAGCAGCGTTACGTGCGTCGTATCCGGATGAGACAGCAGAAAAATTCGTTACAATATCCAATGGGTATGATGCCGCCGATTTTCCCGTTGATGCAGCTGATGTTCGGTGTCGGAACGTCTTTGTCATCTCCTATCTCGGGACCTTTTACCTGGATCGAACTCCCGAGACCTTCCTAGCTGCCCTGAGAAGGCTCATTGACGGCGGCGTGGTTCCGTTACACGGGATTGAAGTCCGGTTCGTCGGCAATCTGGACACCGACGGTAGGGCCGCGTTGGATCGTCTTCTGGAGAAATACGGGATGGGGGGGTGTGTCAGGGTCATGGGGCCCGTCCCCTATGCCGATGCTCTCCGCTGCATGCGGGAATCCGATTTGCTTCTCCTGTTTGCCCCCAACCAGCCGCTCCAGGTCCCCGCCAAAGCGTTCGAGTATCTTGGTGCGCGGCGTCCGGTGCTGGCCTTTACCGAAGAGGGGGCTACTGCCGACCTGGTGAGGGCTTTTGACGCCGGTTTGGTTGTACGTCAGGATGACTGCGATGGCGTTATGGATGCACTCGAGGAAATGTATCAGGCGCGTAAGGAGGGGGGGCGTGCCTGGTATTCGAGGGGTGACGTCTCCAGACTGGAACGTAAATTTCTGACCAGTCGTCTGGCGGATATTCTCACGCGGTCGTTCGACACGCAGAGTCAGGGAGGTATATAATGCCAAAAGAGTCAAGGTCCGACTTACATTTCACCGTCGCTCCTCCTGCCGGTGCCTCCGGGATCGCGTCGTGGGTGCTTATCCTCGTGATCACGGTCGTTCTGGGGCGTCTTCAGGAGGTTATTCCCGGACTTGCGTATCTTTCTCTCGGAAAGGTCGCCATCGGGCTGGCGGCGCTCTGTTATCTCCTCGCTCCGCGACGGCATCAGTTCGCTCTTTTCTCGTTTCCACAGATAAAGTACCTCGTCTACTTTACTACTCTCGGCTTTTGCGTTATCCCCTTCAGTTATTGGAGCACGGGGAGCTTTGACTTCATGCTGTACAGGTTCGGCTCTTCCCTGTTGATGACATTACTCCTGATTAAACTGGTCGGTACGTACGGGGAACTGCGCAAGATCATCTGGGGCATCGTCCTGACCTTGGTGATCCTGGTGGGTGCGGCGCTCCTTACCGGCGAAGGGAGGATCACCGCCTCCGGCACCTATGACCCTAACGATCTCTCTCTGGTCATTGTCACATTTCTGCCGCTTGTGTACTACATGATGTTGCGCGAGGCGGGTGGTGCGAAGATCCTGCTTCTTATTACCACGTTCGCCATGATCGTTGCCATGCTGGCGACCCAATCGAGGAGCGGTTTCGTGGGGTTCACCGTCGGGCTGATCTGTATCCTCATACGGGAGCGGGTCAATCCTCTGCGGCTGATGGTCAGTGGCATTGTCATTGTCGTGATGCTCTATTCTTTCACTCCGGCAGGGTTCCTGGACCGACTGACTGTTGTCGGAACCGAGGGTGACTATAATATGTCTGCGGGGGGTGGGAGGCTGGAGATCTGGAAGCGGGGTCTGGATCTTGTTTTTACTCATCCGATTGTGGGGGTCGGCCCCGGGGTGTTTACGGTGGCCGAAGGGACTACGCATATTGACGAACAGTCGGGAACGACCGGCAAATGGAACACCGCCCATAACAGCTATCTTCTGGTGGCGGGGGAGTTCGGCCTTCCCGGACTCATCTTGTACCTATTGGTTCTCAGCTCAACCGTCCGCTCCGTGAGGCGGCTTCGGAGCAGCCTGCCGGAAGATTCGGATCTCCTCTGGGTGGTCAAGGGGTTGGAGATCTCGCTGTATAGTTTCATGGGTGGGGCTTTTTTTCTCTCCCAGGCGTTTTCCGCTGCGCTCTTCCTGATCATTGCCATCTCCTGTTCACTGGAAATACTTTCCGGAAATGTCGCCGAAGGTGAATCATGACGTGGAAAGGTGATCGCGCATGGTGAAAAAAACCATTGCAACTCTTGCCAATCTGCGTGAAACGGTGGCCGGATCGTACGGACCGGGGATTGGTTCTTATTTGAAATTTTTCTATATCTCATTCCTTTCCCTGAACAAATTCAAGGTCTACTCCCTGGAGTTGCAGCGACATTTGGATCCTTCCGGGGTGGATCCGGACGAGTTCACCCTGATCGCCCCGTCGCTGGATCAGTTGCGTACCTTCCGCCTTGGGAAGAAGCTTCCACGGGAGTTCTTCTACGACGAGATTCACGACCTGACGGTCTGCCATGCGGCGCTCAAGGGGGCCGATTTTTCCTATATTCACTGGCTCTATTATCCGGGGTTCAAAAGCAGGTTCTTCCATCTTGAAGAGGGGGTGGTTGAGGTCAACAATTGCCACACCCTCCCTCCTTACCGGGGACGAAATCTCATGGCGAGGGTCTGCAACTTCACCGCCGGGACGTTGAAGGATTCGGGAACACGTCACCTTCTCATGGTGATTCACAAAGACAATATAGCCTCCATCAAGTCGGCTCTCAGGTCCGGTTTCAGCGAAGTAGCCGAGATAACATCGTTTGGTCCGTTTAACAGAAGGATCAGAACTTCGTCCCTCCGGCTCCCCTGTCAACGGATTAATCCTTCTTTACCCGGCGATAATCGATCATAGGCAAGGAACCGATGATAATCCTCCACGAGAAAGAGAGTATGGCCGTATGCTGACAGGGCGTGATATCATCGTCTTTTCCGATGACTGGGGGCGGCACCCTTTCAGTTGTCAGCATATCATGGCCCAGTTTCTTCCAGAGAACCGGATTATCTGGGTTCAGACCATCGGCATGCGCTCTCCGCGATTCACTCTTTACGATCTCCGCAGGAGTTTTCAAAAGCTCAGATCATTCATCAAGCCTGCGGCTCCGTCGAAACCACTTCCGGTGAACCTGACGCTCCTCAATCCGTTCATGCTCCCCTTTGGTAATCCGTTGGTGCGTGGGTTGAACCGTTACTCTGTTATCAGGAGGGTGCGGAACTCCCTTGCTCAACTTCGGTTTCGCGATCCGATCCTCCTTACCACACTTCCCAATGCAGCAGATTATCTGGGCGCCTTCGACGAAATCCTCTCGCTCTTCTACTGCGTGGATGAATTCTCCCAGTGGCCCGGGGTCAACCGTCCACTGGTGGAGCTGATGGAGCGCAAACTCCTTCAGCGGGTGGATCTGGTGGTTGCGGTCTCCGATGCCCTCTGCGCAAGCAAGCGTCCGGCCAACGGCAGCGGGGTGAGGCTTCTGACTCACGGAGTTGATGCGGCGCACTTCGGGAGGGCGGCGCTTGTCACCGCCAATCCCGGGCCAGTTACCGCACTGGGGGATATTCCCGGACCGATCATCGGCTATTTTGGGCTGTTCGATCAGCGCTCCGACCAGGATCTGCTGGAATTTCTGCTCAAGAGCCGGCCTGACTGGTCCCTGGTGATTCTCGGCACAGCGGTGGCCGGGTATGAAAAACTGAGCCGATACTCCAATTTTTTCCATCGAGAGGCGGTCCCCTATGATGAATTGCCGGAGTACGTCTCGTATTTTTCGGTCTGTATCCTCCCCTATGTTCGGACACTCCTGACCGACAATATCAATCCTCTGAAGCTCAAGGAGTATCTGGCCACCGGCAAGCCGGTGGTGGCCACCGCCATCCCTGAATGTCGTCGGTACGAGTCGGTGATTCGCGTGGCGGACAGCCATGACGAGTTCTTGGCAGCGGTAATCGAAACTCTTTCGGAGGGTTGCGAGAAGGGGGCTGAACGCAAACGCGCCGTGGTCGGCGATACCTGGCGCGACAGGGCGGAACGTTTGTCCAGGGATATCGAAGAGCGACTGGCGGATAAAAAAGCAAAGAAGTTTGCGGGAGTACGGGAGTGCTAGGTCGGTTTTTATTGAATATACGTCGTCGAGAGAGTCCATTTTATGACAGACTCTACCGTATCGCCAAATCCATGGTCGGATTTGAACTTCCCGTTGTTCCCGGATTCCATTCCCTGCTGTATCGTGAGCGACAGTTTCGGCTTTCCTCCTGCCAGACGATCCTCCGTATCTTCTACTGGACGCCGCTGTTCAAGTCCCGATGTCAACGCGTGGGGAAACGTCTGCAGCTCGTGGGGGGGGTGCCGCTGATCATGGGTAACCTGAGGCTGATCATCGGCGACGGCGTGACCATGTTCGGACAGAGCACCCTCAGCGGGGCCAAGGTCTTCGACACTCCCACACTCACCGTCGGTGATCACACTCACCTGGGCTATCAACTCATCATTAATGTGGGGTGTGATGTCACCATCGGTAAGCGTGTCCTGGTTGCCGACCGGGTCACCATCATGAGCTACGACGGTCATCCAACCGATCCCGGTCAGCGCCATCTTCCCGCCCCCCCCGCCAGCAGCAGAAAGATTGTTATCGGCGATAACGTCTGGATCGGGATAAACAGTGTGATCCTCAAAGGGGTGACCATCGGCGAAGGTTCCGTTATTGCCTCCGGGAGTGTCGTTACGTCCAGAGTCCCCCCCAACTCTCTGGCCATGGGTAATCCGGCCAGGATCTATCCCCTCATGATGACGTGTGAACCGTCTTGAGGGGGGCAGGGGGAGATCCCGGTAATCCCGGTAAGATCAAACTTATCTTCTATCTCCCCTGTCTCGGCACCGGCGGGACCGAGCGGGTAGTGCTTAACCTCTGTAGGAACATCTCGCGAGATCACTTTGCCCTGGAGGTCTGTACCCCTTTTGGGGGGGCCCTGGCAGATTTGATCACTGCACGGGGGATACCGGTCACCTACCTGGCGGTTCCTGATGAAAAAAGCGCCTCACTCTGGGGGAAGGGGCGAAGGTTCCTGAGAAGGTTGGCGACGCTTCGCTCGATGATATCGGATGAAATGCCGACGGTTTTCCACACCCACCATATGGGGCCATTGCTGCATCTCCATCTGCTCCGCATTGCCGGTTTCAGGAAATTCGGATGGGTACACACTGAGCACAGCAAGACGGATGTGGTAAGCGCCTACGGTTCGAGGCTCTTCCGTGTTTTGAACCCTTTGAAGGGGCCGGATCTGCTGGCCGGAGTCGCTCCGGCGGTGACGGAGATCATGAGGAGTGTTTCCGCTGCTCCGGAGGGTAGGTGCGTTTCCGTGTTGAACGGCATAGAAACCGCGCTGTACGGTAGCGCTCATCGTGACCGGAAACGTGAAGCCATGGGCTTTTTACCCGGTGATCGGATCATCGGCGCCATCGGTAATCTGCGGAGGGAGAAGAATCAACAACTGCTTCTGAAGGCCTTTGCCCTTCTTGCCGCAACAGATCTCCGGGTGAAGCTGCTCCTATGCGGTGATGGAGAGTGCCGACCTGACCTGGAGCAGGCTGCCCGTGAACTGCACGTGGCGGACCGGGTGCAGTTCCTTGGTTTTCGCCTCGACGCCCACGAAATCATGGGAGTTTTCGACGTTTACTGCCTCCCCTCCGTGTATGAGGGACTTCCCCTCTCCATTCTCGAGGCATGGGCCGCAAAACGCCCCGTGGTGGCCACTGATGTCATGGGGATCCGGGATATTGTGCGCCACGGGGAAAATGGTTTGCTGGTCCCTCTTGACGATGAACAGAGAATGGCGGAGGAACTCCTCAGGGTTCTCGCTAATCCGGGAGACGCATCGAAGCTGGCGGCGGAGGGGTTCCAGCTGGTGACGAGCCGGTACGGTGTGGAAAAAATGGTAGCCGGGTATGAATCGCTCTACCGGGGAGTGGCCGGGGGATATGGATGGTGAGAATGAAACTCCTGTATCTTAATGCGCCCACCTCCCTGGCGGGAGCGGAGCGGGTCATTCTCACCTATCTGCAACAGTACGACCGGGAACAGTTCCTCCCCCTGGTGACGTCATATCTGAACGAACTACGTCCGGACAACGAGTTTACCCGCGAAGTGGAGCGTTTGGGAATCAGCTTCTCCAGGATCAGGCTCCGCGGTTACCGGGGGCTTGGTCGTCAAATCAGTGAAACCGCCCATATCATCAGTAGTGAAGGAATCTCGGTTGTTCATTCCCACGGCTATCGTAGTGACATCATCGGACTGCTGGCTGCCCGGCGTGCCGGAGTTCCCATTGTCTCGACCTTGCACGGCTGGACCCCGGTGAACAGAAGTCTCAGGATATATGAAGCGCTTGATCGTCTTGTTCTCCGGTGGTTTGATCATATTATTTGCGTGAGCAGGCCGCTTTATGAGCAGATGAGACGGAGGCTGCCGTTCAATCGGGTGACGTTCCTCCCCAATGCCGTATCGACGCCGCCGGCGGATGGTCTTGCCCCTCGGGCAAGGAGCACGACCCGTAAAACCATCCTTTTTGTCGGTCGCTTGAGCCATGAAAAGGGGGTGGACATTCTGCTGCGGGCGTTTGCTCACTCCCTTGCCGGCCGGGATGACACCAGATTGCTGATTCTTGGCGATGGCCCGGACCGTGGGGAAAATGAACAGCTTGCCCGCGATCTGGGAATCGCCGACCGGATGGAGTTTCTCGGATTCCAGCGGGATGTGCCGGCATTTTACCGGTGCGCCGATCTCTTTGTGCTTCCTTCCCGCTCGGAAGGGGTTCCCCTGTCGCTTCTGGAAGCGATGGCTGCCGGATTGCCACTGGTGGCGACGCGGGTAGGAGGGGTGCCGGATGTCATCCTGGACGGTATTTCCGGCTGTCTTGTGCCGCCGGAAGATCCTCGCGCCCTGGGAGCGGCTCTGGTCAACACCCTGGATAACCCGGAGGCAGCGGCAGCCATGGCGGAATCCGCCCGTGAAGTTGTAGCGACCCATTATCGGGCCGAACCGTGGGCGAGGAACATCGAAAAGATTTATCGAACGATGGGGTGATTATGCGCAAGATACTTAAAAGACTGATATTTGCTCTGTTTCTGATCCCCAACGGCTTCTTCTTTCTGCTGTATCGCACCCTGGGAGTCGTTTTCGGCGCTAAGCAGGTTTTTGTCGGATTTTCCCAAGGCTACAGTCTGTTGCCGGGGATAGTGGGTGACTATTGTCGGAGTTCATTCTATTTTTTGTCTCTCAAGAGATGTTCCCCCGATGTTACCATAAATTTTGGCACTTTTTTCTCCACGTCCGACATTGAAATCGGCACGTATGTGTACATCGGCGCCAACTGTATCATCAGTTCCTCGGTTATTGAAGATGACGTGGTGATCGGGAGCAATATTCAGATCATTGACGGCAAGTTGACGCACAACTTTGATGATACGGAAACACCCATTCGTCTTCAGGGAGGAGCTGCAACTCCCATTCATATCGGTCGGGACTGCTGGATCGGTAATTGCGCCATCATAATGGCGGATATCGGCACGAAATGTATTGTGGGCGCCGGAACGGTTGTGACGAAACCTCTGGAGCCGTATAGTGTCGCCGTCGGTAATCCGGGTCGTGTCATAAGAAAAAGGAGATAAGTTGACTGGTCGGTAAACGGTCTGATTCGTAAATTCTCCGGTTGGGCCATCCGCTCCGGACGTGACGGAACAGGGGCAGAGAGTGGTAAAGAAACGTCGGATAGTTCTCTGGGGCAGCTTTCTCCTGCTGCTCGTGGCAGTCACTTTCGCATTGAATCTCCTTACGGGAAGGTTGCTGCTGATCGAGTCGTCTCCTCCGGAGAAGGTGGACGCCCTGTACGTTCTAGCGAGTGAGTTTCAGGAGAAAAACCCCGTGGCGGCCCGTCTCTACCGGGAG
>CAIUUR010000421.1 GCA_903902345.1 uncultured Geobacteraceae bacterium | reverse complement strand
GCCGTCGTCGATCGTGAAGAAGGCCACGCTCCCCTGAAGTTGTTCCGCCTGGGAGGAGAGCTCCTCGGCAGTGGAGGCCATCTCTTCGGCGGCGGAGGCGTTCTGCTGGATCACCTGATCCAGCTGCTGGATCGCCTTGTTGATCTGCCCTGCCCCCGAATCCTGTTCCCTGCTGGCAGCGTTGATCTCCTGCACCAGTTCCGATGTTTTCTGAATATCAGGGACGATCCGGGCCAGCATCGCCCCGGCCCGCTCCGCCACATCCACGCTGGAGGCGGAAAGGTCGGAGATCTCCCGGGCCGCCTGCTGGCTCCGCTCCGCCAGTTTCCGCACCTCGGAGGCGACGACTGCGAAGCCTCTGCCGTGAACTCCCGCCCGTGCCGCCTCGATGGCGGCATTCAACGCCAGCATGTTGGTCTGCCGGGCAATCTCTTCGATGATGGTGATCTTCCCGGCGATCTCCTGCATGGCGGAGACGGTCTTGGCCACCGCCTTCCCCCCGGCCTTGGCGTCGTCGGCGGACTTGATCGCGATCTTCTCCGTCTGCTGGGCATTGTCGGCGTTCTGCCGGATGTTGGCGGTCATCTGTTCCATGGAGGAAGAGGCCTCCTCGGCGGCGGCGGCCTGTTCCGATGCCCCCTGGGAGAGGGTCTCAGCCCCGAAGCTCAACTCCTGAGAACCGGCGGCCACATTGTCGGCAGCCCCCTTCACCTCGCTGATCACAGACGTGAGCTGTCGCACCATGGCGATGAGGGCCTTCATCAGCTCATCTTTGTCCGAGCGTTCCTTCAGTTCCACCAGCAGGTTCCCCTGGGCCACCTCCCGGGCGCCGGCAGTGATATGATTCAGCGCCTGGATGAGGACGTTGAGGTTAAGCTTGATCTCGTTGAAATCGCCGTTGTAGCTGTCGGTGATCTGTGGAGGGATGTCCCCTGCGGAGATCCGCTCCACGTACTCAGCCGCCACGTTCAGGGGGCCGATGACGGCGTCCAGCGTGCCGTTGACCCCGGCCACTATCTTCCGGAAATCCCCTTGATGTCGGGTAGCATCGGCTCTCGTAGCCAGTTTGCCGGCCACGGCGGCTCCGGCCAGGATGCCGGTGTCAGCCACCAGGAGGTTAACGGCGTCGATGCAGCTGTTGAGGTTGAGTTTGATCTCGTTGAAGTCGCCGTTGTAGCTGTCGGTGATCCGGGAGGGGATATCACCCTTGGCGATCCGGTCCACGTATTCGGCGGCCACGTTCAGGGGGCCGATGACTGCGTCCAGAGTGCCGTTGAATCCGGTCACGATCTTGCGGAATTCACCACGATGGTGGGAGGCGTCCGCCCGAGTTGCCAGTTTTCCCGCCATCGCCGCCTGGGAGAGCGTCCCTGCGTCAGCGATGAGGGCGCTGATGGCGTCCACCATGGTCACCATGGCGCGTTGCAGCATACCGGTCTCATCACGGGCCGAGCCATCCAGAAGCACACCGGTCTCCCCTGCGGCAATTTTCGTGGCCGCCTCGACGCAAGCTGAAACCGGCCGGACGATGCTCCGGGTTATCACCCAGGCGATGACGGCGACCAGGAGTACCGCACCCACCAGGAGCGCCATAACAATTTCAAATCCGGACTGGTAGCTAACCTGGGCGAGTTTCCCCACCTTATCCACTTCACCATCCTGGTAATCGCTCATGGCCGACAACGCGTCAAGGTACTCACTCTGGGCCTGACGCAACGGACCGAAAAACAGCTTCACCGCTTCATCCTTCTTGCCGCTATCCATCAGGTCCAGGCTGAGATGCTGTTGCTCACGGTACGCGGCGCGGGCATCCACGACCTTCTTCAACAGCTCCTTCCCCTTGTCGCTGTGAACGATTTTGGCTAATTCATCCAGACTCGTGGTGACACTCTCCGCGGCCTTGCCGATCCTACCCCGCTCTTTGGCGTAGGCAGAAGTATCCGAGGTGAGCGCCATGTTCCGCAATGCCCGGGCCACGGTACTGACCTGCAATTTCATATCGTTGACTTTCTGACTTTTGGGCCACTTGTCCTTGATCAGCAATTCGACTTCGTCATCCATGGCTTTCATCCGGTTGACGGCGACGATCCCCACCACAAGCATGAAGACCAATACCACCGTGAATCCCAACGCCAGTCGTGTGCCGATTTTCACATTTTTAAGCATGGTTGTTCCTCCGTAAGAACGCACTCCGGACGTTCCCCTGATAAAACTTCCCCACCACATGGCGCGGTGGCTCCTTTATGGGTTAGTTCTCTCGCCGTCCTTTGCCCGGCATACTTCGCCGGACTATTTCCGCTCCCAGCATACGGGAATCAGAACGTTTCATAGGTAGGGAAACTTGACTCTCTATTAAAAAACAAACTAATTCAATACTGTATACGACATTACTTGAAATATCAGGTCGAAATTAATGGCGGCAATCAAAGGCAGAGGATAACCGATCTCATCTGTTGACAAACACCTCACGGAGAACACCACGAAAGTTTGTAACCTTTTGGCGACAAGGCGGGTCTATGCAGAGGATTCCCTCCGGAGGGAGTCTCCCCGACTCCCTCCGGAAGCATAGTTTTCAAGGAATACCAAAGCATGAAATTAACCATAAAAATCATGATTCTGTTGTCAATTCTAGCGTTGGTGGGTACCGATATAACCGTTACAACGTTAAAAACCAGTGCGGGAATTGATTTCTATCAATTTTGGGGAGTGAGTCACGCTCAAAAGTTGAGTAAGGGCGGATTAGGCAGTCCATACCATGAGATGACGAATTATGCAGCCGTACTCGATCGGTATTCTGCCGGTTCGGATGATCTCCGTCTTAAAGCCGCCAACCGGGCAAATCACCGACTCTATCCTGTAGGGCTAGACCTAATCGGAACGCCGTTACTCTTTGCCCTCTATGGATTTTTTTCGGAGGATTATAGCCAAGCTTACGTTATTTTCCATACTATACAAAGTATTTTGTTCGGCAGTTCAATACTTTTACTTTTTTTATACAGAAAGAGCAAGTGGCTATGGTTTATCGGTCTGTCGTTAATCACACCACTATACTCGCCGCTTTTATCAAACATAAGAGTCGGCAACATGAACTCTTTTCAGCTTTTCATGCTCATTGTTATTGTTTTATTATTCGATAAAGTCGTCAAGAAATCTTCAGGAAGAAAAGCTTATATCTATGGATCTGTGCACATAAGTTTTCTGTTTTTTTTGATCATGCTCAAACCAAACATACTAATAGTAGCAGTTCTCTTGTCCGTGTCGCTTTTGGCAACGCAAGGCTTTAAAATCTACATTTCATCGGTAATCGCCGGATTGTTTTCAGGTATCACCCTCATTTGCTTGTCAAGCTTGTATTTCAAATCATGGCTGGTATGGACAGAATGGTATCATTGTTTATCAGATGGTAGTTATAAATTATTTTATCCCGTACAAAATGGCAACTACTCCACCGCATGCATTATATCTGAAACATTTAATCTAAACAAAAACGCGTCTGTCATTTTAATCTCCATGGCGCTTGTTTTTCACGGCAGCGTTATTTTACTTAGGTGCTTCGCGACAAAGAACATACCAGCAACCGGTCGAATCTATTGGGCCTTCTTGGGAGCACGGACATCCTGTCCGTATTCAAGCGACTGTAGCGCTTGAAAAGCCTTTGATGACATGACAATGATTCAAAGATGATGCACTCGCAAATTCTCAAAAACACCGTCTTGCGTCATGCTTCGACAAGCTCAGCACGAACGTATTTTCAAGCAGTTACAAGTTTTAAAGTCCGTTCGCCCTGAGCTTGTCGAAGGGCGCATTGGACTTTTGTCGCGGGCATCAATCTTGGATAATGCATCAACCCACAATCATGCTGCTACACCAGAAATATATGATTAAAGGGTAAGTTACAGCCATTAATCAGGCATGATTTTGTAACAAAAACAGCCCTGGTTTTCTTACAAAAATCGGCGCAAATTCCTGAATGCTCAGACGACCTTCTCCAAACGTTGCAGGTAATCATCCAGCGTAACGGCGGTTACGTCTCGCGTAAGCGCCCGGGGCTCTTCCGTAAGCGACAGCAACAGTCCCGGCGCCGGATTCAGTTGGACGAATGACTCCCGGAATGCCGTCAGGGTTCGTGCCTGTTTCAACGCTGGCGTTTTGGTCAGCTTGATTTCCACCGGGAGTAAAACACCGGCTGATGGTTCGATCAGCAGATCAACTTCCAGACCATTACCGGTTCTGATGTAATAGAGCGGCGGTTGTATCCCTTTGCCGAGGAACAGCTTGATTGTCTCCTGAACGCAGAAGTTTTCAAACAGCGGTCCGGCCATGGGCCCGTTGAAAAGGTGTGCTTCGCCCTGGACTCCGGCCAGAGCGCAGGCCAGACCGATGTCGATGAAATAGACCTTGGGAGCCTTGGTGATCCGTTTGCCCAGGTTGGTATAATAGGGGGGCAGCAGATAGATGACGCGGCTGGCCTCCAGAATGGATAGCCAGCTCTTGACGGTCGGCACAGAAACCCCCAGTTCCCGGCTGAAGTCCGACATATTGAGCTGTTGGCTACAGCGGGCCGCCAGCAGCCGGACAAAACGCTGGAAATCCCGCAGGTCACCAATATTGTAGAGCGTGCGAATATCCCGTTCGAGATAGGTCTGCAGATAGGATGCGTACCATGACGGCAGATCAACGGCGTCGTCAACCACCAGTTCGGGATAGGACCCGGTCAGCGCCGCATGCCTGAACAGAGCGGCGCTACCGGCAAGGTTCATATGCCGCCGCTTTTCCGTCACCGACATGGGAAGCAGTTCCAGCAGGGCAATCCTGCCGGCAAGGGACTCGCTCAGATTCCTGATCAGGCCGAATTGCTGCGAACCGGTAAACAGATACTGCCCTTTGACACTGCGGCGGTTGTCCACCCTGATCTTGACGTAGGAAAGCAGTTCCGGGGCAAGCTGGATTTCGTCGATGATTGCGCGGTCTCCCAGAGAGTCGAGAAAGAACAGCGGGTCGCTGTGGGCCTGATCGCGGTAAAAGGGGTCATCAAGGGTCACGTAGGCATAGTCGGGCAGGCAATGCCTGAGCAGGGTGGATTTACCCGCCTGGCGGGGGCCGGTAACCGCCACGCAGGGGGATGAGGTCAAAAGGCGCATCAGTCGCGCTTCAATGTCGCGAGGAATATAGGTCATGGGGAGAGTCTAACATTGACGCAGTCTCTTTGCAATGCAGATTTAAAGTTATGATTTAAATATGATTGAATATTGCGCCGCGTCTTCAGCTTAGGCCCTCCCTCCCCTCAGTGGGAGAGGTCTGCTTTTGCTCCCTCTCCCCTCAGTGGGAGAGGTCTGCTTTTGCTCCCTCTCCCCTCAGGGGGAGAGGGGTGGTTTACACCCGCACTGTGCCGGTGAGCAGGTCGTGCATGAGGCCAGTTTTATTCCTTAGGTGATTCGCGACTAAGAACATACCAGCAACCGGTCGAATCTATTGGGCCTTCTTGGGAGCACGGAGATCCTGTCCGTATTCAAGCGGCTGTAGCGCTTGAAAAGCCTTTGATGACATGACAAT
>CAIUUR010000420.1 GCA_903902345.1 uncultured Geobacteraceae bacterium | reverse complement strand
CGGCCACACTGCTCTCAGCGGCACTGAGATTTATCTCCATGCCACGGCAGAACTTCTTGAGAAGACGAGTACGCGGTTCAAAAATCACTTCGCTATTCCATTTTTGAAGCGACGTAAGGGAGGACACAATGCCGAAGAACATTAACATTGGTCTGCCCATACGTCACTTTTTTGAAGATCATCTGGTTTCACAGCGGGGATTGAGTCCAAATACGGTATTGTCCTACCGGGATACCCTGAAACTTCTGCTGCAATTTGCTGTCAAGCAGTGCCACAAACTGTGCACCGATCTCGTAGTGGAGGATATTACCGCGCAACTTGTCCGGAAATTCATGGAGCATCTTGGTCTGGGTCGAAAAAATGGCACCGGTACCCGCAACGTCAGACTGGCGGCTATCCATGCATTCTTTAGGTATCTCGCCTCTACCGATCCCCGTTTCATCGCCCACTGTCAGTCCGTTCTTGCCGTACCGTTCAAGCGTCACGCTAGGCATGTATTGGGGTACCTGGAAAAGGAAGAGGTGCTGCATATTTTTAGACATATCGATGTCCAAAAAACATCAGGTCGGCGGGATGATGCTCTGTTGCGCCTACTCTATAACAGCGGAGCACGGGCACAGGAAATCGTGGATCTCAACGTCAACCATATCCGCTTCAGCCGCCCTCATTATGTGCTGATTCATGGGAAAGGGCAGCGTGAGCGAACCTGCCCACTATGGGAAGAGACGATACAAACAATTAAGTCAACAGTCGAAGACCGGAATATACGATTCTCCGACAATGTACCGCTCTTTATAAATGCCAGAGGCGAACGCCTTTCTCGTTATGGTCTCCGTTATATGATTGCCCAACGGGTGGCAGCAGCGGCAACAACATGTCCGTCACTACTTACCAGAACGATTACACCACATACATTCCGGCACACGACCGCCATGCACCTGCTGCAATCTGGAGTTGATCTGAACATGATCCGCTCCTGGCTCGGACACGCTTCTATTGAAACCACCAATCTGTACATCGAGATTGATTTGGAAATGAAGCAGAATACTCTTCAAGCCAGCGAGAAACTGTTGCCTAAAACAGGAAATAAGGGACCGTCTTGGCGGCGTGATCCAAGCGTTCTGGAGTGGTTAGCGACTCTGTAATAATGTGAAGTGCCTGGAGGGGTAAAGGTGCGCCAGCCATTCCAGGCACTCCATTCAAACTGGATTTGTGACATCTTAACTGGAAGTACTTCACATTACTTGCAACTTCACATTACATAATCACCCGAGCGGCGACCTGACCCCGAGTAGCGAAGATATCAACATAACCAAGCGTCTGAAAGAAGCCGGCGACCTACTTGGCATTAAAGTGATTGACCATATCATCATTGATACTGACAGCGGAAATCACAAATCATTCGCCGAAATAGGGTTGTTGTAAACTCAGGCTGGGGGCGGATCGTATTTGCCCCCAGATATCGGCGGCCCGGCTTCGCCGGGTGGAGGGGGATTTTTTAAAAAACGCACTGCCACTG
>CAIUUR010000419.1 GCA_903902345.1 uncultured Geobacteraceae bacterium | reverse complement strand
CTCCCCTCCACCCGCTTCAAAAGCCGCATCCAGATGTCAAAGGTGGCCGGCAGGATCTTGTAGTTGTTGTTGAAGCAGCAAAAGACGAACCCGGTTTCAGGAAGACCCAGCTCCCTCCTGCTGAACACCCTACCCGAAATGGGCCTCTGGGCATCGTTCACCTGGTAACTGTTCGGCAGATATACGATTTTTTCCGTATACTCCTGCTGCGCCTCCTGCGGGATCACGACCCGGTCGGCGACGAGGTAATCCATGTACTTGGCCCCCATGGTCCCCGGGTAACCAAGATAGTTCACCTGAACCGGTGCGCACCGCTGCGCAAAGATCCCGGGACGGGCGTCCTGCGTGAACCCCTTCAAGTCGACGGCAATATGAATCCCCAGCTCCCGCGCACGTCGGGCCACGTCACGATCACTCACCTCCCGCACGTCGATGAACCGGTGAAAGGCCGCAGAAACCCGCCGGCGCATCTCGTCCTGCTGATCCGGACCAAAGGAGAAGCCGTACAGCTCAAACCGGCTTCTATCATGAATTTCGAATAACTCAGCCATCAGGTGGGTGGTCGCGTGGTCGTGAAAATCGGCGGAAAAATAACCGATGCGGATCTTCCCCCCCCCTGGCGCACTGATCGTAATCGCCCGCCGGCGACGGTGACGGATACTCGGATGCCGCATAAACCCGGGCGGCCTGGTGGTGAAGCGCCGCTGAAGAGACCAGAGCCAGAGCCGGAAACGGTACGGTGACTCTCTTTGACAGACGGACTCCTTCTTCATAACCGGCAAGGCTCTCAACAATACCGCTCCAGTCGCAACGCTGCGTTTTTATGTGCAAGATAGTACCTGGTATGAATTCATAGTCGGGCTTGATCGCCAATGCCTGGTCGTAACTTGCCAGCGCCTCGTCCAGTCGCCTCAGCAGTTGCAGCACAATACCGCGATTGTTGTAAGCTTCAGCATAGTCGCGTTTGAACTCCAACGCCTGCTCGTAGCTGACCAGCGCCTCCTCCAAGCGTTTGAGCTCTTTCAGTGCATTACCACGGTTATTATAGGCCTCGGCATAATCAGACCTTATTGCCACTGCCTGGGAGTAACAGGCCAACGCCTCGTCCAAACGCTTCAGCTCGTGCAGCACAATACCGCGATTGTAGTGAGCTTCAGCATAGTCAGGTTTGAACTCCAACGCCTCCTCGTAGCTGACCAGCGCCTCCTCCAATCGTTTGAGCTCTTTCAGTGCATTGCCACGGTTATTATAGGCTTCCGCATAGTCGGGCTTCAGCGGCAGTGCCTGGTTGTAGCTGGTCAGAGCCTCCTCCGGCCTCTTCATCTTCAGGAGCACATTGCCACGGTTAAGACAAGCGCCAAAGTTGTCGGATTGGAGTGACAGGGCTCTGTCATAACTGGCTAACGATTCGCCCAATCGACCAAGCATCTCCAAAGCTATTCCGCGACTGATATGGACATCGGCATTATCGGGTTGAAGCGCCACAACACCGTCGTAACTTGCCAGAGCCTCCTCAGTACGGTTGAGATCCAGCAACACGATACCTCGATAAAAAAAGGCAACTGCATAGTCAGGTTTGAGCTCCAGAGCTTTGTCATAGCAGGTCAGCGCCTCATTCAGACGATGAAGACCCTTCAGCACATTGCCTCGATTGAGGTAGGCTTCCGCGTAGTCTGGTTGAAGGAGCAATGCCTTGGCGTAACTTTCCAGTGCCTCGTCCTGTCGATTGAGGTTCTGTAGTGAGTAACCAAGATTGTTATAGGAGGTGGCAACGTGCGGATTGATCTCAATCGCGTTTTCCAGCAGGTCAACCGCCGTCTGATAGTCACAAATTTGCGCCGCTATGGCGCCAAGCATATTCAGCGCGTCGAAATGCCGGGGGTTGCCTGCAAGAATCGCCTCGTACATCGCCCTGGCCTCGGCAAGTTTCCCCTGCCGGTGCAGGGTCAGCCCCTGTTCAAACGTGGAAGTTGCCTGAACCGGAGCCGCTTTGCGGCTCGATGCTGAATTCGAATTATTTTTGGTCTTTTTCGCCATACCTGCTCCAATGACATCCACCCCCCTCAGGGCGCCGGCCCCCTCCCCTGCCCCCGCCACATCGCGTCCATCCGGACGTATCGCGGGAAGATCGGCCGCCTAACGGATCATTATCCTGTCTACGGTGAGTGCGCCCTTGCCGATTCTCACCACACCCTCCAACAGGGTGACACCGGTCCGGGCCGCAAACGCGCCATCATACCCCCCCATGAGGGTTATGGTCTTGGGGTTATTAAAAGAAAGGAGCGGTTCGACCAGCGTGACGGCCTGCACCCTGATGATGTCGTTAGCCGCGGCGTTGGCATAGGCATCGGCCACCGTCCCGAAGAGGCGTGAGGTGGAGCCGACCATGACACTGTTGCCGGCGCCCGTTACCGTCTGGGTGATGAGTGGGGAGGTGGCGCCGGAATACCTGCTATCACCACTGTAAACGGCGGTGACACCGTGGCTGCCGGTCCCCAGCGCCGCGGTGCTGAAGGTAGCGACTCCTCCGGACAGTGTCGCACTCCCCAGAATATCGGCGCCGTCACGAAACGTCACGCTGCCGGTGGCTGATACCGGCGACACCGTGGCGGAGAAGAGCACGGACTCCCCCTGACGGGAGGGATTCAGGTCGGAGGTAAGAAGGACCGTTGCCGGCAGGAGTGTGGTGAACAGGGCCGTCACCTGAGTGTCGGCGGTTAGAGCGCTGATGTCACAGGTAGCGATACCGGTGCCGTTGCCGGACAGTGAGGTGCAGGGACCTGACCAGAACAGGTAATTCCCTGTTACGGCATTGCCGGCGAGAGTCACCGGGGTAAGGTTTTTGACCGAACCGCTCGCGGAGGTGGCTGAAGGATAATAAAAGGCAATACCGGCATCGGTTGAGATTCCTCCCGAGCCGGATCCGGACGCTGTGACAGTCAGCGTATGCATGAGATCGAACTTCTGGATACGATGGTTGAAGGTATCCGCCACATAGACGTTGCCGCTGCCATCCACCGTTACGCCGGATGGGGTGTCAAACTCACCGGCGCCACTGCCGTAACTCCCCCAGGTCAATAGTAAAACACCATCGGGACCGAACTTCTGAATACGGGCGTTATTGCCGTCCGCCACAAAGATATTCCCCCCACCATCCAGAGCCACGGCAAGTGGCCAGTCAAACTGCCCGGCGGCAGCGCCGTAGCTCCCCCAGGACGCGACGAAAACGCCGTCAGGAGTAAGCTTCTGGATGCGAGCGTTGCCGGTATCCGCCACATAAATGTAGCCGCTGCCATCCACCGCCACCCCGCTGGGGAGAACAAATTGTCCCGGCTGGCTTCCCTGACTCCCCCAGGACGCCAGCAGGTTCCCTCCGGGACCAAGCTTCTGGATACGGTGGTTGTAGGTATCCCCGACATAGATGTTACCGCTGCCGTCCACGGCCACCCCCGAGGGCCAGGCGAACTGACCGGCGCCACTCCCCTGACTTCCCCATGAGGCCAGGGGAGTTCCATCGGAGGCCAGTTTCTGGATACGGTTGTTAGCGGTATCCGCCACGTAAATATAACCGCTGCCGTCCACCGTCACCGCGGCAGGTGCGGAGAACTGCCCTCCCCTGCTCCCCAGAGTTCCCCAAGACGCCAGAGGAGTCCCGTCGGGGCCAATCCGCTGGATGCGATTATTATAGGTATCGGCTACATAAAGGTTGCCGACGCCATCCACAGCTGCACCGGTGGGGAAGTTGAATTGCCCGACTCCGCTCCCGAAGCTCCCCCAGGCCAGCACAAAAGCCCCTTTGGGACTCAGCTTCTGGATGCGTGCGTTGCCGCCGTCGGCCACATAGATGTTGCCGCCACTATCCAGTGCAACCCCTACGGGGCCGGAAAACTGACCGGAACCGGCGCCGGCACTCCCCCAGGATGCCAGAGGGGTCCCGTCAGCCCCCAGTTTCTGGACACGGTTGTTATCGGTATCCGCCACATAGATGTTGCCGTTGACATCCAGAGACACCCCGGCAGGATTGAAAAACTGCCCGGATCCGCTGCCATAACTACCCCAGGACGCCAGAGGTGTCCCGGAGGAATCCAACTTCTGGATGCGGTGATTACCCCGATCAGCCACATAGATAGTGCCGCCACCATCCACCGTTACGCCGGTAGGAGTGGAAAACTGACCTGGACCACTCCCGAAACTCCCCCAGACCGCCAGCGATGCACCGTCACTACCCAGTTTCTGGATCCGGTTATTCCCCCGGTCCGCCACATAGATATTGCCGCTTACGTCTACCGCCACGCCGGTGGGACGGGAAAACTGTCCGGAACCGGCGCCGGCACTCCCCCAGGATGCCAGAGGGGTCCCGTCAGCCCCCAGTTTCTGGACACGGTTGTTATCGGTATCCGCCACATAGATGTTG
>CAIUUR010000418.1 GCA_903902345.1 uncultured Geobacteraceae bacterium | reverse complement strand
GGCGCTTCGGTTTTTAGATCGTTAACTGCTTCCGCTTCGTTCGCGTTGAGAAAGTCGTCCAAGCCTGTTTTTTTCTTACTCATGGTTTGACCCTCCTTCCGGCAAAATAACGATCTCCACCTTTGCGCCCCGCAGCATGAGACACCGCGCCAGCCTGGAAACAGCTTTTTCGAGGTTTTTTGGTGTGCCGTTGCGGTCAAGGTCGCGCCAATCGTTGTCAGGCACAAGCCGGACATTCCGGCCGCGCAGGGTGATTTTGTCGAAGTCCTCGATCAGTTCATCAAGGCCTACGCCCGGGCGCTTCCAATTCCACAAACCGGTTATGGCGACGCACGGTAGGCCAGCCTGAACCGCTGCCAGTGCCTTTTTTTCACCCTCGGTTATAAATAGAATTTTCTCAGTATCCGCCAAGAGTGGAAACATCGGCAGTGGAATGTAAAGTCGATTAGAGGATCCTCTTTTCTGTATGTATTTGGGCCTTTTTTTGCCGTCGTCATTACACTCATATCCTTCATGGCAAAAGAGCTTGAAGCGTTCGAAACCATCATTGAATGGGGGGAATGGTATTCGATATATGCTCTCAAGACCTGGAAGGTTAAAGCCGATGAGCCTTGGAATATCGCAGGGCCTGACACTTTCGATTCTGTGTTCAAGAATTGTTTCTTCTTTTAAACCTGATTTTCGGAGGTCAGCTAGATGGAGTGGGGCAAGGTTTTGAATCATAATTATTACTCCCTGTTGTGTTGTTTAGTTGGTAAGGCAAAAATATGAAAAACTATTTTTTATTCTGAGCTTGTGTTGTGCTGTTGAAAGTGTTATTATTTATATGATATTTTAAGTCAGCGCCTCTGTATTTTACGTTTCTTCCTATTTTTACGAACTTAGGACCTACTCCTCGCCATCGCCACTGACTCAATGTTTCCTTGTTCACACCTAAAATAATTGCGGCTTCAGCTGGTGCAAACAATCTGAATTCTGCAGCGAGTGAAGCCATAAGTTCAAAAAGTTTGGTTTTGCAGATTATTTTTTCTGTCATGTCGATTTCTCCTTTAGTCTCTGTTGAAGGGTTTATGAGGGTCTATACGCTTCTTTGTGAAGCGCCCAATTTCTTGCTACATCTTAGTATTCCGGGGGGGGTGAGAAAATAACGGCCCGAAAGCCAAAAAAAAACGCTCTACATCAGTTAAATATTGCTTATATTGTTTGGTTAACGAATATGTTGTTTTTTTATGGCAACATGGAAACCGATTTAGATAAAAATTATTCAACATTATAGCCATGTGGTCTGCTGTAACCGATTGCTCCTGTTTGGTTCTTATTGAGCTAACAGTCCGAAATAACGAGTCATTCTGCCGACATTTTTAAAGTGACACTTGATTGGCTAACGATGTTTACACAAAAGCCCCCTCTCAAATAATTCGAGTGGGGGCTTTTGTGTGATGGGTCACGTTTTTGCAAGTCCTTAGCGGTAATTTTTGTTTGATAGCTATAATACCTGTCCGACTATCTGACCTGGTGTCGCTGAACCTCCTCTTTGCATGTAAAAGGTTGGTAGAGTCACTACAATGGTTTTGTTTTACTGGCAAAAATGAACGAAAACTGATATTTTCCTGGCAATTGTGTCGTCAAACCTTGAGTGGAATATTCAGGAACAATCTGGTCAAATAATGCAATCCGCTGAGAATAAATCGAAGGTTGGACGCTGTATGGAGGAGGTAGATGTGGTATGGTGTGGCGCTCCTGGGTAATCTGCTTTTGACGGCGATCAATCCCTCAACGACTTTGTCTCCCGGATACCGTTTTCCATGCCTGAAACAGCTTACAACATGTCGTTCACCGCAGCCGCGCTTCGTTTTCAGGAATCAGTCGCATGTGCGGCGATTTTCCTGTCGGTGGGAGAGTGGCAGTCAGTGAAGCAGTTGGCCCGCCGGGACAATCTCATACAGTCTCGAACGGACAGCAGTTCCAAACGGGTCTCCAGTGAGATCTGCCAGCGGCTGGAGGAATTGCACCCGGATGAGCTGAAGTTGTTGGCGGAGGGAACGGTTCAGGAACAACAGCAGATTCTCTGGCTGGCCATCTGCCGGCGCCATCGTTTTCTCCATGAATTTGCGGTTGCGGTGGTCAGGGAGAAGTATCTCCAGTTGAACCTGGATCTCTACCCGGAAGATTACGACGCCTTTTTTAACGCCAAGGCGCAGTGGCATGATGAACTGGATCGGCTTGCCGAAACCACTCGTATGAAACTTCGACAGGTGACCTTCAAAATGCTGCGCGAGGCCGATATTCTAACTAAGACCAACAGCATCAATCCAACCATGATGACCCCGCGGGTTGCCCGGACAGTGGGAAGTCATTCGCCGGATGATCTCCGGATCTTTCCCCTTTTTGACAGAGACATCAGGGAGTTGTTGCAATGAGCGTCGACATGGAAACCAGGCCGATTCAGGAACGCTTCCAGCATCTCCTGGCGCTGATCTGCAGTCAGCGTTTTTTGAAGCTGCAAGGGTTGGGGAATGAGGTCCCCTTCTTCATTTGCCCCTACAGGCAGGAAGAATCCGTTGAAATGGGCCGGACGCAACGACAACTTATCAACCGGTTGGCCCAGAATGGCGTCCGGGTTTTAGAGGTCAATCTCTACGACACCTCCGTTGACTTGCTCCGCCGCCGTGGCATATGGGATCAGGTTCTTGAAATTGAGAGCACCGTTTCGAAAGAAGAGATTCTGGAATTGCTGCAAGGAACCCTGGACCCGGAGGCGCATCTCATTCCCGAGATAACATTCAGGATGAGCCAGGGAGCATTCGATGTCATGTTCATCACCGGCGTCGGTGAAGTGTTCCCCTACATCCGGTCGCACAATGTCTTGAACAACCTCCAAAGCACCGCCAAGGATAAGCCGACTGTCATGTTTTTCCCCGGCGCCTACACCCATTCCCTGGAACAGGGCGCATCGCTGGACCTCTTCGGGAGGCTCCATGACGATAAATATTACCGGGCATTCAATGTATTTCACTGTGAAGTCTGATACGAGGGAGTTCTGATGGAACTGCGTGACATTTTCAGCAAATCCGTTGACAGGCCGATTGAGGGGGTCATTAAGGCAGATGACGAGGCGAGTCTCCGGATTGAAGTCGACGAGTATGTCCTGACCAATGAAGTGACCAAGCGCCTTGAGGCGTTCCTCGATGCCTATAATAACTACGAGGGGGCCAACGGTGTCTGGCTCTCCGGTTTCTTCGGTTCCGGCAAATCACACCTTTTGAAGATGCTGGCTCTCCTGTTGGAAAATCGTGTCATTGATGGCGCCACAACCCTGGAGATGTTT
>CAIUUR010000417.1 GCA_903902345.1 uncultured Geobacteraceae bacterium | reverse complement strand
GTCGTAACCCTTCCGGACCGGAAGTCATTTACCGGGGAATCGGCAAATGGCTTATCATCGCAGCCCTGGCAGCGTCGTAACCCTTCCGGACCGGAAGTCATTTACCGGGGCATAATGGTTGCGCCGATAGATTGTCGTCAGGTAACGTCGTAACCCTTCCGGACCGGAAGTCATTTACCGGGGAGTACGGGTGTTGAGGACAAAGACTCCGTGGCAACGTCGTAACCCTTCCGGACCGGAAGTCATTTACCGGGGAGTACCCGGTTTTTCTTCAACAATTCAATACATTTACCACCTTCATTCCGCAAACCCCAAATTCGGAGCCGTAAAAACGACTACTTTTTAAATACTTTCCACGTAACTACCTGATTTTACTGAAGCGCAAATCCCCCCCCTTTTTCACCTCCGCAGAGGTTTGCGCTCTGCCCTTCAACCGCCCCCCGGTATGTTGGCGATACTACCCAACACCCACCGACAAATCAAGCGATAAAACATTCCGGTGTCCCAAAAGGAGGACTGATCCCTTCGATAATCGCCTTGCCGCAACATTCGGCGCACAGGAGATAAACCCTGAGGCTGTCTTCCGATACTTTCATCTGCTTCCTGACTTCCGTCAACATCTTCTGGAGTCGGGCCGAATCCAGACCGCACTCAAAGACACTGTACTGAACCCGTCGCCCATATCCCTTCATGGTCTTGAAGATCCGGGCCCGCCGCCGATTGTCGCAGATGTCATACGCCACAACCACTTGCATCCGCATCACCTCATCTGGAATGGCACATAGACATACTCTTCATCGCGAATTACCCGCGCCAGGAGTGCCGCATGATGAGAAAACATCCGCCGATAGCTCATGGTCTGGTCCCGATGATTGACCTCGGTCTTCATTTTCTGATCGTAGGCGGCATAAAACTTCTTCCGCGCCGCCGGCGTCATGAAAATCCCGCCCGACGCTTCGTCGGGTTCGAAATCTTCGGGCGCCAGGAGTTGACGGTTGATGACCGAGAGAACCAGCGCATCCACGAGAAACCGGAACTCTTCCATCATGTCACAGGCGAGGGAGGCCCTCCCGTAATCGACCTCATGCATGAAACCGAGATACGGGTCAAGCCCGATACCTTCCAGAGCGGCATGAACTTCATTGTAGAGCAGAGTGTAACCGAGAGAGAGGAGCGAATTAACCGGATCACGGGGCGGACGGCGGCTGCGGCCATGCATCTTGAACCGCTCGTTTCTCAGCATGGCGCTGAATCCCTGATAATAGTGCCGGGCCGCCATCCCTTCGTGACCAAGAAGCTCCTGCCGTGACGCAACACTCCATACCCCCTGCATCTCGCCCCGAAGAGCGACGATGACCGCCTCCAGATCGGTTTCCCGGTGAGATCGCTGATGCTTGAGGAGCAGTTCCAGACAATTCTTCAGCTTTGACCAGGTGATGATCCGCGCAAACTCCAGCCGCCAGCTCTCCACGGAGTATTTGGAATACTGCCCCAACCGTAACTGTACATGCTTGTGACAGTGCCCGGTAGTGACACAGGCCAGCGAGCCCCGCGATTCCAGCATGACGATCCGCACCCCTCGCCGGGTCAGCGCCGTTAGCGCCTGCGTCGTGATTTGGACGTTTCCCACCAGCGTGACCAGCTCTACCTCAAACAGGGGGATCTGGACGAGATCATCCCCTACCCTGGTAATCACGATGGTTTCACCCTTCTTGCCGATGTGTGAACCCGGTGTGTCAATATAGATATGTGCCATGCCACAGAGATAAGCATGATCCGGGCCAACACGCAGATTTTTCAAAACAGAGGTCAACCCACAGTTTTTACTACATTATCTACAGATCTTCAATCAAGCGCTCCCGCTCTATATGTAAATTTTATTGATATTATCGTAAAATTTCTTGGAACTATCTTCTAGCTATAAAAATGCTGCGCCGACTCCTTACCTGATTGCTACCAATCTGCGGCTAACAAAATCTCCCTCCCTTTCAAGGGGAGGGCCCATCCCCCTCCTGACCTCCCCCCCTTCGACTCCCTTCGACTACGCTCAGGGACCGCCGCTCGGGACAGGCCTGAAGGAGGAGGAACTAAGAAAGCCGTAGATGAGTAGCAATCAGGACTCTTTATGTTTTAAATCCGCGTTCATCCTCGTTTATCCGCGTCCTTATTTGGTTCCGGCTTGTCCGGCTTAGATGTTTCGCAACAAAGACAATACCTTAAAGTTGTCATTCTGAGCGACCTGTGCTGAGCGTGGTCCCCGAGCGGAGTCAAGGGGTAGTCGAAGCATCGCTAAGAATCTGCTTCTTATTCTGTGCAGATCCTTCGCTACGCTCAGGATGACAAGCAATAAGCAGGATGACTGATGGTTGATATATTTTTTTGTCGCACACCACCTTACCGCACGCTACCTTTATAAATATTTTGGACTTTTGCAAATAATTTTACAAATTTCAGGAAAACAAAACACGTAACCATATGATTTTAAACAGTACGCCACTTGGCACGCTTCATGGAATACAGATATCATTCAACTATCACGGAGGATTTACCATGACCGCATCTACTCTTGCCCTGTTTCGAAAGAACGATCAGACAACTGCTCCGATGATAGCCGAAGAGTCCACCCGCCCGCCACATCCCGCCACCCTTGGTCTCGACAATGATCAGGTGGAACAGTACGGCTACAATCAGGCGCTGGAGAACCAGGGGGACACCGAAACCTTCCAGTTGCTGATCAACAAACTCCGGACCTGGTTCGAGGAAGGGTGCAGCCGTGACCAGGAGGACCGGACCCAATCCCGCACTCTCGTCACCCATGAGGCATCCACCATGACCGAAGAGGCACGGCTCCTGCGCAACGAGACCATCCCGGCTTTGAAGGGAGAACTCAAGGATTCCGAGATCCGACGCCAGGCGGCCCAGGCCGATCCGGACTCGGTGGAAAAAACCGTCGGGTATGACCCCTTCCGGCAACGACTCCTGGGGGGTTCGGTCCTCATCATGAGCGCCTGGCTCTTTCTCTTCTACTTCCTGGCGGCCCACGTGGCCTGGCTGCGCAACCTGGGAAGCGAACTGCAGGGTCAGAACGGAAACTCGGTGTCGGCCCTGTTCGAAACGGTCTTCGACCTCTCGGCGGTGTTGCGGGACCTGGCCCATCACCCCGCCAACGTCCTGGTCTGCGTCCTCTTCCCCGGCCTGTTTTTCACCATAGGGTATGTCACCCACCTGCTGGTGGAGAAGCGGCAGTACGGCTGGCTGACCCCGGCCCTGGGGGTCACCATGGGGCTGGACTTCGCCATCGCCTACGGGATAACCATGAAACTCCACGAGGCCCGACTCCTCACCGGCCTGACGGAGATCCCCTGGCGCTTTGGCCTGGCGTTCGTCGATGTCAACTTCTACACCGTACTGCTGGCCGGAATGGGAACTTACATCCTCTGGGGGCTGCCGCTCTCCTTCTATCTGGAGGAACGCCGCAAGGGGGAGCATCTGGACAACTTTCTGGCAGCCTGCGCCACAAAGGAAACCAGGCTGAAACAGGAGATCGCCCAACAGGAAGCTCTGGCCACGCAATTGGACGGCCAAGTGCAAGATAAACAGGTGATCATCACGGAGATCGAAGCCGTCGGCAACCCGGCCATCTTTTCCCGGAGCAAGCTGGAGCGACTCCTCGATGCCTTTGTCGCAGGCTGGTCCAAGGGGGTCAACGCCCTCTGCGTTCGCCAACTGGAACAGTTGGACGAGGCAAAACGCCGGGCCGAAGAGGAGAAGCGATCGATAAATCGCGCAATCCTCGCCCGGATTACCAGCTACAAAGACGCCCTGCGAAGTGACGGCAGCTACAGTTCCCGCCGCTGACACTCACCCAAAAAGGAGAACAACCATGAGCGCTCGCACGATCTACATTCTGGCCACTGTCATTGGAGTAACAGCGGTTATCGGCGCCACCCGTTTCCTTCCCGCGTCCCCGGTGGAACTGCCGGCTGAGAGTGCAGCGCCACGGCAACAGTACAACATCTGCCTGCTCCTGGACCTCTCCGACCGGATCAGTCCGGCCCTGGCGCCGATCCAGGCGGAGAAGGATCGAAAGATCATCACTGCGGTGGCGGACGAGTTCGGCGATATGGTTCGTCACAAGCTTTTCATCAACTCCCGCGACCTGCTCCGGGTGGCGGTGGCCCCCCAGAGAAGCGGCTACGATGGAACTCTGAGCCGGGTCTCCGACGCCATGACCATTGACCTGCGGGAGGTCAAAATAGCCGAAAAACGCTCGGCCTTCCCCAAGCTCCGCCAGGAGTTCCTCAAAGGGACACAAGAGCTCTACCGGGCGGCGGTGGCCAACCCGTCATTTACCGGTTCGGATATCTGGTCCTTTGTCCGCGACGATCTGGCCACCTACCGGGTCACCGGCACCGCCGCCGAACCGGTCCGCAATGTGCTGATCGTCCTCACCGATGGCTACCTCACCTTCGCCAATCAGGAGCATCGCCCCGCAAAAGGGCACCGCACCTCGTACATGACGGTGAAACGTTTCCGCCAGCCGGGCTGGGAAGAAGAGTTCACCTCCGGCGATTATGGTCTCATCAGCCAGGGGCTGAATGCCGACGGCTGGGAGGTGCTGGTGCTGGAGGCGAACCCGCACCGGGTCGAAGAGCTGCCGGTGCTCCGCCGCTACTGGAGTCAGTGGTTTCAGGAAATGGGAGTGACCAAGTTCCGGATGGAACGGAGCCAGGATTCGGCCAAGGTAACCCAGGGAATCATCGCCGACTTTCTTCGGCAACCGGCTGCATCACCAGTGACGACGGCCCGCGCCCGGTAATCAACGCACGAAAGGAGACAACCATGTTCCGTTTTCGTAAGACCTTCACGCAGGGCCCTTTCCGGACCACCTGGACCGGCAGGAAAGTGGGGTGGAGTTTCGGTGTCCCCGGATTCCGGATGAATTTCTCGGCGTCCGGCGGCATCCATCTCTCCGTCGGCATCCCCGGCACCGGCCTACACTGCACGAAAAAACTGTTCCGCCGGTGAGCGGGAAGGAGCCACAGATGGGTATTCTCACGACTATTTTCGGCAAGGGGAAACAGATTGCCCCAGAAGAGCGGCTGCTCCGGTCCCTCATGATCATGCTGGCCGGAGTGGACAGCATTCTCGGGGTGGATCGGGTGCAACGGCTCTCCTATGGTGACGCCGTGCGCTGGTTTGTACAGAACCAACCGGAGAGCAGTGAACCTCTCCGGGGGGCGCTGATCCGGCGCCCCGATCCCTGCGGTTATCAGGTCATCTGGCTCTTTCTGGATGAAGGTAACGACCCGGTGACCGGAGCGGACGGAGGACCTCACGGGCGTAAAGCCATCGTGGCCGAACTGGACGAGGAGCTTTCGGAGTGCTTCGGCGACCACGACCTGCTTATTTTCGCCTGAAAGGAGAATTGTCATGCTCGGATTGGAATTCCTGATTTTCGGACTGCTCAAGGCGGCCCTGGCCGGCGCCGCCTGTGGAGCGGTTATCTCGCTGGTCTGTCTCCACTGGGAACAGATCCTCGACTGGTTCCGGGGACGCGCCGCGCTCAAACAGAGCGACGTCAACAATGTGGGCTTTAGCCTCCAGGAACGGATGGCTTCGGGGGAGTAATCGCCGGTGTCGGCTCCCGACTCCTGGCGGGTCGCGGCAAACGTCGCCGGGAGATGTATCAGGAACTGCAGCGGCTGTTGGCCATGAACAACAAGATCATCGCCCGGTTACGGTGAATATGGAAAAGCAGACTGCCAATGCACTGGAAACATGGTATATTCCTGCTATCGAAACTACCTTCGCCTCCATCTGCGCGGGAAAGACGGGAAGATTACTACTAGGCGTGAAGTCGCAAGGAGATCCGACCATGGCGCATCACCCCGGCATCGCTGCAACCATGAGTCTACTGCTGCCCGGCATGGGGCAGATCTATAACGGCACATTCTGGCGGGCAATTTTCTGGTTTCTGCTTACGCCAGGACTCTGGATCGGCTCCGGTGGGACACTGGGGTGGATCTGTCATCTCATCGCCGCCTACACTGCCTACAACTATGCCGCCAGAAATGCGGGACAACTCCGCAGAGGGGGATCTTGATCCGGATTCGTCGATACCAGAATAGACAGGGATGAGCTCGATGAAGAGCTGTTCCTTACATGGCGGCCTGCGCTTTGTGTTTCCGGAAGGAACGCAACGGAAAAGCCGCCTGATTTCAGAATCCATTTTACAAAAAAATAACCATTCATCGCACTATCTTTTAGTTTGACATCAAATCCCCCCTGTCACACTTTTCCCGGCTCCGTAGGCAACCAATCCTATTCCTATGGCGTACTCCGACGAAGTCAGCACGTTCGTGGAACCGAATAGGTTCTCGCCAGCTTACGAGCCGCAGCAGCGAAATCTTCCCTCAATGCTACGGGCTCCAGCACCTCCAGGTCTGCGCCGAATCCGTTCAACCAGAAAATGGCACGAGGAATAGAAGGACCGGATATTTTCACCAACAAGACTGACCATGAAGAATTTCTGCAACGATTAGCTGATATTCTTTCTGGCAATGGTCAACGGAGAACGGAGAACGGAGAACGGCATTACATCACCTCGGCGATTTGTAGAGATCGTCGTGATCAAGGATACGAAGGAGCAGGATATCGGCTGACCAATCAGGATTACCGGCAGGAAAATATCCGCCGGGATCAAGGGAGAGCCGATAGCGTCCGTCAACCCGTGCAGACCATGCTGATGCATCGTTGATGATCCGTTCGAGGTGGAGTCCGGGGTAAAGCGGGTCGGCTTCCAGCAAGGCAAGCGCCTTGACAATCTTTTTCAGCAGAACTTTATTGGATCGGAACAGCTCCAGGTCCTTCACAAAAAGGTTAGTCGGCCTCAGTCGCGGCATCAGCCATCTCCTCCCGCAACCAGTCCGGCATCAGTTCGACTCCGCTCTGTCGAGCTTCGTTCAGTTTGACCAGACCGGATTCGGACAGACGTACAGTCGGAAATACCGCAACAGGAGTAAGCGAAAGATTGCCCCCATCAAGGATAGTCAAGTCAAGAAAAGTGCCGGGTTTCAGCCCGAGATCTTTACGCACGGCGGAAGGAAGGCTGATGCTTCCTCTTTTATCAATACTGACGAGCATGGTGAACCTCCGAGCAATCGATTCATGTACACGATGACAATATACGCATTACGACAATTTGTCAATTTGCCAACATCAACATATATCCCACATACAAGGTGGTAATGAAGCTGAATGGCGTTACGGTAAACGGCGTTACGGTAAACGGAGAACGGAGAACGGATCCTGCCGTTTTCATCCGCCTGCGAACACAGTTTCCGTGTTGTCATTGGGCAGCAGATGATGTATTTTGGCTCATCTCATCTGTTCTATGGTGGTTCTTGCCGGTACAGTTAGGGAACGTGAACATCTGAACAACGCTCGGCCCGTGGATGGTCCCCACGTCGACCCCGGAAAACCCTTTTCATTGGAAATAATCGGTTCTGTCCCGGTTTTCCCTGTCCCGGTTTTCCCTTGGAAAT
>CAIUUR010000416.1 GCA_903902345.1 uncultured Geobacteraceae bacterium | reverse complement strand
GGGGGGGTTCCCTCCCGGCCTTATCGTGTTTACCACGGCGCAACCGCCGGGCTTAGTGCAGATTGAGCACCCCCCATACCGGTTCCACCCTCCGCCACCTCAAGGCAGCGACTCTCTACGATGAATTCCGCCATATGACCTTTTCAATCAAGCCATTCTGTATAATATTATTTATTTTTAGTTGACTGGAACACATAAAACAGATATTTTCCAGAATACATCTGTCGAAAGTACTTTCATCAACACAAAAAGGAGGATAACATCATGTCAGAAATTCTCGAACCATCAGGCATGGGATGGCTGCCGGACTATCCCAGTTTGAACGACCACACCATTCATACCGACCAGGTTTCAGCGAAACATAGAGCTCGGGGGCAACGTCAGTCGGTGAGCGCCATGCTGACCACCCTCGGCGCGGCAGCAGCACCACTTCAGCTTCCCGCCATCGTCGACCTCCGCTCCTGGTGTTCCCCCATAGAGAACCAGGGCTCGCTGGGTTCATGTACGGCCCATGCGGGAGTGGGAATGGTGGAGTATTACGAGAGAAGAGCCTTCGGCAAGCATATAGATGCATCACGGATATTCTTGTATAAAACGACACGCAACCTGCTCAAATCTTCAGGTGATACCGGCGCCTTCCTCCGCACCACCATGGAAGCTCTGGTGCTGTTCGGTGTACCTCCGGAAGAGTACTGTCCGTATATCATCGCAAATTATGATAATGAGCCCAGCGCATTCTGCTATGCCTTCGGTCAAAACTATCAGGCAATCAACTACTACCGCCTAGATCCACCGGGAACCACCCCTAGCGCCCTTCTCAACCAGATAAAAACCAATCTGGTGGCAGGACTACCCTCCATGTTCGGGTTCAGTGTCTATAGCTCGTACACCCAGGCGGCAACAACCGGCAAGATTCCCATGCCAACTGCGGGAGAAAAGATCGTCGGAGGCCATGCCATCATGGTGGTTGGCTATGACGACACCATAAAGATCAAAAACAGCAATGCCGGCGCAGTGGAGACCACGGGGGCACTCCTCATCCGGAATTCCTGGGGGGCAACGTGGGGCGCGGCCGGGTATGGGTGGCTCCCCTACGACTATGTGTTGAAACGACTCGCCACTGACTGGTGGTCACTCGTCAAGGAAGAGTGGGTTGACACAGGTAATTTCGGCTAATATAAATATTCATGACATCCCCTGCATACTGGGCACGAAGAGTGTTTTAAAATTCTTATATTTCAAGGTCACTATGGTATCATTACGCACGCGGTAATTTCTAACTGCCGTGCGACAATGGGAACGTTGACGGATTACATTTATCGACTCTTCGTGCCTGGTAGTCTCTTTTTCCTGACTGTTCCAATGAAAACTCCGCTTCCAACGAAATCCATTGGTTTTACACCGTTGTCAATGAATTCGTTGTTCAAGTACCTGTGAGGTGACACCATGGAAGGATTCAATTCGGCCGCAACGGCTTACAACTCTCAGAACGCTCTCTGGCTTGGCAAGGCGGCAGCTCTCGCCTACGAGGAGATAACGACGGTGAAACAGTCGTTACCGGGATGGGACGTCACCCCCATCACCAGTCCAAAGACCGACACCGAGGGTTTCATAGCCGGGAATGACGACCTGATCGTCATATCATTTCGCGGCACCGAACCGGGCGAGTTGAAAGATTGGCTTGTTGATCTGGACATGGAGATGGTGCATGGCCCCGCGGGGAAAGTGCATGAAGGCTTTTATGATGCCGTTTCCTCAATTTGGGAAGAGTTGGTAGCGGCACTCCGCCGGATACGGCAAAACGGCCAGACACTCTGGATAACCGGACACAGTCTCGGCGGTGCAGTGGCGATCATCGCCTGCGCCAGACTCCTGAAAGAGGAGGTGGTCACCTTCATCAACGGCGTCTACACCTTTGGCCAACCCCGTTCGGGGGACCGGAACTTTGCCGCATGGCTGGATGGAGCCATGAAGACGCGGATAATCCGGCTCGTGAACAACAACGACATCGTTCCCCATCTCCCTTTACCGCCCCTCTACAAGCATGCGGGAACCTTCCTCTATTTCGACAGCGACGAAAAGATTCAGGTGGGGAACGGTTTCTGGCAGTGCCTTAAGGACCGACTGGAGAGTCAGGTAAAGAGTTTGTATGTAGACAAGTTCGTGCCGGATGAAATCGAAGATCACTTCATGGCAAACTATCTGGAACAGCTGGAAAAAAATGTGGCGAGACAGCCGAAAGGGTAAAGATTGCCCTGTCCCTTGCCTCCGCTTATTACCGCTTGACAGGGATATTTTTAAGCGTAAATATACCATGTCGGCGCCGTCGGTGTGATAAACGGGGTTTAACTCCATGTCCGGAGGAATCCCTGGAGGTTATGTCATGCAAAAAACTATTCCCCCCATAATAAGCCTGCGTGAAAGCGTGAGGAAGTGGCGAAGTGAAAGCTGCGTCCTTCTCCTGCTGCTGGGGTTAACACTATCTCACTCCTGTTTTGCCGCCGATGAAACCTTCGAAATGCATCCCAAGTGGTTGCGACCTGGTCCGGACACCGTCGCTCAGATAAAACTCTCCGATACCATCGACATCAGCAGGAAACTCTTTCTCCGATTAACCCTTGCCACTGCTACTATTGCAGAATTCCCTCTATCAGGCGATCAGTTGAGCAGGCGTCTTGCCGTGGTAAAGATACCTGCTCCCCTGCGGAGCGGAACCTATCGAACGGAGTTGGTGAGCGAAGAGGGAAAACTGTTAGCGACCGGTCCCAGGGATGTCATGGTGGCTATTGCGGAGAAGCCCGTCATTTCGGCGATCTATCCCAAGGTTATCTATCCGAGGCACGGCCGATACGACTTCGAAATCATCGGTGACAATTTCAGCCACTTTGAAGCCGACAAGATAATCATCAGGATCAATGATGTCGTCGTGAAGTTAAATAAATACGATGGCGATCCTGCGGGGAACGTGCTGGCGCCGCCGGACAAGCGGATCCAACCGTATCTGGTGTCGGACTGGCGGTCAATCCGGATAAGTGGTCTAACTCTCGATGGTGTGCAGATTGGCCGCCCTCTTGAAATCAGCGTTGAAGTGGATAAACTGGCTTCGGACTCCAAACCGCTGGCGCTCTCGCTGGTGCAACGCTATCTCCCCCGGGTAATCGCGTTTGCCGTACTGGGGGGAGTGATAGTTCTCGTCTATCTCTTCTTCATCCGGAGGATGGTGCGACTCCAGCAAGAGAATACGCCCCACCCTGTCATGGCCTGCCTGTTCAGCGAACCACAAACGAACAGCTACAGTCTCTCCAAACTCCAGATGGTGATCTGGGGAGGAGCGGCCATTGTTGCTTATTCCTACCTGGCGGCGTCACAGTTCCTCGTTCAATGGAAACTGGGGATACCCAATGTACCGGACGGTCTCCCCATGCTCTTGGGAATCAGCGCCACCACTACCGCACTGGCTGTGGGAGCCACGGGAATACGGGGAAGCAAGGGGGCGGGAACGGTTAATCCGGGGCTTGCCGATTTCATAACCTCAGGTGGGGTCTTTGCGCCGGAAAGACTTCAGTTTTTTGTCTGGACACTACTGGGAGCCACCACCTTTGTCGCGGCAACGCTGTTCAGGGACCCGGGAACCGCCTCTGAAATGGCGACCATTCCTGATACGTTCAATCAGCTCATGGGCGCCAGCTCCCTTGGGTATCTAGCGGGAAAAATAAGCCGTAAGCCGGGTCCGGTGATCAAGAGTATTTCGTCGGATGACCAGTCCGGGGGAATCAAGATCGTCGGCGAAAACCTGTCACCCCGTGCCCAGCTGCTGTTCAATGGAGTCCTGTTGGCCGCCAAGGTCACGCCGACGACGGGACAGCCCGCCGGCACCGAATTCGTCTCCGAACTGTTCGTAACATCAACGGAGTCAGGCTTTGCTCTGACGACGGGAAGTGTGGTACAGATAAACAACCCCGACGGTCAAGGCGCCGAATGGCACCAAACAGCCTGATGGAGCGGCGGAGAAACGGTAAGAAAGGGTTTCATTCCTCCCCCTTCAAGGGGGAGGTCAGGTAGCCGCAGATTGGTAGTAATCAGGTGAACTTATAACTTGCACTTTACCTTCGGGATGATAAAATCCAGCCATGTACCGACGGACCCTCGAACATACATCAGAATGCCATACCTAAGATACCTAAAATAATAAAGGAGTTTCCATGTATTTTCCCACCTTCAGATCCCGCAGAATCAGAGGCAAAGAAGTCTTTCGCCGGATGGTCCGGGAGAATTCCCTCTCCGTCAACGACCTGATCTATCCCATGTTCTCCGCCTTCGGCAGCGGCATCAGGAAGGAGATCTCCTCCATGCCGGGAATCCATCAGCTTTCCATCGAAAATCTCGTGGAAGAGGCGCAGGCTGTTCATGAGCTGGGTGTTCCTGCAGTGATCCTCTTCGGCATCCCGGAGTTCAAGGACGCCGTGGGGAGCGACGCCTATGCCGATTGCGGCATCATCCAGGAGACGATCCGGGCGCTGAAAAAGTCGGTCCCGGATCTGGCGGTCATCACCGATGTCTGTATGTGCGAGTACACCGACCACGGCCACTGCGGAATCATCAAGGATGGCGATGTGGATAACGACGCCACCCTGGAGCTTTTAGCCAAAGAGGCGCTCTCCCACGCCCAGGCCGGAGCCGACATGGTGGCTCCCTCGGACATGATGGACGGCCGGGTGGCTGCCATCCGGGATACTCTGGACGAAAACGGCTTCGACCACATCCCGCTCATGAGTTACGCGGCGAAGTACGCCTCCGGCTACTATGGCCCCTTCAGGGAGGCGGCGGAATCCACCCCCCAGTTCGGCGACCGCCGTTCCTATCAGATGGATCCGGCCAATCGCCGGGAGGCATTGCGGGAAGCGAGGATGGACGTGGAGGAGGGAGCCGATATCATCATGGTCAAGCCCGGCCTCCCCTACCTGGATATCGTCAGGGATCTGAGAAACGAATTCGACCTTCCCCTGGCGGTTTATAACGTCTCGGGAGAGTACAGTATGGTGAAGGCCGCCGCCAGAAACGGCTGGATCGACGAGGAGCGGGTGATCATGGAGACGATGCTCTCCTTCAAGCGGGCCGGCGCCGACCTGATCCTCACCTATCATGCGCCGGAGGTGGCGCGGATACTAAAGCGGGGGTAAGAAAAGAACGCCCCGTCACTACGTAAAAATGCCGTTATTGCAGTAAAGCAGATGCTTCACTGCGTTCAGCATGGCATCCTTTGGAACTATCAGGGTATCGTCTTTGTTGCGAATCGGCTAAAGCCCCGCAAGCGCCGACTGAATCCAGCCGAAACCGATCCGTTCCTGCTCAAGACGCAATCGTTTTCGAATCCGGTTGTCCCTCAGTTCGTCATAAAGCCCTTGCTCCTCCGAAGTAAGATAAGCCAGATCGCAAAGGGTCTGTTTGGTTTCCTCCCCCCATTGGGACTGAAAGGCCAACAGCGTGGCACGGTCCATGAGAAATGACTCCACTCGGGGGAAAAGGTTCCGGAGCTGATTGAGGATGGCAAAACCGTGGGTGTCCAGATCCCCCCAGTAATGGATACGGCAGCGGTTCAGCCATCCGGCCCGGCTGAGCATCTCAAACCCGTACCCGGCGCCAAAGAGCACCATGCTCCCCTCCACCGGCGGAAAAGAAAGAAAGTTGATCTCGTTCTCGGTGATGAAAACCCGCGAGACGGCAGGCTCAAGTGCGGCGAAGCTCTCCGCATCCAGGGTTATCTCCCCCGGAAAACGACAAGGAAGAGATCTGTCGTCGGGGTCCAGGGAACGAAAACGGATGAGGAGCGGCTTGTCGCGAAAACCGTACCGACCGGTGAAGCGGCTGACCCCGGTGGCGCTCTGATCAATGACTTGGGGGGGGAGAACGCTGTCCAGCAACTCACTCAACACCCCCCGATGGAGCTCAATGAATTTGCTGTGTACCCCCGGAATATCCACCTGACGCAGGTAGCACCCCGGTTGGGGATGGCGTTCCACCCAAGTAACGATCTCCAGCAATCGCGGCCACTGGTCGGCAAGCTCCAAGCCCCTCAGCGGTCGTTTGGCCAACCAGGGGAGAATGCGGGGCTCAACACTCCGTGTCATCTCCACCAGTTTTGTGAAGCGAGCGGCAACCCGCTGCTTGCCGATGAACGCCATGGCACCGTCACTCGTATCGATCCAGACAGCCCGGGGAACAGTATTGATGCCGAAGATCCGGTGCCGGAATTCACGCATCTCCACCCGGCAGTGTGGGGTAGAACGAAGTTCCCCGATCCAGCTCCGGACTTCGTCGAACCGGTCGGCCATTTCGGTAGAGGTGGGGACTGTCAGGATCAGATGCCGGGGAAAGAGCGGTTCGCCGGTGACGGTGGCGGCAAGGAGATCGCCACGATCCCACAACCGTTGCACCTGAGCCCGGAGCTCCGCCGGACCGGTCCAGCTCATTCCGTCACCCTCCCCTTCTCCTGGTGGTATTCATGAATGGAGAGGTTACGCAGCTTGGAGGAACGCCCCTCCTCGTTCTGGACAAATCCCACGCTGGCAACAAAGGGCTCTATAATATGAATCTTCTGTAGGGGGGTGACGATGAGAAGCTGCAAGTTCAACTGGGCAAAGAGCCGGAGGCCGTACTGGGCCGATTCGTCGGAGCCGCGACCGAAGGCCTCGTCGATGACGACGAAACGAAAGGAACGGGAGCGGACCGCACCCCACTCAAGGCCGAACTGGTAGGCCAGACTCGCCGCCAGGATGGTGTAGGCCAGCTTCTCCTTTTGCCCACCCGACTTCCCTCCCGAGTCGGAGTAATGTTCGTGCTCGCTGTCGTCCTCGCGCCACCGTTCGCTGGCCGCGAAGAGGAACCAGTTCCGGACGTCGGTGACCTTGGCGCTCCAGCGGCGGTCCAGTTCCGTCTCCCCTTCCCGACCGCTAAAACGTTGGATAATCTGTTTGACCTGCAGGAACTTGGCCTCCGAATACTGATGATCGTCGGAACCGGTAAGCGTCCCCTCGGTGCAGGCCCGCAGTTCGGACTGGAAGGAACGGATATCGGCATCGGGGGTCGGCTGGGCCTCCAGCACGATATAGCGGCCGGGATTGTAGTCGATCTTGTTGAGTGAGTCGTTAATCCGGGCGATCCTCTCCCTGATTGTTTCCCGCTCCCGCGCCAGTTGGGACTGAAAGTTGGCCACTTCGCGAATGGTGTTCTCGTTGAGGAGTTCCTTGAAACGGTTCTCGAAGCGGGGGAGATCGTCAGCCTGAAGGTTCTGAAGCATTTTTCCGTATTCCGGGCCAGCCTCCATCCCCACATCCAGATCCTTCGTCTCCAGCTTGAACTCCTCCCGGTACGCGGCCATAGCCTGAATGATCTTGTCCCGCAGCCGTTTGAGCTTGGAATACTCGGAGTCGATCTTGGTTTGAAGCCATTCGCGCAGGTCCCGCTCCCGGTTGTCGCAGGATTCCACCGACAAATGATGATCCCCCAGGGCTTCCGCCCGGAAGAGTTCCAACCGCTGGTAACGGAGGGAGTGGGCGACCTGTTCGGAGGTTTCCAGGAAGAGCAGGGACTGTTTATGCAGGTCATCCGCTACTTTTTGTTTTTCCTCGGTATTTCCCAGTTCACGGTTTTTCTTTTCCAGCTCCTTTTCCGCTTCGGCCAGTTCCCCCTGCACTCCCTTCAGTCGGAGGGTCAAATCCTTGAGGAGGTCGGAGGTTGCTTCCAGTTGCCTCTTCTCGGCCTCCAGCGCCGCCACCTCCACGGCCAACGACTGCCAGTCCAATTCGCCGAAATCCGCATATTCATCCAGCTTGGAGAGTGCGTCCAGCTTCTCCTTCAGCGCCAACTGCTCTTTCCGGACTTTCCCCATGAGGCTTCCCAACTCCCCCAGGCGAAGCTCCAGTTTCCGGGCATCGGCTTCCAGGGCGGCAATCTTCTGGACGTTGCTCCACCCCAGGACATAGCGCTGCCGGTCATCGATACGGGAACGGTCGTCTTTCTCATGACGCTCGCCGGAAGCTTTGATCTGACCGGCGCGGGTAATGGCACGTTTCTCCCGCCGGAACTGCTCCTGCGTTCTGCAGCAGACGACATCGAAGCGATGGGCCACCTCCTTCTCCAGCCAGTCATAGAAGGGGGAATCGGGTTTTATGGCCAATTTCCGCGCCAGTGATTCACCCTGCAACTGAGGGAGATCTTCCCTCACCCCGGAACGTACCCGGAAATAGACGATCCTGCCATGAAGGTGCGTCCGGTCCACCCACTCGGCCACTGCCCCGTACTGTCCATCGGGGACGAGCAGGGAGAGGCCAAAATTGCGGAGGAGTCGCTCGGCTGCCCCTTCCCAGTCACGCTCCTCCTCACGTACCTGCAGTAGCTCACCGGCAAAGGAGATCTCCCCTTCGGGGAGTCCCAACGCCGTGCATAACGTAGCACGCAGAGCCACCTGTTCCCGGGGGATATTGCTCCGTCGGCTTTTCAGACTGGCGACCTCCGCCGACAATGCATCATGCTCCTGCTTCCCCTGAAGCAGGGTCACCCCCTGCTCGGTAAGCACATTCTGCAGCTCCGCCTCTCGACTCCCCTCAGACTGGGACAGCTGTGACAAACGGCGACGCTGATCCATAAATCCCGGCTCATCCTGGGGGGAGGTCTCCCCGACGGCCTGGAGAAGTTGGGCAAATCGGGCGGATTTCTGCTTGCGCCGCTGCTGTTCCTGCTCCTTTTTCCGGATCTCGCCGGCCAGCCGCTCCAGACGGTCGCCGCCATTCTCCGCAATGTTTTGTTTCAGCTCCCCCTCTTCCAGCCGGAGGGCAAGACAGCGCTCTTTTCTCCGTTTGAGCACAGCTTCCTGGCGGGACCATTCGTCGGCCAGGGTGACAATCCGTTTATCCAGCAGCCCGATCTTGAGAGCGGCAAAAAAGCTCTTCAACGCCTCGCGGCAGGCCCGAAGTTCCTCCTCCTGGGCAACCAGCTCCCCATGATGCAGGCAATCGGCCACCAGTGGAGAGAGGAGCTCCACCTGTCGCTTAGCCTTCAGCACCGCCTCGTGGGCACGATTCAAATCGTTGAAATGGCTGATGAGGGCGGTAATGCGCGGGGCCACCTCAAAGGGTTCAAGCATGTGACTCCGGACGAAGTCGGTGAGATTTCCCACCGACTTCATGGAGACCGTTTGGTGGAACAGCTCCAGAGCCTGCTCGTTATCGATGCCGAAGCGACGGCGAAACCAGGCGCCGTAGGGGGGGAAGCTGTCGAATATATCCGCCCCCGACCCCCGGAGCTTTTTGCGCAACTGAGCCATATCCGAACCGAATTGGGCAAAATCCGACGCGATGGAGAGTGCGCGGTCCACGCAGACAAAGAAACGGGCAGGCTGCGCCAAGGCATCCTTAAACCAGAAAACCTGTGCCAGCGTTACCGTCTGGCTGTAGCCGGCGTTATGGAACGTCCCCAGAATGACCGCATAGCAGTTATGGTCCCGCAGTCCCACCGGCTTGGCAGCGCCGCTGACCTCATTTCGTTCCGATTTGTAGTGTCCCAACACATAGGAGCGGAGGGTCCGTTCCTTGCTTTCGGCGCCGGCGGCCTTGTTGTAGGACACCCGGTGGGCCGGCACCAGGAGCGTCGTCACGGCGTCCACCAGAGTCGATTTTCCCGAGCCGATATCGCCGGTG
>CAIUUR010000415.1 GCA_903902345.1 uncultured Geobacteraceae bacterium | reverse complement strand
AGCGTCACCCGGTGTCCGATCTTGACGCCGTCGCCGATGACGGTCCCGGGGTGTACGGAGATCTCTTCGCCCATGGTGACACCCTCGCCCACGTGGGCCCCCTTCATGATTCCTGTCGCCCGCCGGGGACGCTCTGTGAAGAGGGTCAGCAGCTTGGCAAAGGCCAAGTACGGGTTGGCGACGATGACACCATGGCGCCCGTAGCTGTTGGCGCCGGCGGAGAGGACCACCGCTGATGCCCTGGTTGTCGCCACCTTACCGGCGTATTTGGGGTTTGCGAGAAAGGTGATCTCTCCTTCTCCCGCCGTCTCCAGGGTTCCCAAGCCTCGTATTCTGATCAGGGGATCCCCCGTGACACGTCCCCCAAGAAGATCCGCCAGTTCCTGCAACGATTTGTCCATGCTCGGGCTCCTGTTTCGGCAACGAATCTTCGCTGGTCGCCATAAAAGTCGTAATTACTCTCATTCTACCACGATCACCGAAAATTAGATGCTGAAATGTAGCGCTGCATCGGGTAAGGTGCTCAGTGAAACTTATCGGTTCGTGCAGGAAGGAGATTGTCATGTCTGATGCGGGGAGTGAGTTCAACCGTCTCGTGGAAATTATGGGGCGTTTACGGGGACCGGGAGGGTGTCCGTGGGATGCGGAACAGACCCATGGTAGCCTCACACGGTACCTGTTGGAGGAGTCCTATGAGGTGATCGAAGCCATCGATGTCGGCTCTCCGGAGATGTTGAAGGAGGAACTGGGAGACCTGATGCTCCAGCCGGTCTTCCATGCCGCCATCGCCGCGGAACGGGGGGATTTCGCCATCACCGATGTTCTCGCCGGAATCAACGAAAAACTGATTCGACGTCATCCCCATGTCTTTGGCGACCAGATCATAGACAGTAGCCAGGCACAGGTGGAGAACTGGGAGAAGATCAAGAGCCAGGAAAAGGAGGGAAGCCGAAAATCGGCGCTGAGCGGTGTCCCGCCGCAGCTCCCGGCCCTTCTGCGAGCGCAAAAACTGACGGAGAAGGCGGCTCGGGTGGGCTTCGACTGGGAACACGTGGATCAGGTCTTTGCCAAGGTGTTGGAGGAGTTGCACGAGTTCGAGGAGACCATGGTGGCAGGGGATCAGGAGCGGATGGAGGCGGAGTTGGGGGATCTTCTCTTTGCCATCGTCAACCTGGGACGGTTTCTGGCCATCAATCCCGAGGAGGCGCTGAGAAAGACCATGTCGCGCTTCACCGCCCGGTTCGAACATGTGGAGTCATCTCTCCATGGTGAGGGGCGGAAGATGACCGACGCCACCCTTGCCGAGATGGACACCCTCTGGGAAGAGGCGAAACGGATAGAGGCTGCTGAAAAGAGCGTTTGCACCACGGCACTGAGGCATGGAGAAAAACAGAGAGACAATTTTTAAAAAGTTGCCATTCTGTCTCTGGCTTGTCATCCTGAGCAAGGCGAAGGATCTGCTGTAGATTTTACTGCCGAAAAGCAAAAAGCAGATTCTTCGCTTTGCTCAGAATGACAGGCTTTGGCTGACGATACCGTTCAGTTTTTAGTCCATAGTAGCCTCCCCTCCAAATGATAGTTTTTCAGGATCATATGGTCGTTTCCTTTTTGCCGGGAGCGCGGGTTCTTCTTAAAGGGAGCGCGGACATCCGCTTCCTGGGAGTGCGGACATCCTGTCCGCGACGGGCTGGAAGCCCGTTTTCCCAGGGGACGCCGCTCCAGGGTTCTCCCGTTTCCGAAAAATAGACATGACGGGCAAGGTCGGCAAAAGGCGCCGTGGCGCGGATGTCGCCGCGCTCATCAATGAGCGGTTCACCCAGTTCGCAGAAGCGGAACCCCCCGCCCAGCGCGGCGACGCCGTTATATCCGGAAATAACCCGAGACAGTCGTTGCGCGGTGATATTCCGGCAGATATTCTCGTCCATCTCCACCAGGATAAACCGGCGAGTGCCGCCATCGGCCGCATTTTGGGCCAGAACGGCATGACCGGTGGTGCCGCTGCCGGCAAAGGAGTCGAGAATGAGAGAGTCCTTGTCTGTAGCGATTTGCAAAAGGTGACGAATCAATCGGGAGGGTTTCGGTGTGAATTTTACGTCAGGGATAAGGTGAATCACGACAATAAACATACCAACCGTCTGTCATCCTGAACGACTTGTGCTGAGCGAAGTCGAAGTAAGTGAAGGATTTGCTTCTGTTTGATTCAACAGCAGATCCTTCGCGTTGCTCAGGATGACAAAAACAGCGCAAGACGCGGATACGTCATGCAGAGTCACTTGTCATGGCGCGAAAGGTCTTCCGCTTCCTTCCCGGGAGCGCGGACATCCTGTCCGCGACAGGCCGGAAGCCCGTCCTCCCAGGTATCCTCCCGGAATTATTGTCGGGAGGAACCGAGAGTTCATCGTTACTTTTCAGCAGTCGAAACGGCACCTCCCGGTGATGGCTGACGACAGCCTTCTTTCCAATCCGATCAAGGGTGGGTATGGTTTACGAAGTCCTTTTGTTTCATCTATCGTAGTGCAGTTTAGACAATAAGCAGATCCTTTACTTCCTTCGACTTCGCTCAGTACCAGTCGTTCAGGATGACAGACGGTTGGTATGTTTATTGTTGCGGATCACCTTACCTGTTTGTCTTTTTCCGGAATTTGCGCCGGAGGAGCGCTCCGGCGTCGCGGACCTCCTCGCACCCCAGCAGATGCGCCGTCAGGATGAAGAGGAGCGTTCCGGCCCCAATGCTCCCCCCTAAGACCGTAATCTTTTCAAGTTTCTGCCCACCCAAGGACCAGTCGGTCAGCCTCATCCCGTACCACACCAAAAATCCCATGGGCACCGCGGCAACCAGGGTCTTGAACGCTGAACCGAAGACCCGGCCGCAGCCGAAGCCGCCGATCTTCTTCCGAAGCAGGAATAGGAGCATGGCCATGTTGCACCCCGAGGCCAGCGTCGTTGCCAGGGCCAACCCGCCGTGCAGGAGCGGTTTCATGAGGAGCAGGCTGAAGCCCGCATTGAGGAGGAAGGTGATAAAGGCGGTCACCACGGGGGTTCGGGTATCCTTGAGAGCGTAGAAGGCCGGGATCAGGACCCGCACCAGGGCTACCACCGCCAGCCCCAGGGAGTAGTAGCGGAGTGCCTCGGCGGCCTTCACCGCCTTGAGGTAATCAAACTCCCCACCCATGAAGAGGAGGGTGAAAATGGGAGTGGCGCAGACCATCAGTCCCACCATGGCCGGAACCGTGATGAAGAGGGTGATCTTGAGGCCGAAGCGGAGCGACTCTTTCAGCTGTTCCATCTCCCCTGCTGCCGCCTGTCGGCTCATGGAGGGGAGAACCGCCTGGGCCACCGAGACGGTGATGATCCCCTGGGGAAACTCGAAGAGTCGCTGGGCATAGTAGAGATAGGAGATGCTTCCCTGGGGGAGGAGGGAGGCCAGGATGTTGCTGACGGTGAGGTTGAGGTAGTAGACCCCCACGCCGAATATGGACGGTCCCATGAGGAGGGTGATCCGCCGCACCGCGGGGTGGCGAAAATCCAGGCGGGGCCGGATGCCGAACCCCTTACGGTAGAGCATGGGGAGTTGCAGCAGGAGCTGGAGCATTCCTCCCACCAGAACTCCCACCGCCAGGGAAACAATGGGAACCTGAAACCGGTCGTGCAGGAGAAGAGCGGAGAGGATCATGGCGAGGTTGAGGAAAACGGTGGATATTGCCGGGGTGAAAAAATGGCGCACTGTGTTGAGAATCCCCATGCAGAGCGCCACGAGACTGATGAAAAAAAGGTAGGGGAACATCAGCCGGTTCAGTAGAACCGTCAGGTCGAACTTGCCGGGGAGTTCCCTGAAGCCGGGGAACATGATCCCCACGATGGTTGGAGAGCAGAGTATTCCTAAGATGGTGGTGAGCGCCATGACTATCGTGAGGAGGGTGAAGCAGGTGTTGGCTAGGTCTCGGGCTTCCTGTTCGCTCCGCTGGGTGTAGTATTCGGAAAAGGTGGGGACGAAGGCTGCGGTGAGCGCCCCTTCGGCGAAAAACCGGCGGAGCATATTTGGTATCTGGAATGCCGCGAAGAAGGCGTCGGTGGCAAGCCCCGCTCCGAAGAGACGTGATACCACCATGTCCCTCACCATCCCCATGATCCGGGAGATGATCGTGGCAAAGCCGAGCACTCCGGCGGCCCGGACGATCTGTTTTTTTTCGGTGTCACTCACAGTGGGTAGCGCTCCTTAAAAAAAAAAATCCGGCACTGTCAGCCGGATTTTTTTGTGCCGCTTTTTTGTTGCCGGCTTCTTCAGTTGGAGATGCCCAGAGTATCGTTGGCGAGGACGTCCTCATCATGTTCCTCTTCGGCGACGGTGAGGAGCTCACTCATGTTGAAGATGTCGGGATTGATCTTGGAAATCCGCTTGGCGCCGATGAACCGGGACAGATAATAGGGGGTATTGAAGGAGGAGATCACAACCCTCCGGTCGCGGGAAGAGGCGTGAATCATTTTGTTTCCACCCAGGTAGATTCCCACGTGGGATGGAAACCGGGCGTAGGTGTGAAAAAAGACCAGATCACCCTTCTGAAGGTTCGTGGGGAGGACTACGTCACCCACCGTGAATTGTTCGCGGGCGGTGCGGGGGAGAGGAACACTCATGTCGCGAAAGACCTGCTGCACGAAGCTGGAACAATCCAGGGAATTGCGTTTGGTGCCACCGAACTGGTAATGGGCGCCGAGAAAGGTGTAGGCGGTTCTTTTCAAGGCGGTGGTCTGGTCAACGTTTTTTCCCAATTCCACGGTGGAGGCCAGATCCACCGGCTTGGACGGGTCGGCGGCGGAAAGATCTTCCAGGCTTTGCTGGAACTCGTCCTCGGAGAAGAGTTCCGTGTTTCGGAGTGCCTTGGAAAGAGTTGCCGTTCTTACCCTTGTCCCTGCAACCGGTTCACTGCTCTTCAGGGCCAGAACCTGGCCAGGCTTCAATCGGGGCTTGATTCCCCGCAGATCGTTCAGTTTCTTTAATTCTGTTGCGGCGATCCCCGTCTTGCGGGCCACCCCTCCCAGCGTATCCCCTTTTTGCACACGGTAGACCGTATCCCTGCGGGCCGGGGACGCCTCAGCGGCCGTGGCGACGGTGCGAGGGGGAATGACGAGGAGATCCCCGCTTTTGACATGATTGCTGACAATGTTATTGGCGCTCTTCAGTTCGGCGACAGAGACATGGTATTTCCTGGCAAGGGTGGTGAGGGACTCTTTTTTCTTGACCTTATGGGTCGTGGCGGCAAGGGCCAGGGAGGGGAAGGAGGTGAGAAGCAGGCATAGGGCGATCATCGGAAAACGAATCGTCATGTCAGGATCTCCGGTTGTATTTGTTTTGTTTAAAACGCGGGCGAGGATATTTTATATAACAATCTGCCTCATCTGTCAATCATGAAAACGGTGTGAGACTATTTTCGGGAGATCTCCAGCGTGACGGAGACCTTTTCGCCCTGCAACACTCTCACCGAAGGGTCAGGAGAAGTTACCTTTCTTTCCAGGGTGCTGTTCTGAGTGATGCCGCTGAGATCGATCGCTTCGGTGGGGAGGTTGTCGATCCGGTCCACCACCCGCTGGGGCCCTTCCACGGTCATGCTTGCCGGTTGGGGGCGGAGTAAACGGAGTCGCCTCCGTCCGGGGAGGGATTTTACCGTCGTGACCTTGATGGGGATATCCCGGCTGACTTTTCTGTCCGCGGTAACCGTGACGGTGGTGGGGGTGACGGCGGAGACGACCACTCCCAGGGGGAGTTTCACGTCACCGTTTTTCACCGTGATGCCGGTGCTTCCCTCCTTGATGGTGGAAAGATCCAGATCCGCAACCAGTTCGGAGCTCTTGGGGGTGGGAATCAGGCTTGAGAGGACCTTGAGCTGCAGGTCCACCGTTTCCGGATCGCTCTTGATAAGGACGAGTTTTTCCGGAAGGTTGTGGAAGCGCAGGGGGGCGGTAACGGTGATGATCTCCCCCTGTCTGCCGGTAATCATGAGCCAGGCGGCGGTGATGAGGATGACCACCAGTCCCTTGGTCCGAAGATCGGCAAAGACCGTCTGCCGGATGCCGTTCCCCAGTGCCGCGGTGGTCTGAACCGTTCGGGCTAGCAGGCCGTGGAGCGCCTCGGCCAGCAGTTCGGGGGTCTGTACCGGTTCCAGTTCGCCCCCCCTTACCAGTGATACTGCGCCCCGTTCCTCGGAGACCACTACGACCACCGCGTCGGAGCGTTCGGTGAGGCCCAGGGCGGCCCGGTGGCGGGTGCCGTAGTGCTGCGGGAGGTCAGGGCTGGTGGAGAGGGGAAGATGACTGGATGCCTGGGCCACCCGCCCTTCCTTGATCAGCACGGCGCCGTCATGGAGGGGGGTGCCGTTCTGGAAAATGGTGGAAACCAGTTGTCCACTGAGGAGGGCGTCCAGGGGGACGCCGTGGAGCAGATATTCATCCAGCGGTTCGTCGCGCTGGAAGACGATGAGCGCACCGGTGCGCGAGCCGGCCAGGGTGAAGACCGTGGTGCTGAACTGGAGGAAATCCACCGAATTCCCTGTGTCTTCCCGGCCGAAGAGGTTGCGGAAGAGACTGAAGCGGTAGAGCGCCTGGCGGATCTCGGTCTGGAAGATCACGATGAGCAGTATGAAGAAGACGGTTCCCAGTTCCTGGAGTATCCAGCTCGTCATGAAGAGCCCCAGGTTTTTCGTCACCACATAGAGTAGCGCCAGCGATCCGAGGCCGATGAGGACCTGAAGTGTCTTGGTATTCTTGAACCAGCGGTAGAGCTGGTAGACAAGAAACGACATTATGAGTATGTCGGCAATGTCCTGAACGCGAATCAGGGGAAACATGTGGGGATGGATTCCTTTCTCTTGCGGAGGTGTCGGATGTCAGGGACAATTTGTGCTGGCAAGGGCGCCGGTTTCTGTGCTACACACTGGAGAGTCGTCGGCGTCCGCCGAAAACGTAGCTCATTACCAGTACACAAGGATACGTATACGATGTACAGAATCACCCCCAAAGGGGAGCAGATACGGAGTATGTTCGGGGCAATCGCTCCCCGCTACGACTTTCTCAACCGTCTCCTGAGCCTGGGAATCGACCGCCGGTGGCGGCGGGTTGCTGTCGGGTTGGTCAGGTGCGGCAACCGGGGGAGGGTGTTGGATGTTGCCACCGGAACCGGGGATCTGGCGTTGGCCATCGCGGCCCGTACGCCGCCCGAGGTGCTGATTGCCGGCATCGATTTTACTCCGGAAATGGTCGCCATCGGCAGAGAGAAGGTGGCAGCTTCTCCCCATGCGGGGAGGATCGAGCTGGCGGTGGCGGCCTGCGAAGAGATCCCCTACCCCGATGGCTCCTTCGATTCGGTCACCATCGCTTTCGGTATCAGAAATGTCGTGGATCGTCCCCGGGGGCTTGCCGAAATGTGCCGGATTCTGAAGCCGGGGGGGAATGCGGTCATCCTGGAGTTCTCTACTCCCGTCTTCCCGCTGTTCAAGGCTCTGTACGGCTGGTACTTTCTGAAAGTCCTCCCCGCAATCGGGGGGCTCTTTTCCCAGAAAAGCGCCTATCAGTATCTTCCCGATTCGGTCCTGGAATTTCCCTCACGTCAGGAGTTCAAGGGGCTTATGGCTCGTGCCGGGTTCAAAAACATCACCCACCGGGACTTGACATTGGGCATAGCCACCATCTACTGTGGCGATAAATAGTGTGAGCATCGTAGCCTAAATCGCCCGGCATGGCAACAGAGGAAACAGGGTAAACGTAACCCGAAAAAGCATTTTAACCACGAAATACACGAAATACACGAATAAAGATAACTGGTTGATTCGTGACGAGTTGTAACCGGATGGGTTTTATGGAGGGAGGGGAAATGAAGATTGGTACACCGTTGAAGGAGGGGGCGACCCGGTTGCTGCTGCTGGGGTCGGGGGAGCTGGGGAAAGAAGTTGCGTTGGAGGCCCAGCGACTGGGGGTGGAGGTCATCGCCGTGGACCGGTATCCGGATGCTCCGGCCATGCAGGTGGCCCATCGGAGCCACGTGATCAATATGCTGGACCGGGGAGAGCTGGAGCGGGTGATCCGCCTGGAGCAGCCGTCCTACATCGTTCCCGAGATCGAAGCCATAAACACCCTACTCCTGCTGGAGTTGGAGCAGGAAGGATTCACCGTCATCCCCTCGGCCCGGGCCACCAATTTAACCATGAACCGGGAGGGGATACGGACCCTGGCTGCCGAGGATCTGGGGCTCCCCACGGCGGACTACGCCTTCGCCTCGACCCTGGAAGAGTTTCGCTCCGCCGTGGAGACCATCGGTATGCCCTGCGTGGTGAAGCCGATCATGAGCTCCTCCGGCAAGGGGCAGAGCGTGGTACGGGACGGAGCCGAGATTGACGCCGCCTGGCAGTATGCCCTGGAAGGGGCGCGGGGGGCTTCGGACCGGGTCATCGTGGAGGAGTTCATCCCCTTCGACTATGAGATCACCCTCCTAACGGTGAGATATGCGGGGGGGACCCGCTGTTGTCCTCCCATAGGGCATGTTCAGATAAAAGGGGACTATCACGAGTCGTGGCAACCCATGGCCATGGCGCCCGAGGCGCTGGCCGAGGCTCAGCGTCAAGCCCAGGTCATCACCGGGGCGTTGGGGGGGCATGGGCTCTTCGGGGTGGAGTTCTTCATCAAGGGTGATGTCGTCTACTTCAGCGAGGTCTCTCCCCGTCCTCACGATACGGGGATGGTCACCATGGTGTCCCAGAACCTGTCGGAGTTCGAACTCCATGTCCGGGCTATCCTCGGCCTGCCGGTGCCGGAGATTGTCCTCCTTGCACCCGGGGCGTCTCACGCCATTCTGGCGGAGGAGTCGTCGTTGTCGGTCTCCTTTCACGGGATCGACGCCGCTCTGGCGGTTCCCGACTCGAAGATCCGGCTCTTCGGCAAGCCCGACACCCGCAAAGGGCGGCGAATGGGGGTGGCGCTGGCCCTGGGGGAAGATACGGATCAGGCCCGGCGTCGTGCGGAACGGGCAGCCCATGCGGTAAAAATAGTCAATAATTGATTTCTGGGAGGAATGTATGATCTTCGCTGCCAAAACCTCGGAAATTCCCAGCTTCGGCAAGAAGGGGGTCACGCTGGGTGGCAAGGCTCTGCTCCTCGTTAACGTCAAGGGGGAGTTCTTTGTCTGCGACGACGAGTGCCCTCACCAGGGGAGCCCCATGAGCGGAGGAATCGTCAAGGAGGGGTTCATCTCCTGCCCGCGCCATGGCTTCCGGTTTGATCTCAGGAGTGGCGCCTGCATCGATGCACCCGCATTTCAGCTGAAGATCTATCCCACGGAGCTCCGGGGGGACGAGTTGTTCGTGGATATTTCCTGACAGGGATGAAAAAAAGCTTGACGTTGACAACGTTTTTGTCTATTTTCAGGTGCTCATCGAAAAAACGGCAAAAGGTGGTATTCCTTATGTACGCAGTGGTCAGAACCGGAGGGAAGCAGTACAAGGTCTCCGAAGGTGAATTTCTCAAGGTGGAAAAACTTCAGGGCGAGATCGGCGACAGCATCGAGCTCAACGAAGTTCTCATGGTAGGTGGCGATTCCATCGTCATCGGTGCGCCGCTGGTTCCCAGCGCCTGTGTGGTCGGGACTATTGTCCAGCAGGGGAAGGACAAGAAAATTCTGGTGTTCAAGTCCAAACGCCGGAAGGGGACCCGGAAGCTGCGCGGTCACCGTCAGCCCCGTACGATTCTCAAGATAGTACAGATCAAAGCCTGAGCGTCGTCGCCAGGGTAGGAGGATTCAGATATGGCTCACAAGAAAGCAGGGGGAAGCACCAGGAACGGGCGTGACTCCTCAGGACAGAGACTCGGCTGCAAGAAGTTCGGTGATGAGCAGGTGAGAGCCGGCAACATCATCTTCCGGCAGCACGGCACCAAGATCCATCCCGGCAATAACGTGGGATGCGGCAAGGATTACACTCTCTTTGCTCTCATCGACGGAGTTGTCAAGTATGAGCGGATGGGGAAGGACCGGAAGAAAGTCTCCGTTTATCCCGTAAACTAGAAATCCCTTGGAAGTGAATTCAGGGAGCCCGGAGCCGTAAAGCTTCGGGCTTCTGTCGTTTGGGGAAGATCAATCATGCAGTTTGTCGATGAAGTGAAAATTTTCGTGGCTTCCGGTCACGGCGGCGCCGGTTGTGTTTCCTTTCGCCGGGAGAAGTTCATCCCGTTCGGCGGACCCGACGGAGGGGACGGCGGCAGGGGGGGGGATATTGTCTTTGAGACAACATCCACCATCTCCACCCTCCTGGACCTTCGCTACCGCCCCCATCAGAAGGCGGAGCGGGGTCATCACGGTATGGGGAAGAACCGCCACGGCGCCAACGGCGAGGGGGTGACAATCCTTGTTCCGCCGGGCACGGTCATCAAGGATGCCGAGAGCGGCGAGGTTTTGGCTGATCTCACCGCGGCGGGGGAGCGGATTGTCCTCCTCAAGGGAGGGAGGGGAGGGCAGGGAAACGCCCGGTTTGCCTCTTCCACCAACACGGCTCCCAAGTTCGCTCAACCGGGGGAGGAGGGGGAAGAGCGGTGGCTCCGACTGGAGCTGAAGCTCATGGCCGATGTGGGTCTCCTGGGCTTCCCCAGTGTGGGTAAGTCGTCCCTCATTGCCAAGATCTCTGCGGCCCGCCCCAAGATCGCCGACTATCCCTTTACCACCCTGATCCCCAATCTGGGGGTGGTTCTCTACAAGAACTACCGTTCCTTTGTTGTCGCCGATATTCCGGGACTCATCGAGGGGGCTCACGAGGGGGCGGGGCTGGGTTTGCGGTTCCTGCGCCATGTGGAGCGGACCGACTTTCTTCTCCATATTCTTGACCTCTCCTGGATGCCCGACCGGGACCCCATCCGGGAGTACGAGGCTCTGAACCGGGAGCTCTCCCTCTTCAGCGAGGAACTGAGCCGGAAAAAGCAGATCGTGGTGGTGAACAAGATGGATCTACCCCATGTGCGCGAAAATCTAGAGGAAATACTCCCCTGGTTTCAGGAACGGGGCATCCCGCTCTTTCCCATCTCCGCCGCCTCCGGCGAAGGGATCGAGCCCCTCCTGGATGAAATAGCCCGCATTCTCTGGGGAGAGGCTGAAGAGGAGTGGTAGTGTTTGCACTCCCGCTTTGGCCGTGGTAAACTTTTGTTTCGTTAAAAACGCCCTGTAGAGCGTCACCCATGCGTAACGAACTTCTGAAAAACTTCCGGCGGATTGTCATCAAGATCGGCAGCGGAGTCCTCACCGGTCAGGGGAGCGGTCTGGATGATACCCTCATGGCAGGGCTTGCCGGCCAGGTCGCCCGACTTCGGCGGGATGGCAAGGAGGTCGTCATCGTCTCTTCCGGGGCCATCGCCGCCGGCCGGAGGAAGCTGGGGCTGGAAGAGCGCCCTCGGACCATCCCTCAAAAACAGGCCACCGCCGCGGTGGGGCAGTCGCGGCTCATGCATGCCTACGAAAACGCCTTTGACCCCCATGGCTTCACGGTGGCCCAACTCCTCCTCACCCGGGACGATCTGGCCAACCGCCACCGCTTCCTCAATGCCCGCGCCACCATCGACACCCTCCTGGGGTACGGCGTAATCCCCATCATCAACGAGAACGACACCGTCGCCGTGGACGAGATCAAGTTCGGGGACAACGATAACCTCTCGGCCCTTGTGACCAATCTGGCCGATGCCCAACTTCTCATGATCCTTACCGACATCGACGGTTTTTACGACGCCGACCCCCGGAGTAACCCTGACGCCCGCCTCATCCACACCGTGAAGAAGATCACCCGGGAAGTGGAACTGGCTGCGGGGGGGACCGGTTCCACTGTGGGGACTGGAGGAATGGCCACCAAGGTGGCGGCGGCCAAGCGGGCAGGGGAGTACGGCGTTCCCACCATCATGCTCAACGGCACGCAGCCCGGGCTCATCGCCCGGGTGCTGGCGGGGGAGGAGGTGGGAACCCTGTTTCTCCCTGCGGGAAAGAGTCTGACCAGCCGCAAGCACTGGATTGCCCACACCCTCCGGACGACGGGGCGGATCATCGTCGATGCCGGCGCCAGTGCCGCCCTTGCCGGTCATGGCCGGAGTCTTCTCCCCTCGGGGATCGTCCGGGTGGAGGGAAGTTTCGATCGGGGGGCCTGCGTCCGGGTCTGCGGAGCGGATGAGGTGGAGTTCTGCCGGGGAATCGTTGATTACTCTTCCTCCGAGATTCAGGCCATTCTTGGCCACAAGAGTGGCGAGATCGAAGAGATCCTCGGCTATCGCTACTCCGACGAGATCATTCACCGGGATAACCTGGTGGTGGCCGCTTAAGGGAACAGAGGAGACGAATCATGCCGTCCACCGCTCTGAAGCTTGAACCCCGGTTTACCTATGCCGATTACCGAAACTGGCCCGACGATGAGCGGTGGGAGCTTATTGACGGCGTGCCGTACGCCATGACACCGGCGCCTCGCATACGGCACCAGCGTATCGCCGGTAACTTTTTCGGCGAGATGCGGACTTTTTTCCGAGGTAAGGGGTGCGTCCCCTTCGACGCCCCCACCGATGTGGTGCTTGACGAAGAGACCGTCGTTCAGCCTGATGTGTTTGTGGTCTGCGACGGTAAGAAGATCACCGATGAGAATATCCAGGGTGCTCCCGACTTGGTGGTGGAGATTACCTCTCCCTCTACCCGACTCAGAGACCGTCGTGAAAAGCGGATGCTCTACGAACGGTTCGGAGTTCGGGAGTATCTGGTAGTCTCTCCCGATGACGAGATGGTGGAGCGTCATAAGCTGATGGACGGGGGGTACGGGATGCCGGATATCTTCAACTGGGATGAGAGCCTGACGTCATTTGCCTTTCCGGAACTGAGACTAAACCTCTGGGAAATTTTTGATAAGGAGCCGCCGTCCACGGCGGCAAAGGAGTCGGTACCATGACCATCGCCCAACAGATTGCCGTCATTGCCCGGGATGCCCGCAACGCCTCCCATCTCATCGCCCGGCTACCCACTACGGTCAAGAACGACCTCCTCACCGCCATGGCCGATGCCCTGGTGGCGGCCACGGAGACGCTCATGGTGGAGAACATGAAAGACCTGGTTGCGGGGGAGGAAAAGGGTTTGTCCGCCCCCCTGCTGGATCGGCTCATGCTGGACGGTAAACGGATTGCGGCCATGGCCGACGGACTGCGCCAGGTGGCGCTTCTCCCCGACCCGGTGGGGGAGGTGACCAAGATGTGGAAACGCCCCAACGAACTCATGGTGGGGAAGATGCGGATACCGCTGGGGGTCATCGGCATCATCTTCGAATCGCGCCCCAACGTTACCGCCGACGCCGCGGCTCTCTGCCTCAAGGCGGGGAACGGCGTCATCCTCCGAGGGGGCTCCGAGGCGTTTCACTCCAACATGGCCATCGCCGCGATCCTGCGTGGGGAGTTGCGCCGCGCCGGGGTCCCGGAAGCCGCCCTGGCGGTGATCCCCTTCACGGAGAGGGAAGGGGTGCTGGAGATGCTGAAGCAGGAGGAGTGCATCGACCTTATCATCCCCCGGGGGGGGGAGAGCCTCATCCGGTTCGTGGTGGAAAACTCAAGGATTCCGGTCATCAAGCATTACAAGGGGGTCTGCCATCTTTTCGTGGATGCCGCGGCCGACTTCGCCATGGCGGAGCGGATCATCGTCAACGCCAAGACCCAGCGTCCCGGTGTCTGCAACGCCCTGGAGACCCTTCTCATCCACAAGGATGTGGCTGAAACCTTCATCCCTCGCATCGCCGCCACCCTTACGGGGATGGGGGTGGAGCTCCGTGGCGATGACTGTTTCCGGCAGTTCGCCTCGGCCGCCGTCACCGCCACCGAGGAGGACTGGTACGCCGAGTATCTGGATCTGATCCTGGCCTGCCGGGTGGTGGATGGTTTTGACGAGGCGGTGGACCATATCAATCGTTACGGTTCGCTTCATACGGAGGTGATTATCACTGCGGATTACCATAATGCCCAGCGGTTCATCCGCGAAGTCAATTCCAGCTGTGTGGTGGTTAACGCCTCCACCCGTTTCGCCGACGGCAACCAGCTGGGGTTGGGGGCGGAGATCGGCATCTCCACCACCAAGCTCCACTCCTTCGGACCCATGGGGCTGGAGGATCTCACCACCACCAAGTTCATCGTCTACGGCGACGGGCAGATCAGGGAGTGATGTTCGGGGAGGGTTAAATGGGACCATTTTTATCGTCCCGCGCAGGAGCGTGGGAAACATGTGACTCCGCAGCCTGTTGAGGAGACGACCATGATCAATACCGCAAAAAACTTGACAATTCGCCTCAAACCGACAACGAAAACACGGCTGGACGCTTTGGCCCACGCGACCAGACGTTCGAAATCTTCAATGACGGAAGAAGCCCTTGAGCAGTATCTTGAGGTAAACGAATGGCAGTTGAAGGGAATTCAGGACGCCATAGCTGAAGCGGATAACCCGGATGCCCAATGGATAGATCAAGATGATATGATTGCGAAATGGAGCGCTAAAATTGAGGGTTAGATGGCTCAGACAAGCAGAACTGGATCTGGATGCCGCCGAGGAGTATATTGCCAAGGACAATCCCGTTGCCGCCGCCCGTGTTGCGCTTGAAATTGTTAAGGCTGTTGCTTGTCTGGCGCACCACCCAGGCATCGGCCGGTCAGGCCGGATTCCGGGGACCAAAGAACTTGTCGTAGCCGGAACACCCTACATCGTTCCCTATCGGATAAAGGAAGAGAGCATTCAGGTGTTGCGCGTATACCACACCTCCCGGAAGTGGCTTCATAGCATCTGACCGATTCCGCGTCATCCTGTTGTGGAGTAGGCCCAGTGAGTCGTAGGGTGCGCACCGGGTTTATGGTGCACACGATGACCCCATGCACACCCTACGACTCCTGGACCTGAACCGGTACTACTATGTCGCCCCGTAGGGAGGGAGTGCCGCTGCATATCCGTAATTCGCAATCCATAATTCGTAAGCGCCTTTCCCTGTACATTCATATTCCGTTTTGCGTGAAGAAATGCGCCTACTGTGACTTCGCCTCCTCCGCCGATTCCGGAATTCCCCTGGACGAGTACGGCGCCGGAGTCATCCGGGAGATGGAGCTGCGGGCCGCGTCACTGGGCGGTTCGATGACGGCGGAGACCCTTTATCTGGGGGGAGGTACACCGTCGCTCCTCCCGCCGGAACTGGTCGCCCGCTTCGTCCGAACGGCGGTGGAATGTTACGGGCTTGTTCCCGATGGCGAGATTACCCTGGAGGCCAATCCGGGGACGGTGACAGGTGAGAGCCTGGCCGGCTTTCGCGCTGCCGGGGCGAACCGTATTTCACTGGGGATCCAATCCTTCGATGACCGGATGCTGGCGACCCTAGGGAGGGTGCATACCGCCAGGGAGGCGGTAGATGCGGTGGCGGGAGCGCGGAGTGCGGGTTTTGATAATCTGAGCCTCGACCTCATCCACTCCCTTCCCGGCCAGACACCCGATGCGTGGCGGGAGGAGCTTCGGCAGGGGGTGGCGCTTGGTCCCGAGCATATCTCCGCCTACGGCCTCACCCTGGAGGAGGGGACTCCCCTGCAGCGCCTTTGGGAAGTGGGAGGGGTGGCGCTCCCCGACGAGGAGGCGGGGGCGCTCATGTTCCGGATGACGACGGATATTCTCGGCGAGGCCGGCTACGAACAGTATGAAATCTCCAGTTTCGCCCGTCCCGGTCGCCGCTCCCGACACAACCAGGTTTACTGGAGGAGGGACCCCTATCTGGGATTCGGCGCGGCGGCCCATTCGTTTCTTGCCACTCCCTCCTTTGGCCGCCGCTGGCACAACCCCCATGACCCGTTGGAGTATCTTCACTTCCTTGCCGCAGGGGGGCTCCCCCCGGAAGGGTGTGGGGAACTCAGCCGTGAGGATGCCATGGCGGAAACCTTTTTTCTGGGTCTGAGGACGACAGACGGGGTGGATATGGAGCGGTTTCGGGAAACTTTCGGCGAATCCGTTGGGGAGGTGTATGGCCCGGAGATCGAATCCCTCCTCGCCACCGGTCTCCTCCAACGCCGTGGCAGTCGTCTGGCCATCCCCGTCCCGCTCCTCATCCTCTCCAACCAGATTATCGTAAAATTCGTCTGACGGTCAATCTCCTTGACAAAGGGGCGCTCCGTTGTTATCTATGAATTGGCACTCCTGATTCGGGAGTGCCAATTCGTACACGGTGAGGCCATGCCTGGTAATCTGAACGACCGCAGCAGACAGATCCTCCAGGCCATCATAGAGGAGTACATCGTCACCGCGGAACCGGTGGGGAGCCGTACCCTTACCCGGCGGCCTGGGGTTAATCTTTCGTCGGCCTCGGTGCGCAACGTCATGGCCGATCTGGAAGAGTTGGGGTTCCTCTCCTCACCCCACACCTCGGCGGGGAGGATCCCCACCGATCGGGCGTACCGTTTTTATGTCACGACTCTGCTCCAGGTGGGGAAGGTCAGCTTTGACCATGAAGAGCAGCTCCTGGAACGCCTTCCGCTCCAGGGTGGGGATGCCTCCCGTATCCTCCGGGAGACGAGCCGGATGCTCTCATCCCTCTCCCGATATGCGGGAATCGTCCTTGCCCCCCGGTTCACCGAGAACGTCCTCCGTCATCTGGAGTTCGTGAAGCTGGGGGGGAAACGACTCCTGGCGATTCTTGTCACGGAGCATGGCATCGTGCACAACAAGCTGGTGGAGGTGCAGGAGGATATTTCCGGCGAAGAGCTGGTCCGGATGACCAACTACCTGAACTCACTTCTACAGGGGCTTCCCATGACCGAGGTCCGGCGCCGGCTCATCGAACAGATGCAGAACGACCGGGTGGTCCATGATGCCCTGCTGGATAAAGCTCTTCGCCTCTCCAAGCAGGCGCTCGTCGAGACCGAGGCCGACCTCTTCATCGAGGGACAGGCCACCTTCTTCAACCAGCCGGAGTTTGCCGAAGCCGGTCGCATGAAGGAGCTCTTTCGGGGGTTCGAAGAGAAGGGGCAGCTCCTGCAACTGCTGGACCGCTGTCTGGCGGCGGACGGGGTGCAAATTTTCATTGGTACCGAGACCAATCTTAATCCGGGGGGAATGAGCGTCATCACCTCCGCTTACCGGAGCGGTTCACGTAAACTGGGAGTTCTGGGGGTCATCGGACCCACCCGGATGGGGTATGCCAGTGTCATCCCCATCGTTGATTATACGGCCCGTCTCGTGAGCAGGCTTCTCCACTCCGGCGAGCAGCATCTGCCGGCAATCACTTAACTACATAAAGGAGACGCCGTGCTCCGAACCTGGTTGCAGAATCGCAAAGGAGAGAAGGACGTGAACAAGAAGCATAGTGAAGAGCATCACGAAGAGTTGGCGGAGATAGTGGACGGAGTGGGGGTGGACCACATCGTTGTGGAGGAGGATCCCCTCAGCGTACTGCAGGCGGCCTTGGAGGAGAAAGAATCCGAGGCCAAGATCAACTGGGACAAGTTTCTTCGGGAGCGGGCCGACCTGGAAAACCTCCGGAAGCGGTTCCAGAAGGAGAAGGAGGATCTCTTCAAGTACGGCAACGAGAACCTGATCCAGGAGATCCTCCCTTCGGTGGACAACCTGGAGCGGGCGCTGGAGCATGCCGGCGACGACAACGGTGCGGCCATCATAGAGGGGGTAAAAATGACCCTCGCCATGCTCCTTGCTTCCCTGAAAAAGTTCGGCGTCACCACCATCGAGACCAAGGGGGCACTCTTCGACTCGGCCTTTCACCAGGCCATGGCCCATGTGGAGACCGCCGACCAGGAGCCCAACACCGTGGTCCTGGAGTTCCAAAAGGGATATCTGCTCAACGATCGCCTGCTGCGACCGGCCATGGTCACCGTAGCGAAGGCGCCCCAATAACATCAGTTCAACGTTCAGAGTTCGAGGTTGAAAACCTCGAACCTCGAACCTCGAACCTTGAACCTCGAACCTTGAACCTTGGACCTTGAACCCTGAACCTTGAACCCTGAACCTTGAACCCTGGACTCGGAACATTTTTTTCCCCCGGGCCTTGTTTTTCCCGGCGGCAGTTACTAGCTTGAAGATAACAGATTCGAATAAGGGAGGAACACCAGTCATGAGTAAAGTAATCGGTATCGACCTTGGCACCACCAACTCTTGCGTAGCTATCATGGAGGGGGGTGAGCCGGTCGTCATAGCCAATTCCGAGGGGAACCGGACAACGCCGTCCATGGTTGCTTTCACCGACAGCGGTGAGCGTCCGGTGGGTCAGCAGGCCAAGCGGCAGGCGGTTACCAACCCGGAAAACACCCTCTATGCCCTCAAACGGCTCATCGGTCGGAAATTCGACTCGGATGCCGTGCGTAAGGATATTGCCATCTCCCCGTTCAAGATCATCAAGGCCGACAATGGTGACGCCTGGGTGGACGTGCGGGGCAAGAAGTATTCTCCGCCGGAGATTTCGGCCATGGTCCTCCAGAAGATGAAGAAGACCGCCGAGGATTATCTGGGGGAGGAGGTCACCGATGCCGTCATCACGGTGCCGGCCTACTTTGACGACTCCCAGCGGCAGGCCACCAAGGACGCCGGCAAGATCGCCGGACTCAACGTTCTGAGGATCATCAACGAGCCCACCGCCGCCGCTCTGGCCTACGGATTGGACAAGAAGAAAGACGAAAAGATCGCCGTCTTCGACCTGGGTGGGGGAACCTTCGATATCTCCATCCTGGAGCTGGGAGACGGAGTCTTCGAGGTGAAGTCTACCAACGGTGACACCTTCCTGGGTGGGGAGGATTTTGACCAGAAGATCATCGACTGGATTGCCGACGAGTTCAAGAAGGAGCAGGGGATCGACCTGCGTAGCGACAAGATGGCGCTGCAGCGGCTGAAAGAAGCGGGAGAGAAGGCCAAGTGCGAGCTCTCCGGCACCATGGAGACCGACATCAACCTCCCTTTCATCACCGCCGACGCCACCGGTCCCAAGCACCTCAACCTGAAGCTGACCCGGGCCAAGCTGGAGTCGCTCTGCGCCGAACTTCTGGGCAAGCTGGAAGGTCCCTGCCGCATGGCATTGAAGGACGCCGGGCTTTCCGCCAGCGACATCGACGAGGTAATTCTCGTGGGTGGCATGACCCGGATGCCGGCGGTGGCGGCGAAGGTTCAGGCTGTTTTCAACAAAGTTCCCAGCAAGGGAGTCAACCCCGACGAGGTGGTGGCCATCGGCGCCGCCATCCAGGGGGGGGTCTTGAAGGGTGACGTGAAGGATGTTCTCCTTCTGGACGTGACCCCGCTCTCCCTGGGAATCGAGACCCTGGGCGCCGTCATGACCCGCCTCATCGAGAAGAATACCACCATCCCCTGCAAGAAGAGTCAGGTCTTCTCCACGGCGGCGGACAATCAGCCGGCGGTGACCATCCACGTTCTCCAGGGAGAGCGGGAGATGGCGGGTGATAACAAGACCCTGGGTAACTTCGAGCTGACCGGTATTCCTGCCGCCCCTCGCGGCATCCCGCAGGTGGAGGTGACCTTCGATATTGACGCCAACGGTATTGTTCATGTCTCCGCCAAGGATCTGGGGACCGGCAAGGAACAGTCCATCAGGATCACCGCCTCCTCGGGGCTCTCCAAGGATGAAATAGACAAGATGGTTCGTGACGCCGAAGCCCACGCTTCGGATGACAAGAAAAAACGCGAGGCCATTGAGGCTCGCAATCAGGCCGACAGCCTCATCTACCAGACCGAGAAATCGCTCAAAGAATATGGTGAGAAGATCGGCGCCGACGAGCGGAAGAAGATCGAAGACGCCATCGCCGACCTGAAGAAGTCTGTGGAGGCCAACGACACCGACGCCATCAAGAGCAAGAGCGATACCCTCATGCAGTCGGCTCACAAACTGGCGGAGGCGGTTTATGCTCACTCCCAGACGGCTCAAGGGGAGGCTGGGGGCGAGCCCCATCCCCAGGAGGAAGGGGCCAAGGGGGAGAAGGTGGTGGACGCCGATTTTGAAGAGATCAAGGACGATAAAAAATAAAAACCGGCGCTTGGCTCTCGGCCCGAGGCGCTAGGGAAAACCGGCAAAAGGCGAAAGAATCCTGTCAAAAGGGTGCTTTCGCCTTTTGCCGTCGGTTTTCCCCCGCGTCCCGCGCCCATTGTCTCATGCCAGGAGGATGCTTTGGCTAACGGCGAAAAACGTGATTATTATGAGATTCTTGAGGTCCACAAGAACGCTGCCGAGGCGGAGATCAAGAAGGCGTACCGGCGGTTAGCCGTTGCGTACCATCCCGACAAGAACCCCGGAGACAAGGAGTCGGAAGAGAAGTTCAAGGAACTCTCCGAGGCTTACGCCGTCCTCTCCGACGCCGAAAAACGGGCCACCTACGACCGGTTCGGCCACGCCGGACTGAGCAGCGGCGGTGGGGGGGCCGGCTTCTCCGGGGCCGGCTTCGATTTCGGGGATATCTTCGGTGACATCTTCGGGGATATCTTCGGTGGCGGGCGTCAACGGAGCGGAGGTGGCAGGGGACGACGGGGAGATGATCTACAGTACAATCTGGAGATCAGCTTTGAGCAGGCCGCCTTCGGAGTGGAGAAGAGCGTCGAGATTCCCTATACCAAGGCGTGCGGTTCCTGCAAGGGGAGCGGCGCCAAGAGCGGTACCGAAGCGAAAACCTGTCCCACCTGTCGTGGGGCCGGTCAGGTCCGCTTTCAGCAGGGATTCTTCAGCGTCAGTCGTCCTTGCACTCAGTGCCGGGGTGAAGGGAAGATTGTGGAAAGTCCTTGTCCGGAATGCCGGGGGACAGGGAGTGTTCGGGACCGGAAAACTCTGTCCGTGAAGGTTCCGCCAGGGGTCGAGACGGGAAACCGCCTGAAGCTCACCGGCGAGGGGGGACAGGGGGCCAAGGGGGGGCAGAACGGCGACCTCTATGTGGCCATCACCGTCAAAGCCCACACCCTTTTCGTCCGGGAGGGAAACGATATCATCTGCGAGATCCCCGTCAATTTCACCCAGGCGGCCCTGGGAACCGAGATCGAGGTTCCTACCCTTGACGGGAAGGTCAGCTTGAAGATCCCCGAAGGGACTCAGTCGGGGAAGGCCTTCCGTCTCAAGGGGAAGGGGGTTCCGGTGTTGCAGGGGTATGGTCGGGGAGATCAGCATGTGGTGGTGAAGGTGGAGACACCCACCAACCTCACTCGTCGCCAGCGGGAGCTTCTGGAGCAGTTGGCATGCGAGGGGGGGGAAGATTGCCATCCCCAGAGGAAGAGCTTTCTGGACAAAGTCATGGGGATGTTCAGTTAATCTCAAAAACGGTTGTTATCCACTAAGGACACGAAGAAAAGCCAAGAAAACCCGGCTGATGCCAAGAGAATCGAACAACCGGTAGGGTGAACAGTCCTTGGACTGTAACGTTCCGATCTTCTTTGTGAAACTTCGTGTCCTTCGTGGATAAATGCTTTTTTAGGTTATTCCACCGCAACCATCATCCTGCCGTCGCCGTCCCGCCATCGAAGCCATCCCAGGGGAGTCCCTCCCTTCATGACCAGCGCCCAGTCCCCCCGGATTTCTCCCAGAAGAAGGGGTGAGCCGGCGGAAATCGAGCCCACGTTCCCCCCCGATTCAGCCGGAGTCTGACGTACCTGCGAAGCCGTACCCTGCAGCCCCGTCATTAACCTGACCACCCGTCCCACCAGAAACCGTTCCCACGGGAGGCAGCGCCAGCCTGGGCGGAGGATGAGCCACCCCTCTTCTCCTGATGCCGCCACCGAAACCCGCGCCGACCCTTCCCGCAGGGCGGTGGTGGCGAGGGCGATCTCTCCCCTCTTCGAGGGTAACGCAGGGTGTAACGTCGGGAGTTCCGTCAGCAGTATGCTCCCCTTCCGGCGCACGGCGGGGTATTCGTAGAGTTCCACAGCGCCGGATACGTCCGTCGCCGGGATGATCAGGACCCCCCTGCCGGCGTAAGGGCGCAGTGGTGGGGCGCCCAGGGCCGGCAGGGGGAGGAGCAGGAGCGCCAGGAGAAGAAGGCGGAGGGGGGTCACGGAGTAAAGAGTCGCTCCAGGACCGCGCGATAGGCGGCGGCTTCCTCCTCCTGTTCAGCGGGAGACCAAGGCGCCACCTCTTGGGGGAGAAAGGGGCGGTAGGGGCCGGCCTTGGCTTCCAGAAAGAGGGTTCCCGATTCCAGACAGACCAGCGAGTGGTAGGTTCCGGCAGGGATATCGATGCCGAAGGTGTCGCTTCCCACGGCAAGAAGGGCTGTACTTGTGACGTTGCCGGCGTCGTCGAAGAAGATCATTCCCATCTTTCCCCGGAGGAGGAGCATCAGCTCTTCTTTTTCCGGGTCCAGGTGCCGGTGGGGGCGGATGTAGGTCCCGAGCTCCAGAGCATTGAGGAGACGGTTGCAGCGGGATTCGTCGGAGGAGTGAAAGTTGAAGTTCTTCCGCTTGCGGTGGCTGCTCTTTGCCTCTTCGATGACTCGATCCAGCAGATCATTGGTAATGAGTTTCATGGTCAGAGCTCCACCAAGGCAAACTGGTTTCCATCGGGATCTTTTACCACCGCCATCTTCCCCCAGGGGGAAACTTCCAGCGGTTCGGCAAAAGCGACACCGTCGGCGGTGAGGTCGCGGCAGAACTGCTCGATCCCTTGCACCGTCAGGGTTACGCCGGTGTGTCGTCCCACCAGGCTCCGGGCATCGTCGGTGAGGGCCAGGGCGACCCCCAGGACCGTTCCACCCGGGGGGGTGAGCTCCATCATTGCCATGGATTCCTGACCCAGAGGGAGTTTCATCTGTTCCACGTAAAATCGTTTGGCCCGAGCCAGGTCATTGACAAAGACGACGATATTTTTCATGCCGGTTATCATGGGGAATCCTTTGTGGGAAGGGAATGCCTGCGCCATCTTCATACCATACTCGTGGGTGAAAATCCAGCAGCGGCTGATTACGGATCTTTACTCTCTTTTGCAACTCTTTAATGGAACGCTCGCATGATATCTGCCGACGTGCACTCTTACAACCCCGAGGCTACGTCTGTGAAGGTTAGTTTCACCTTCTGGTCCTCCCCCTTTAGGTTACCGCTTTTCCCGGCGTTTTACTTGCGTTCCTCCGGTCTCCAATTGAAAAAAATACAGTTTTCTGCTACTCTCCGTTCATGATAACGTCACCAGCGTCCCTAAAGAACGAACGACCATCCCTCTATGCCGACCGTGTCGGCGAGTGGTACGCAAATCAAACATCGGACGACCACAAATCAGAGCATGGGCAATACTTGACGCCACCCGCGGTTGCCGAGTTTATGGCGGGCCTTGCTTCGGCTCCTTCCAAAACTATCCACATTCTTGATCCAGGAGCAGGTTCCGGAATTTTGTCATGTGCGCTTTGTGAATCCCTGGCTTCTTGCGGGAATAAACCCAATGATATCGAACTTGTCGTGTACGAGACGGAATTCGGGCTATTGAAGCACCTGTCATCAGTTCTTGAATACCTCAAATCATGGTTATCTTCCGCCGGTATCGAGCTTACCTTTACTCTTCACGCTTCGGACTTCATTCTCGAAAACGCCGCATGTCTGGACCCAAGACAAACGACACTTTTCGGTGACACCGGAGATTTCCAGCGATATGACTTCATCATTTCGAATCCTCCATACTTTAAAATTTCCAAGAATGACCCGCGATCCAGAGCTTGTCTGTCGGTAATACATGGACAGCCGAATATCTATGCCCTATTTATGGCGGTCTCCGCTCATATGCTGAAACCGGGCGGGGAACTGATATATATAACTCCCCGGAGCTTTGCGGCCGGCCCTTATTTCAGGCTGTTCAGGGAGAAGTTTTTTGAGATCGCCCGCCCACTGCAGCTGCATCTCTTCGGGAGCCGCACTGACGCCTTTGACCGGTCGGAGGTTTTGCAAGAGAACGTAATATTACACGCTGTTCGCGATGACGGTTGGAATGACAACGTAACCCAAACCACCGTCCGGGTTTCTTTTTCCGCCGGGGTCAGGGACATTGCCGCGCATGGAGCCCGCAGGGCGCCCATATCTGAAATCATGGATGTCAAGAGCCATAACCGTTTTTTACATATTCCCACAAGCGACGATGAGCAGGAGATTATTCATCTGGTAAACAGCTGGCCGGGAAGCCTGCACAAGCATGGGCTTGAAATCTCCACCGGGCCGGTGGTTCCGTTCAGGGCGACACAATTTATCACCAACGAAAACGGTTCAGGCAAGGTGCCGCTACTCTGGATGCAGAACGTCAAATCGTTGTGCACCACGTGGCCGGTCCTCACTCGCAAGCAGCAATACATCATCTCATCGGACGCAACAGCATCTCTTCTGCTTCCAAATAAAAACTATGTGCTTCTGCGCCGGTTCAGCGCTAAAGAGGAAGAGAGGCGATTGACGGCTGCTCCCTATCTTGCGGACAATGTACCCTTTGACGTGGTGGGATTCGAAAACCATTTAAACTATGTATACCGACAGGGTGGAGAGCTATCGAAAGAGGAAGCGTATGGTATTGCTGCCCTTCTCAATTGCCGTCTCCTTGATACCTATTTTCGGTCATATAACGGAAATACTCAGGTGTCGGCAACGGAACTGCGCCTTATGCCGCTGCCGTCGATGGAAATCGTCAGACTCATAGGAAAAGAAGCAGCCAAGGGGAAACTCACCACTAGTGAGATAGACTCTTGGATATCTGAAATGTTAGTACAATCAGGGGAGGCTACCATTGACAAAGCTACACGATGCGCAAGCAATCCTTCGGGCGCTGGGATTACCGCCCGCACAGCAAAATGAGATATCCTGTTACACTCTGCTGGCGCTTTGTGAAATATCTAAAAATGGCAGGTGGGCGGATGCCACAAGAGTTAGCAAAAGGGTAACAAAAGATATAATGGACTGGTTGCGGGATACGTACAACAAAGCGTACGCTCCGAATACCCGCGAAACATTCCGTCGTCAATTCCTGCATCAGTTCATGCAAGCTCGCCTCATTGATTACAATCCGGATATTCCCGACCTTCCGACCAACTCTCCCCGAGCACATTATAAAATTACCGACGAGGCGATTACTGTAATCAGGACATACGGAACCCCGGGTTGGGCCGTAGCCGTCAGGACGTGGGCTGAAAACGTCGGTTTGCTCACCGAAGCCTATGCCATTGCACGGGGACTGCATACCATCCCCCTGTTGCTTCCTGACGGAACCGAAGTCAGGTTGTCTCCCGGAGCACATAATGAGGTTCAGGTTGCTATCATCAACCAGTTTGCCGCCACCTTTGCCCACGGGGCAGAACTGGTATATGTCGGGGATACGGCTGATAAGCTGCTCTACCTAAACGAGACAGTCATTACCGAACTTGGCATTGAACTAAACCATGACAAGCTGCCTGATGTTGTTCTCTACGATTCCGGTCGACGGTGGGTCTATCTGATTGAGGCTGTAACGTCCCATGGCCCCATGACTCCCAAGCGAGTAATCGAATTGAAGGAAATGTTTGCCGGCTGCAAAGCGTGTGGGCTGATATTTGTTTCGGCTTTTCCTGATTTTGCTGAATTCCGCAAGCATATGAAAGACATCGCATGGGACACGGAGGTCTGGATGGCGGATATTCCGGAACATATGATCCATTTCAACGGTGATCGTTTTCTCGGCCCTCGGTAGCTTTTACGGTTATCACGAGAGGAGAAGGCTCCATCGTCGGGATGAAAGAAGTCGGATAAGGAGCCGAAAGGGGGACAGGTCACAGGTGCAAAACTCATCTGATTTGCCTGTATTCAGCGCCACCGATTCCCGATTTGAGTCTCAGCTTTTCCCAGAGACCCACATATCTCACAAAAAACATGATGAGGCAAACTTTCAATTTTTGATCTCCCCCGGGCAATGAAGAGTCGAAAAATGCATGGTAGGCAAACCTCACAGGCGGGAGACAATCGGCGATTACGTCCCGAACTTTCCCGCCACCAGACCGCACTCCGGGAATTTTTGCAAAGTTCGCACCCCTTTTTCGATCCAGTCGGGATTGGGGATGCAATCCGCATCGGTAAATGCAACAATATTACCCCTTGCCTGAGACAACCCCTGGTTGCGAGCGGCATAGGAGCCAGGGAGAGGTTCATGAATCATTCGTGCCTGTCCGAAGTGGGACACGATTTCCCCTCTGTCGTGTCCCGGGTCCGAGCCGTTATCCACGACGAAATCTCGAATGAATTTTTGGGATAGCTCTGATGCTCCAGAGCTTGCAAGCACGTCGTCAACGACCCGGCGTCATTGAAAACCGGAACGACCACAGAAACAAGGGGCACGGCGTCGGGCATGATTGTCTGAATTATTTCGCTGGAGTTTGCTACCATGCTTTTACGTGCCCGGCAGTTGGGATAGTGACCTTCAAGAACAGTATTGTACAAAATACAAGTATTTTGAGAATTATCGCATTTTTTTTTATGGGTTGTCACCCTGTTTATATTAGAATAATTGACTTTGTACCGCAGTCGGCGCGAGAATCAACGGGTTACTCCGGGAAATGTAGTCCGCCACGGAGTGACTGAAAATAATCTCAAACAGCTTCGAATAGTTTAACTGCTTTTTTCAGGAATACTGAAATAACCGGAAAGGGAGGATACAGAATGGATCAGAATGTTCAACGGGGAATGGATTTATTGAAGGGGCAGGGGAAATGGATCTTTATTCTCCTGCTACTCTTGTTTGTCGTCCCCATTGCCAAGGGATCGCTTATCAATTGGCGGGTCATCGAGCCGGGGTACACGGGGATCAAGATCAATCGTCTCATCAACCGCGGCGTGACCCGGGAAGATATCGTCACCGGGTTCGTCTTCTACAATCCGATCCAGTCCACCGTCGTGGTTTATCCCACCTTTATCCAGCGGGTTGCCTGGACCCAGGATGTTCATGAAGGAACGGCGAGGAACGAGCAACTGACCTTCAACACGAAGGATTCCGTTCCCGTGGATATTGACGTGGCCGTCAGTTACCAGTTGGAGTCATCCCGCGTCCCGGAGTTTTACACGAAGTTTCGCGCGGATCAGATCGACACGTTCACCCATGGTTTCTTGCGGGATACGACCAGGAATATCGTGGCGCAGATCGGTTCCGAATATACCTTTGACGACATAAACGGCGCCAGGAAGGAGGAATTCCTGGCAAAAGTCGGTAAAGAGCTGGGGGAAAACGTCAAGTCCTATGGCATCGTCGTCCAGCAGTTCGGCCTCATCGGGAGTCTTCGCCCCCCCAAGGCTCTCCTGGAAGCGGTGAACTCCAAGACCCAGGCGATTCAAAAGAGCATTCAGGTGGAGAATGAAGTTCGCCAGGCAGAGGCGGAGGCGAAGAAGAAGATAGCCATCGCCAACGGCGAGGCTGCCGCCAACCGGGCGTTGGCCTCCTCCCTGGACCCTAAGCTGCTGGAGTGGGAAAAACTTCAGATCATGCGGCAGCAGATTGCCAAGTGGGACGGCAAGATGCCGGGGGTCATGGGGGGGGGGAACATGCTGCTCAATCTTCCCGCGCCTCACTAGCAGCCTGTCGACTGCGGCGGCGCACAAACCGATACTCTACCGTCATGACCATGGGGCCAACTGTAAAAGGTTAAATCGATGACCATTGATCACAACCTGCTTACTCCGTCAGAATCATCCTGCCGGGAGCCGTTGCCATTCGCCCAATCGAATCTCCCCGTAACCATGGAGCAGAGGAACGATCTCGACTCCGTCGGCGCTATTCTTATCGTAGATCATGAGCCGGCCGGCATCATGCTCTTGAGCGGGATGCTGCCGGAGGAGCAGAACTGCCTGGCCGCCACCGACGTGGTCTCCGCACTGAAACTGGCTCTTGATTTCCGGCCGGACCTCATTCTCCTTGCTGCGGAAACGGATGGCGTTAACTTCTGCCGCATTCTTGCACAAAATCCCGCCACGGCCCGAATTCCGGTGATTCTCCTTATCTCCGGGGAGAGTCATCAGGAAATCGCCGACGGATTCGCCGCGGGGGCCGTGGATTACATCGCCAAGCCGTTTAACGGCATGGAAGTGAACGCCCGTAGGTGTCGTAAGGTGCCGGGTCAGGCTTCGAAGTTGTTAAGATGTTGTTGAGTAAGGTGCCGGGTCAGGCTTCGAAGTTGTTAAGATGTTGTTGAGTATTTCTTTAAACCCATTAGTTCTAAGTGCGATACAGATATAACTTGCCATGTTAAATATGTATTGACACCCTCCGGTCCCGCTCCTATCATAGATTCATGTACATTCCACGCAGCATCAAAAGCCTGCTTCCAGGTATTCTTGACACCTTTCCCTGTATGGCTGTTACCGGTCCACGACAGTCCGGAAAATCGACACTTCTGCGTCACGCTCTGCCGGAGTACCACTACACGTCGCTGGACGATCCGGCAGTGCTTCAATTGGCGCACACTGATCCAGTCTATTTCCTGGACTCCCTTGGTGGACGCAGCATTATCGACGAGATTCAACTTGCCCCCGGCATTCTCTCTCATGTGAAGATGCGAGTGGATGATGATCGAAGCCGGAATGGAAGCTTCGTCTTTACCGGTTCCCAGCAGTTCGGCATGATCCGTAACCTTGGCGACTCCCTGGCCGGCAGGATCGCTCTGCTGGATCTCCTCCCCTTCGCTGCTTCCGAGTTGCAACAGGTTACGCCGATGGATAGCGGCATGGAACTCTTTGCCACGACCTGTCTGACCGGCGCCTACCCACAGCTTGCCACCACACCGAAGATCGACCGGCGGCTCTGGTATTCATCGTATATCCAGACCTACCTCGAAAGGGACATCCGCAGTCTCTACGATATCGGCAGTTTGCGTGAGTTCCACCGGTTCATGCAGCTTCTGGCGATCCGCTGCAGTCAGATGCTGAACATGAGCTCATTTGCCACGGATCTGGGGGTGAGCGTTCCCACCATCAAGCGATGGCTCTCTGTTCTGGAGGCCGGTCGAATCATTTACCTGTTGTCTCCCTACTTCAATAATCTGGGTAAGCGGATAACCAAAATGCCCAAGGTCTATTTTCTTGATACCGGCCTGGCGTGTCACCTTGCGGGGGTGCGTGACCGGGAACAATTGCTGGAAGGGCCGATGTCGGGGGCGTTGTTCGAAAATTATTGCATTCAGGAAACGGTCAAATCCTACGCCAATCATGGCCGGCAACCACAGATCTCGTACCTCAGGACCAACAACGGCCTGGAAGTTGATCTGATCATTGAAGGGCGAAACCTGCGGCCGTTGCCGGTGGAGATAAAGTTAAGCAGGACACCGACTGCATCCCTGGCTTCCGGCCTGGTCCGTTTCCGATCCCTGTTTGAAAAGAGTGAACCCGAAGAGGGGCTGCTCCTCTGCCTGGCCGACGGGCAACGCCCTCTCTGCCGTGGGGTGACCGCAATGGGTATACGCGCCTATCTAGAGACTCTGCAACAATTGCTCAGCCGGTAACAGCCTTACGCACTATCTCTCTTCCTCAACTGAGGTCCTGATTGGTGCTAATCTCCGGCTTTTTTCGTTCCCTTGAAGGGGGAGGGAGATTCAGGTAGCCGCAGATTGGTAGTAATCAGGACTGAGGTTGACTTTCCTCTGCGGGAATGCTAATAACCTGCGGTATAATTTACTCGGTTTGGTGCCGTGACCACCCTGGTCGCGGATAATAGGGAAAAGGGTGGAAATCCCTTGCTGTCCCGCAACTGTAACAGGCGATGAAAGCCGTAGTATGCCACTGGTACGTACCGGGAAGGCACGGCGAGTAAGATGACCCTGGAGCCAGGAGACCTGCCAACCCGACGCTTTGTGAAACCTCCGTGGAAAGAGGGGCCGAGGCCTCTCTCTATTCCGTGGCATTCGCGCCCCTGTCCATTCCCGACAGGGGCTTTTATTTTTTCAGACAAAGGAGAAGCGAATGCTCACCCAGATTGAGGCAGCACGAAAAGGAACCGTAACCGAACAGATGAGTCGTGTGGCGTGTGACGAAGATCTACCCCCGGAATATATCCGGACGATGGTCGCAGAAGGGAAAATCGTCATACCATGGAATCACGTCCGGAAACCGCAGCGGATTGCCGGTATCGGCAAAGGACTCAGAACCAAGGTGAACGCCTCCATCGGCACCTCCAGCGACATTATCGACTACCCGGCCGAGGTCCGCAAGGCGCTGGTCGCCCAGGAATCGGGAGCCGACACCCTTATGGAACTGTCCGTTGGCGGCGATCTGGACCGGGTGAGGCGTGAAGTTATCGCCGCTGTCGAACTCCCCGTGGGGAACGTCCCTCTGTACCAGGCATTCTGTGAGGCCGCCCGCCGCTATGGCGACCCGAACAAGCTGGACGCAGAGCTTCTCTTCGATCTGATTGAGCAGCAGTGTGCCGACGGCATGGCGTTCATGGCCGTCCACTGCGGCATCAACCTGTACACCATCGAGCGGTTGCGAAAGCAGGGATACCGTTACGGAGGCCTGGTCTCCAAGGGGGGAGTCTCCATGGTGGCATGGATGCTTGCCAACAACCGTGAAAACCCGTTGTACGAGCAGTTCGACCGGGTGGTGGGAATCCTGAAGAGATACGACACCGTGCTCTCCCTGGGCAATGGTCTCCGGGCCGGGGCCATCCACGATTCATCCGACCGAGCCCAGATACAGGAGTTGCTTATCAACTGTGAGCTTGCGGAAATTGGTCGTGACATGGGGTGTCAGATGCTGGTGGAAGGGCCGGGGCATGTGCCCCTGGACGAAATTGCCGGGAACATCCAGTTGCAGAAACGGATGAGCGGCGGTGCCCCCTATTATATGCTGGGGCCGATTTGTACGGATGTCGCTCCCGGGTTTGACCACATCACCGCCGCCATCGGCTCGGCACATGCGTCGAGTCACGGCGCGGATCTGATCTGTTATATAACTCCGGCGGAACACCTGGCTCTTCCTCATGAAGAGGATGTCCGCCAGGGGGTAAAGGCCGCCAAGATCGCGGCCTATATCGGTGATATGAACAAATACCCGGAAAAGAGTCGTCAGCGTGACAAGGAGATGTCAAAGGCGCGCAGGGATCTGGATTGGGAACGGCAATTTCAGCTGGCACTCTACCCGGACGATGCCAGAGCCATTCGCGCCAGCCGCACGCCGGAGGACGAGCGCAGCTGCAGCATGTGTGGCGATTTCTGCGCGTCCCGTGGCGCAACGAAACTTTTTGCCGAAAATCTTCGGGGGGACAAGGTCTGATCTGCAGGTAATCAGAGCTGCTCGTATACCGGATCCGGTGACCCCATGATAAGCTCCGGCTCATCGGCCTCGGTGTCGGTCTCGCCGTTCAAGACCCGGGTCATCTGAGCCACATCCAGCTCTTTTTCCCACCGTGAGATCACCACGGTGGCGACGCCGTTCCCCACCAGGTTGGTGAGGGCGCGGGCCTCGGACATGAACCGGTCGATACCCAGTATGAGGGCCAGTCCGGCCACCGGGATGGTGGGAATGGCGGCGAAGGTGGCCGCCAGGGTGACGAAGCCGCTCCCCGTGACACCGGCGGCCCCCTTGGAGGTGAGGAGGAGCACCCCCAGGATGGTGAGGGTCTGGGTCATGGTCAGGGGGGTGTTGGTAGCCTGGGCCACGAAGAGCGCCGCCATGGTCAGGTAGATGGAGGTGCCGTCCAGGTTGAAGGAGTACCCGGTGGGAACCACCAGCCCCACCACCGACTTGGTGCACCCCAGGTTCTCCAGCTTGGCCATGAGCCGGGGGAGGGCTGATTCGGACGACGAGGTTCCCAGCACGATGAGGAGCTCTTCCTTGATGTACCGGAGGAACTTGAAGATGTTGAAGCCGCAGAGTTTGGCGATGGTGCCGAGAACCAGGAATACGAAGATGAGGCAGGTGAGGTAGAAGCTCCCCATGAGCATGCCGAGTTTGGAGAGGGAGCCGAGTCCGAACTTGCCGATGGTAAAGGCCATGGCGCCGAAGGCGCCGATGGGGGCTGCTTTCATGATGACGTTGACAATGCCGAAGAAGACATGGGCCGCCTGATCTATGAGCCGGAAGACCACCTTCCCCCGCTCACCCAGGGCGGAGAGAGCGACGCCGAAGAGGATCGCGAAGAAGAGGACCTGCAGGATGTCACCCTTGGCGAAGGCGTCAACGACGCTGTTGGGGATGATGTTCATGAGGAAGTCTACCGTCGAATGGGCCTTGGCCTGGGTGGTGTAGGTGGCCAGGGCCTTGGTGTCCAGCTTGGTCACGTCGGCGTTAAAACCGGCGCCGGGCTGAATGATGCTGACGACGGTGAGTCCGATGGCCAGCGCCATGGTCGTGACGATCTCGAAGTAAAGGAGCGACTTGGCGCCGACCCTCCCCACCTTCTTCATATCCTCCATCCCGGCGATACCGGTTACCACCGTACAGAAGATGATGGGGGTGATGATCATTTTGATCAGCTTGATGAAGCCGTCACCCAACGGTTTCAGTTCACTCCCGGTCCCCGGGTAGAAATGTCCCACCAGTATTCCCGCCGAAATGGCAAACAGGACCTGAAAATAGAGATGCTGGTAGAACTTTTTTTTACCCATGACGTTCTCCTCGTTGGTGGCGCAGCCGGTTGACGGTGATGGATGTGTTAAAAAGAGATACTGTTTGTTTTCAGGATAACCGTACCGTAAGCAAACGAGATGCCAGAAATGGATTTTTTGTATTTTTGCGATATTATGTGATAATTCGTCTTTGTGAAAAAGAAGTTACGATAAATGGTCATAACCGGGGTTATTCGCCGATTCTCTGATATGATGTAACTATCAGAAATGCAATGTGTTATAGGGGTATAACCGGAGTTATGACCATAACTCCGGTTATACCCCTTGGGCCGGTGCCGTTGTTTCTCCTTCTCTGCATAGTGAGGCTCCTTTGGCGGCCTGTTTGATTGTTTTATAACGTTGTATACGGATTGCCTGCGTCAGGGACGATGCCCTATGGTTTTAAGATTGCATTTGGTTAGTTCCTCATGCTATTTCGTACATTCATACCTCGGAGAGTTCACCGTGGAGAATTTTAACACCTGTCAAGAGGAGGAAAATTAAATGGCAAACTGGAAATGCGCTGCGTGCGGTTATACCAAGGAGGGGCGCTGCAAGCCCCAGAAATGCCCCCAGTGTCAGGAAAAAGGGAAGTTCGAGAAAGAGGAGGGGGAGTAGATCTCGTCGCCCGACGGCCTTCGATCCGTAGTGACGAAGGCCGTTGGAGTCCCCTATTCGTCATGACCACCGCCGCGTTGAACTGATATCCGGCGTGAAACACTTCATTAATAAAATAGTGTGCATTATGCGCTCCGGGCAGCGCTGATTTGCCTTGATAATGCTGCTTCACCTGCTATAATCACCGCGCTCCGGACTCCGGCGCCCAATTAGTGAAGGATGGTTAACAGGGAATCGTGAACTGGAACTGCTGCTGGACAAAGGAACAGATCGAACCAGGTGAGTGCCCGAACATCCACGAAAACGAGGATGAGTTCCGCACTCTCCCTGCGCGGCGGATCGTCGAAAAGTGTTTTTACTGCGACCGGTTTCGCGACGATCTCCGCACCATGGCCGAGGGTGACCAGCCTTTGGCCCGGTTCGTTCCGTTGCTTGTGGAGGGACTGCGCGAACAGAAGAACCAGATCGCCGCCATGGCCGGCTCTCTGGACAGCAGGAATCAGGAGATCAGCTTCCTTCATGAACTGGCGGAGGTCCTCCAGACGACCATGAACCTGGACGAGGTTCTGTCCGTGGCAATGACGGCCATCACCGCCGGCAAGGGGTTCGGAATGAACCGGGCGTTTCTCCTCCTTACCGACAAGTGCCAGCATAACCTGGGAATCGGGCCTCGAAACCTTCAGGAGGCCTGGCAGACCTGGGAGGAGATTGCTCATCACAACTACTCGCTCACCGAGATGGCGTCCCAATTCTTCAACACCAAGCTCCGGACGGAGAAAGCCAAGTTTCACGATATTATCACCCGTCTGGGAGCCCTCCTTCTGGAAGAGGGGCATATCCTCTGCCGGGTACTCAATGGTCACCGTCCGCTCATGGTTGATGACCGTATTCGTGCGGCGGAGGGTGACAACGGGCTCTCGGAACTCCTTGAAGTTGACAGTTACCTCATCATGCCGCTGGTTTGCCGGAACCGGGCGGTGGGGGTCATCGTCGCCGACAACTATGTGACCCACAAGACGATTACCCGTCAGGATCTGGAGTCGCTGGAGACGTTCGGATATACGGTGGCCTTTGCCATCGAACGGGCTTCCCTCTACGACCAGCTCCAGGAAAAGATCGAACGGCTGGTGGATGCCAACGAGCAGCTCCTAGAGCAGCAGGAACAGATCGTTCGGATGGAAAAGCTGGCGCTGGTGGGGGAAATCACCTCTTCCATCGCCCACTCCATCAGGAACCCCCTGGTGACCATCGGGGGGTTCGCCCGATCCCTCCTCAAGAAAAAAGCCGATGATGATCCCCTGCGCGAACATCTCCAGTCACTGGTTACCGCAGCGCAGCAATTGGACGATGTCCTCAACGAGGTAATGACCTCTTCTGATTCCCTCTATCCCACGCGGGACCAGTGGGACGTGAATCTGCTGGTCTACCGGGTTAACGAGGATCTGACGGATCGGTTGGTGCAGCGGGGGATTACCGTCCGGTTGGATCTTCCTCAGAACCTCCCCATGGCGTTCATCGATTTCCGCCAGATAACCTTCTGTGTCAAGACCATCATTATCAATCTTCTGGACTCTCTCCCCGACGGTAGCGAAGTGACGGTTGCCACCCGGCTGATTCCCCAGGGGATACTCCTTGAAGCCTCTGCCACGCCGGTTCCGTCGGGACATACGGTGAGCGGCTTGGGGATCATGGTCTGCCGTAACCTGCTGGAAAAACAGGATATCCCCTTTACCATAACCACTACCGAACAGGAAATCAGCTTCAGGATAACGGTCCCGATCGAAAGGAGAGAGTGATGGCGCGCTTACTTGTTATTGACGATGAGGCGAATATCCGTCTGCTGTACGCCCAGGAATTGGGTGATGACGGGTACGAGGTGGTGTCCGCCGCCACGGTGAAGGAGGCGCTGCAGCGACTGGACGAGCAGCCCTTCGACCTGGTTATCCTGGATATCAAACTCAAGAGCGAGAGCGGTCTGGACCTCCTCCAGCAGATCGTCAGGGAGCGGCATAACCTCCCGGTCATCCTCTGCTCGGCCTTCTCCTGTTACAAGGACGATTTCTCCGCCTGGCTGGCGGACGGATATGTGGTGAAATCCAGCAATATCGAAGATCTCAAGGCGGAGATCAGCAAGGTTCTCGGCAAGAAATCCCAACGAGGGTGATCGCCCCGACCGGTGGTTGCCCCTCCTCACGTGCGCTTCAGATCGTCTGAAAGGAGTCCTATCCCATGAAAGCCGTCATTATGGCCGGCGGGTTCGGCACCCGTATCCAGCCCCTCACCTCCAGTATGCCGAAGCCGATGATTCCCCTCGTCAACCGCCCCATCATGCTCCATATCGTGGAGCTCCTCAAGAAGCATAATATTACCGAGCTGGTCATGCTCCTGTATCACCAGCCCGAAGTCATCAAGAAATTTTTCCGGGATGGGAGCGACTTCGGCGTCAGGATCACCTATGTGACCCCTCTGGAGGACATGGGGACTGCCGGTGCGGTAAAGTGCGCCGAGAAATATCTGAACGAGCGGTTTCTCATAATCAGCGGTGATCTCCTCACCAACTTCAACCTGCAGCAGGTGCTGGACTTTCATGAGGAGAATCATGCCCAGGCCACCATCACGCTCACTCCGGTGAAGGACCCGCTGCAGTTCGGCGTCGTCATTACCGACAAGGAGCAGAAGATCATCCAGTTCCTGGAAAAGCCGGGGTGGGGCGAGGTGATCTCCGACACCATCAATACCGGTATCTACGTTCTGGAGCCGGAGGTGCTGGCCCTGATTCCCGAAGGTGAGAACTACGACTTCTCCCAGGATCTTTTCCCCAAACTCCTGCAGATGGCGGCGCCGCTCTACGGTTTCTCCGTGAAGGGGTACTGGCGTGACATCGGCAACACCGACTCTTACCGGGAGGCTCATCACGAGATCTTCAAGGGAAAGGTTAATGTCAAGATTGATGAATCCAAGCAGGACGTGGTGGGACGGGATCTCCGGATCGGCGTGGACGTCAAATTGGCGGATTCCGCGGTACTGGAAGGGACAGTAATCATCGGCGACAACTCCCAGATCCTGGGGAGTTCCGCCATCAAGGACTCGGTCATCGGTCGGAACTGCACCATCGAGGCCGGGGTCAAGCTGGTCAACTGT
>CAIUUR010000414.1 GCA_903902345.1 uncultured Geobacteraceae bacterium | reverse complement strand
GCGGGCATCCTGCCCGCGTTTTGAGCGGTTTCATCTTTGAATCATTGTCATGTCATCAAAGGCTTTTCAAGCGCTACAGCCGCTTGAATACGGACAGGATGTCCGTGCTCCCAAGAAGGCCCAATAGATTCGACCGGTTGCAGGTATGTTCTTTGTCGCGAACCACCTTATGCCCCTGAGCGGAGCCGTAGCGCCTCGTAAAATCCCCACGGATTCGCCGGAACAACGACAACCTCGCATCCCAAAGAGCTGGAGAGTTCCGCCACAGTCATGTCGTCCAGAAACCACTCCCCTTCCTTGAGCATGACATCGGGAACGACCACAAAGGCCCCCAACTCTTTTGCCTGTAACGCCGCGACGATGTCCTCTCCACCGACAAGTCCGGTGACAGTGACCGACGGGCCGAAGAGGCTGTTGGGAACGGCCACGACCTGCGTGGTCATCCCGGTTGCCGAGTCCAACCGCGCCAGGAACTCCTTGATGTAGGGATAGGGAGAAATCCCGGTGACAACCGTCACGACAAGAGGGGGGAGGGGTTCCGCATCGCGCAGGAGATCCGCCGCCTCGCCCAGAAGGAGCGGAATCATCCCCACACCGTTCTCCAGTTGCGGGAAATCGCCGTAGGTTTCCAGAGGAGGAAAGGATACCCCTCCACGGATGAAGAATTCATCGGCAAGAAAGAGCCAAGGTTCGCCCAATTCAGCGGCCAAACGTTCGCTCACCGGCTGCCAGCGATCAACGAAGGCTGCGGCATATTCGGGGGTGACCGGTTGCAGCTCCGGAAGCCCTCCCCGATGCGACGTCAACCCCAACGGTACCACCGCCAGCGAGGCCACCCGGGGAAAGAGTTCGGACAGGTCGGCCACCGTCCGCTCCAGAATCTGGCCGTCATTGATACCGGGGCAGAGAACCACCTGGGTGTGGAGGGTAATCCCCGCAGTTGTCAGTTCCCGCAGCAGATCAAGTACCGGGGGGAGCCCGGAGCGCACCAGAAGCTGTTCCCGAACAACCGGATCGGTGGCATGAACCGAGACGTAGAGAGGAGAAAGACGCTGTTCCTTGATCCGGCGGAGATCGCTTTTGGTCAGATTGGTGAGGGTGATGTAGGTACCGTAGAGAAAGGAGAGGCGGTAATCCTCGTCCTTGACGTAGAGCGGCTTGCGGAGCCCCTTGGGGAGCTGATGAACGAAGCAGAAGATGCAGTTGTTGCCGCACCGCTTGGGGGTGGGGGGAGCAAAGACGATCCCCAACGGTTCCCCCTCGTCCCGTTCCACCTCGATCTCCCACGTCTCGCCGCAACCGCGCAGGACCTCCAGGGTGAGCGGATCGTCGGAGATGTGGTACTCATAGTCGATGAGATCACGCAACGGTTGACCGTTGACCGCCACGAGCCGGTCCCCCGGTTCCAGCTCCAACTCCTGGGCAAGGGCGCCGGAAAGAACCTCACTGATGAGCAAACCACGTTTCATGACAACTCCATATCGAAAGTGAAGGGCAGAAATCTGAAAGGGAAGTTGAACCACGGAGGCACTGAGACACGGAGGAATTCACTGAGAAAATCAGATGCGCAGTTTTCACCAAAAAAGATCAGCTTTGCAGTCCAACAGACAGAAGAGCTATAACAATCTGCGGCAATGAGGGTTTTCCTCTGTGTCTCCGTGTCTCCGTGGTGAATTTGCCGTTGTTGATGCAAAAAAACGGCAGAGGGCGGAAGTGTCACCATTCCCGACTCACCTCTGCCGCCTGTTCCAACGATTTAAGGATGGAGTTTGAAGGCGCCGTCAACCGAAGTTAATGACGAGATAGCATGCTTGTAGATGAGGATATCGCCATGGACTTCCATCAGCACGGAAAAGTTATCAAAGGACTTGATGAACCCCTCAAGTTTCTCTCCGGACATCAGCTTCATGACGACCCTGATGTGCTCCTTACGCGACTGATTGAGAAACTGGTCCTGGATGTTGAACGGTGCTTTCGCCATTTCCCTCTCCTTGGATTATGATCGGTCCCATGGGGGCCTCAATGTTGAGCCTCATCGCTTTACCGCGGCGAGACGATGAATTCTTCAACAGCATACCGAATACTAGCAAAATTTTCAGGATATTCAAACCATTTCGTTGCGCTGTCCCTAAAAAACCATGTCTGTTGCCGCTTCACGTAGCGCCGGGTGTCCCGCTTGATCAGCTCAGCCGCCTCATGAAGAGTTATTTCGCCGGAGAGATGGCGGCAAATCTCCTTGTAGCCGATGGCGCGCATGCTCTTGAGATCCGGAGAATATCCACGTGCCAACAGCCCCCTGACCTCATCCACCAATCCGTCGACCAGCATTCCCTCTACCCGCTCTTCCACTCGCCGGTACAACTGGGAACGCTCCCGGGTGATCCCGACCTTCAGGACGGAGTACCGCTCTTCCCTGAAGCCGTGCTCACGGGTCATCTGTGAGAAGGGAACACCGGTGGCTCGGCAAACTTCCAGCGCCCGGACGATCCGCAGCCGGTCGTTTGGATGAAGCCGCGCTCCGGTTTCCGGATCAACCTGCTTCAGCTCCTCCAGGAGGGACGCAAATCCATGGAGCTCACCCCGTTGGGCAAGTTCACGACGGAGGCCGTCGTTCCCTGCCGGCGACTCTATCATCCCCCCCAGAAGCGCCCGGAGGTAGAGACCGGTCCCCCCGGTAACAAAGGGAATCCCCCCCCGACGAAGTATCCCTGCTATGACCTCCCCTGCCTCCCGGGCATAATCGGCAGCAGTAAAAGGAGCGTCCGGGTCAAGAATTCCGATGAGGTGGTGTGGCGCTCGCCCCCTGAGCTCCGGACCGGGTGCAGCCGAGCCGATCTCCATCCCCCGATAGAGCTGCAGGGAATCGGCTCCGACGATCTCACCGTTAAACTCCTCGGCAAGACGGGCCGCCAGCTCGCTCTTGCCGGTGGCGGTGGGACCCTGGATGATGATGATGCGGGGAAGCGGAAGACCGTGACTGGTGACTGGTGACTGGTGACTCGGAGACTGTGGGAGTGGGGAGTCGGAGGCAGTGACCGGTGACAGGTGACTCGGAGACAGTGACTGGTGACTGGTGACTGGTGACTCGGACTCCTGGGGTGGTTGGTGGTTCATGGCCCGAATCAGGTGAGAATGATCCGGGCGAAACGCCGCTTGCCGAACTGGATGACGTAGGTGCCGGCGGGTAGTTCGAGGGTGTCGTCGGAGATCTTTTCCCCGTCGATCTTCACTCCGCTCCCCTGGATGGCCCGGCGCCCTTCACTGTTGGAAGCAACCAGTCCGGCCTGGGCCAGCAGCCTGCTGAGAAGAATCTTCCCTTCCTCGGACGCCACCGTCACCTCGGGCATCTCCTCGGGAGCCTGATTGTCCCGAAAACGTCGAACGAACTCCTCCTGGGCAGACTCGGCAGCGGCGGCGCCGTGAAAACGGGCCACCATCTCACGCCCCAGCTGCTTCTTGGCATCCATGGGATGAACCAGATGCGCCTTCAGCTCGTTTTTCAGGGTCGCCAGCCCGTCCAGCGACAGGTCACTGAGGAGCTCATAGTAGCGAAGCATCAGGTCATCGGAGATCGACATGATCTTGCCGAAGATCTGCTCCGGCGGTTCGTTGATGCCGATATAATTTCCCAACGACTTGGACATCTTGTTGACACCGTCCAGCCCTTCCAGAAGCGGCATGGTAATGACCGACTGGGGACTCTGCCCCCACTCCCGTTGAAGTTCCCGACCCACCAGCAAGTTGAATTTCTGGTCCGTCCCCCCCAGCTCCACATCGGCCTTCAATGCTACCGAGTCGTACCCCTGAATCAGCGGATAGAGGAACTCGTGAATACTGATGGGGAGCTGATTGGCGAAACGGTTACTGAAGTCCTCCCGTTCCAGCATCCGGGCCACGGTATACTTGGAAGCCAGGGCGATCATGTCGCTGGCGGAGAGCGGGAGGAGCCAGTCGGAATTGAAGACGACCTTCGTTTTCTCCGGATCGAGGATTTTGAACACCTGCTCTTTGTAGGTCTCGGCGTTCCGGAGGACATCCTCACGGGTCAGCGCCTTACGGGTCTCGGACTTGCCGGTGGGATCACCGATCATCCCGGTGAAATCGCCGATGAGGAAATGAACATGGTGACCCAGCAACTGAAACTGCCGCAGCTTCTGGATCAGTACCGTATGTCCCAGATGAAGGTCCGGCGCCGTGGGGTCGAACCCTGCCTTGATGATCAGGGGAATCCCGCTCCTGGCGGATTTCTCCAGCTTCTCCAGGAGCTCCTTCTCCACCAAGATCTCCACACTACCCCTCTTGATGATCTCCATCTGCTGTGCAACAGTCATTGCTTTTCTCCTTCGTTTTTAATCGGACTGATCGGCCAGATCAGTCCGATTAAACAAACTACCCACAGGCCACGTTAACCCGCTCGATGGCCGAGGCCCGCCCCGTCCCGTTGTCCACCGTGACAACCACTCCGTTCAGCCGGATGTCTCTCTTGGCCACCTCAAACTTGGCGGGGAGCTGGGTCAGAAACTTCTGAATCGGCTCTTCCTTACGAACCCCTATCACCGAATCGAAGCTCCCCGTCATCCCCGCATCGGTGATGTAGGCGGTCCCCCCCGGAAGGATTCTCTCATCCGCAGTCTGGACATGGGTGTGGGTGCCGATGACCGCGCTTACCCGCCCGTCCAGGTACCATCCCAAGGATGCCTTTTCCGATGTGGCCTCGGCATGAAAATCCACGAGGATGATCGGTGTTTCCTCCCGAAGACGGGCGACCTCCCGGTCTGCCGTTCGAAAGGGACACTCCAGATTATTCATGAAGACCCGCCCCTCCAGATTGAGGAGGCCGATCTTCACCCCCCCCGAGGTCTTCACCACGATGCTCCCCCGCGCCGGAGCCCCTTCCGGGTAGTTGGCCGGCCGGATAATCCGCGTCTCACGGTTCAGGTAGGCATACGATTCCCGCTTATCCCAGATATGATTGCCGCTGGTGAGGACGTGTACCCCCAGATCGAAAAGCTCCCGGGCGGTCTCCTCGGTGATACCAAAGCCGCCGGCCATATTCTCTCCATTGGCCACCACCAGATCCACGGCGTGACGGTCCACCAGACGGTGCAGCTCCCGCGATACCGCCTGACGTCCCGGCTTACCCACCAGGTCCCCGATAAAAAGAACCTTAACGGGCATAATCCACTGCCCGCGTTTCCCTGATGACATGAACCTTGATCTGGCCGGGGTAGGTCATCTCCGCCTCGATCTTCTTGGCGATGTCCTTGGCCAGGATGAGGGTCCGATCGTCGCTCACCTCTTCGCTGGAGACCATGACCCGAATCTCCCGGCCGGCCTGGATGGCGAAGGAGTTGGTGACACCGCCAAAGGAGGTGGCGATCCGCTCCAGGTCCTCCAACCGCTTGACGTAGGTCTCCATCATCTCGCGCCGGGCGCCGGGACGGGCTCCGGAGAGGGCGTCGGCCGCCTGAACGAGCACCGCCAGCACGGTGGCCGGCTTCTCATCCTCATGATGCGCCATGATGGCGTGAATGATCTTGGGCGATTCGCCGTACTTCCGGGCGATATCGGCCCCGATGACGGCATGGGACCCTTCCACCTCGTGGTCCACCGCCTTCCCCAGATCGTGCAGAAGACCGGCCCGCTTGGCCTGCTTGACATTGATTCCCAGTTCGGCCGCCATGATCCCGCAGATGAAAGCAACTTCCAGAGAGTGCTGATAAACGTTCTGGCTGTAGGAGGTCCGATAGCGAAGCCGTCCGATGAGCTTGAGAATCTCGGGATGAATGCCGTGAACCCCCAGATCGAAGGCTGCCTGCTCTCCTGCTTCCTTGATCGCCTGCTCCACCTCTTCGGTGGCCTTAGCCACCACCTCTTCGATGCGGCCGGGATGAATCCGACCATCGGCGATGAGTTTTTCCAAAGAGAGCTTGGCCACCTCACGCCGGACGGGGTTGAATCCGGAGAGGATTACCGCCTCGGGAGTGTCGTCGATGATGAGGTCGATCCCGGTGGCCGCCTCCAGAGCCCGAATATTGCGCCCTTCCCGGCCAATGATCCGCCCCTTCATCTCGTCGGAGGGAAGCGCCACGACGGAGACGGTCCGCTCCGCGACGTATTCGCCTGCGTACCGCTGAATCGCCAGGGCCAGGATCTCCTTGGACTTTTTGTCCGCGGTCTCCCGCGCCTCTTCTTCTATCACCCTGATCTTCTTGGCGGCATCGAACTTCGCCTCGTCAATCATGCCATCCATGAGGATCTGCTTGGCTTCCGTGGCGGTCAGCCCCGAAACCTCTTCCAGCTTCAGACGCGCCTGTTCATGAAGTTCGCCGATCTTCTGCTCCTTCGTCACCAGCGCCTGATCACGGGAGATTACCGACTGCTCTTTCTTCACCAGTTCCGCATCCCGCTGGTCGAAGAGGTTCATCTTGTTTTCCAGGTGCTCGTCCTTCTGCTGCAGACGCTTCTCCTGGGTCTGGAGATCGGAGCGCGCCTCCTTGCACTCCCGTTCGAAGTCGGCCTTGGCCTGATAAACCACATCCTTTGCCTGGAGAGTCGCCTCCTTGGCAATGGTCTCAGCCTGACGCTTGGCGTCTTCGATGGTTTTTGCGGCGAGCTCCTCCGACCGCGCCAGCAACGAATCCGAGTACTTCTTTCTCAACAGGTTCCCGACGAAATAGCCGATTCCACCGGCAACCGCGAGGAGGATCACGACAAACATGATATCAATTTTCACTGCACCTACCCCCTTTCTATAGTTACCGAACCGACAGAGCCTGTCGTTCGGTTATGATCAGATCCAGCGCCACGTCGTGTGGTTCGCCGAAGATCTCTTCCACCAACTGGAAATCGAAACAAAAGCCGACCAGTCGTCCCATCCCCTCCAGGTGATGCAACGTTCGGTCGTAAAACCCCTTCCCGTAGCCGATCCGTCGGCCGCTCCGGTCATAGGCAACTCCCGGAATGACAATACAGTCGGCTTCTTCAGGAAGTCGCTCCGGGCAAGACGCCACCGGCTCGGCAATCCCGAACGCCCCCACTGCCAGGTCATGCACCCCCGTGATCTCCCGGAAGAGGAGACCCTCCCCGTGAACCACGGGCAGGATGAGCTTTTTCCCTCCGGCAAGCGCCGCACCCATGACGTCCGCCGTATCCACTTCGCACCGCACCGGAACATATAGGGCAAGAGTCATGGCCCGTGCGAACAGTTCCGATGCCAGAAAGCGCTGCTGAACGAGGGAACTCAGCGATAGCCACAAGTCGGGAGAAAGCGCGGAGCGCCGCTCCAGCATGACGCGTCGGAGAGTTTTTTTTGGCATACACGTAGATGACTCTTTCGCAAAAAAAGGTGCCGGGGGGGGGCGACGGCGAGAGGGAGGTCCAAGACGGGGCAGATGATATGAGGGAACCGTAATGCGCGGCAGGCTAACCGGGCGATAACCCACGAAACCTCTAAAAAGGCATATATATCAATCTGCTGTACCAGCAGGATCCTTGGGCGGGACGACTTCCCCTCCACCCCTCACGGCCGAAACCGCTCGAGCCTAGCAATTCCTATCAAAAAGTATGCGGGGGAGTGTCGAACCTTTTACGTGACGAAGGCTCTCCCGGATACGTAAGAGGGCGCATATTAGGGCATATCACCCTGAATGTCAAGGGATATCCCGAATATCCCCATCCCCCTCAAACGGCGTTGGACTTCCACCGTTCCCCCTGATCGTCAAGAGTCATGACGGCTTTTTTCTTGACAGTCGTACAGGTCACCGTATATCTTGACCGGTCTTTATACCGCCACCGATACGGCAATCTCATCTCTTCATGGAGGTTTCAGCACCTATGAGCGCATTGGAAATGGATAACTACATCTTCACCTCGGAATCGGTCTCCGAAGGACACCCCGACAAGGTCGCCGACCAGATCTCCGACTCGATCCTTGACGCCATCCTGACCCAGGACCCCCGGTCGCGGGTCGCCTGCGAAACACTCGTCACCACCGGCATGGCTGTTGTTGCCGGAGAGATTACCACCAACGCCATCATCGACTACCCGAAGATCGTCCGTGAAACCATCCTGGAAATCGGCTACAACGACTCCCAGATGGGCTTTGACGGCGAGACCTGCGCGGTACTGATTTCCATAGACAAGCAGTCTCCCGACATCTCCCAGGGGGTCACCGAAGGTGAAGGGCTCTTCAAGGAGCAGGGGGCCGGCGACCAGGGACTCATGTTCGGCTACGCCTGCAACGAGACGGCAGAACTGATGCCGATGACGATTCTCTTTTCTCACCAACTGGTAAAGAAACTGGCTGACGTCCGGAAAAGCGGTCTGCTCAATTTCCTCCGCCCCGACTCCAAGTCCCAGGTCTCCATCCAGTACGTCGACGGCAAACCGGCCTATGTGGATACGGTAGTCATCTCCTCCCAACATACCCCCGAGGTCACCCACAAGCAGATCGAAGAAGGGATCATCGAAGAGGTGGTGAAGAAGATCATCCCCGCCGGAATGATCACCGACAAGACCCGCTACCTCATCAACCCCACCGGCCGTTTCGTCGTAGGTGGCCCCATGGGGGATTGCGGCCTCACCGGCCGGAAGATCATCGTGGACAGCTACGGCGGCCACGGCGCCCACGGCGGCGGCGCCTTCTCCGGCAAGGATCCCTCCAAGGTCGACCGCTCCGCCGCCTATATGGGGCGCTACGTGGCAAAGAACCTGGTGGCGGCTGGTCTCTGCGATAAGTGCGAGATCCAGGTGGCTTATGCCATCGGCGTGGCCCAACCGGTCTCCATCCTGGTGGACACCGCCGGCACAGGGAAGATCCCCTCGGCCCGCATTGCCGAGATCGTCCGGGAGGTCTTCGACATGCGACCCAGGGCCATCATCGAACAACTTGATCTGCTCCGTCCCATCTACAAACTGACCGCAGCTTACGGCCACTTCGGTCGAGAGCTCCCCGAGTTCACCTGGGAACGAACCGACAAGGTGGAGATCCTCAGGGAGAAGGCAGGACTGTAACGGCAATTGACAGTTGATAATTGAAAATTGATAATTACGGATGAAGGCCGGATGGAAACCATCCGGCCTTCGTCCGTTTCAACCCCCTTCCGGGGCTCATCCAACCGCAATCAACGACGGGAGGCACCATGATCAGGCGGCTCGAAGCGCTTTGCATCGCGCGATATATGGTTATGTTACTCGGCGTGGCCCTGTTTCCGGGAACGGGAGTGGCGACGGTACAAGCCGCCGGGTTCACCCCCACGGGGAGCATGGTGACGGCGGCGCGGACGCTGCAGACAGCCACCCTCCTCCCCAGCGGCAAGGTGCTCATCACCGGAGGGATAAGCGGGAGTGACGTTCTCAACGGTGCGGAACTGTTCGACCCGGCCTCCGGAACATTCACCACCACCGGGAGTATGGGAACGGCTCGTTATCACCATGGAGCGACCCTGCTGACCAGCGGCAAGGTGCTCATCACAGGGGGGGACAACTTCTCCTCCAGGGTCCTGGGGAGTGCGGAACTGTACGATCCTCAAAGCGGCGCCTTTTCCCGCACCGGTGATATGGGGACGCCTCGCATGAACCACACTGCGACCGGATTACCGGACGGCAGGGTCCTTGTGGCGGGGGGGAGTCCTGACGGGATCTACAGCGACGGCAGCATGGAGGAGTACGACCCCGTCACAGGGAGCTTCGCTCCGGCGGGAGAACTGACCCTTGCCCGCTACGGCCACACCGCCACGCTCCTGCAGGACGGTACGGTCCTCATGGCGGGAGGATTGACCATGAATAGTATCGGATTGCAATCCATACCGACGGTGGAGAGATACGACCCTGCCCAAAAAACCTGCTCAATCATTGGCTTCATGACCACCGACAGGGCCTATCATACCGCGACACTGCTGGACAACGGCACACTCCTCCTGGCGGGGGGGACCCAGATCTGCTCGGGGTGGTGCAACGTTTCTCCCTTTGGCAACCTCCTCGCGGAACTGTTCGATCCAGCCACGGGGAAGTTTACGGCAATTTCAAAGATGAACAACGGACATGTGGGGCATGCGGCGACAGTTCTGGACAACGGAAAGGTGCTGATCAGTGGCGGGAGTGACAACGCCACGCTCTTCACCGGCGGATATGGCGAGCTCTACGATCCCCTCACCGCGACCTTTTCCGTCAATGCACCTCTGGCCAGGGGCGCCGGTTCTCCTGCGGTAAAACTCCAGGACGGGAGGGTTCTTGTCGGCGGAGAGGAAGGAACGGCATTTCTGTACAGCTTCGTGGAGACAACCACCTTAACGGCCGCCTCCACCGGCGGTTTCGTCTACATACAAGACTACTCCGTCGGCAACGCTGCCGGCATCATGTATGCCCCCCCAGCGGTCGCCCAGAGCTATCTCATCTCCAACTCGTCTTCTCTGATCTACCTCCCCGATACCACCGTTACACTTGCGGCCCCTCCCCTGAGCAGCGAGGGGAACTGGTTTCTGGGGTGGGAGGGGTGCGACAACGCCACACCATCGTGGCCCCGCGCCGAATTCCGATGCACCGTAACCATGGGCTCCAATCGGACGGTAACCGCTACCTACGCTCCCCCGGTGGACGTTATCGGCAAACTCCTTCCGGCACGAATCGGCACAACCTATTTCCAAACACTCGCCAACGCCTGCACCGCAGCCTTCAATGGCGCAGTAATCGAGGCCCAGGGAACCACCTTCACCGGGGAGCTGATGCTCGACCAGGGGTTCGATTTCGCCATCAACGGTGGGTATGACTCCCCGTACTCGCCCCTCCCCACGGGGATGACGTCTCTACAGGGTAAGCTGACCGTGGCCAAGGGGAGTCTCAAGGTGAACCGGTTGGCAGTGAGGTAAAGAAGCAAACGTGCCCTGTAAATTAATCCTCACGCCTCGCGCCCGGAGCCGTGCGCCCCAATCCCGTTCCGGACAAACCGGTACCCCACCCCCCGGACGGTCCGGAAGTAAACCGGATGAGAGGAATCGGGTTCGAAGTATTTCCGGAGCCGGACGATGAAATTGTCCAGAGTCCTGGTCTCGGTCTCGGAAGAGTAACCCCAGACCGTCTCCAGAAGGGTAGAACGAGCCACGGTCTTCCCCTCGTTGCGAAAGAAGAGGGCCAACATCCGGATCTCCAGTTCCGTGAGGTCGATCTCCCCCTGGGCGGCACGGGCATGGTAGGAAAGGAGAAAGACCTCGTTGTCGCCGAAACGGTACCCCTCCTCCACCGGCTCCGGCCGGTACCATGACGACCGGCGAAGCATCCCCCTCACCCGGAGGAGAAACTCGCTCAAGTTGAACGGCTTCGTCAGATAGTCGTCGGCGCCGCTGTCCAGACCGGAGATACGGTCACTCTCCCCGGACCGGGCGGAGAGGATCAGGATGGGGACCCGCGGGTCAGCACCCCGGACCTCGCGACAAACAGTGAAGCCGTCTTTCCCCGGCAGCATCACATCCAGGATAATGAGGGCGAAGCGGTTGAAGGCGAGGAGTTCCAGAGCCGCCTCACCGGTCTCGGCATGACTCACCCGGTACCCCTCCTCCTCCAGATTAAAGGTCATCCCCCGAGCCAGATGCAGCTCGTCCTCCACCAGGAGGATATGCGGACGGTCCTCACTCATGACTACTCCCCTTGGACTTGGCCAACGGCAGGGTGACGTGAAACACCGTCCCCTTCCCCGCACCGGGACTCGTCACGCGGATCAACCCGCCGTGCCGGTCGATGATCGATTTGACGATATAAAGACCAAGACCGGTCCCCCTGATATTCTCATCAGTGGTCCTGACTCGGTAAAACATGAGAAAAACCTTGCGCAGGTCTTCCTTATCCATCCCCCGCCCCTGATCACCAAAGGTCAGGGCACACCGTTTACTCCCTTCCCGGTTCAAGGTCACCTCGATTTCCGGTGAGGCCAAGCTGTAGAGGATGGCATTTTCAAAAAGGTTTCGCAGCGCCATCTCCATCCCCTCGGGATCGAACTCAACCCGTATGTCAGGTTCTATCCGCCAGGTCAGACTTCCCCCCTCGGGAAGTTTTCGCCGTTTCCGCTCCAGAAAGAGGGTAAGGAACCGGGAGAGGTCGTGAATATGGCGTTCACCTCCGCCAAAGCCCCGTTCCAGCTTGGCGGTCATGAGGAGGTTGTTGATATGGTTTTCCAGGCGAGTCGTATCATCCAGCATGGTGTCGAGAAAGCGCTCGACCCGCTCCGGAGAAGGCTTCCGGAGACGAAGGGTCTCCAGGTGGAGCCGGATGGAAGCCAGGGGAGATTTCAGTTCGTGGGTGACCTGGGAGATGAAATCACGCTGCCGGCGATTGAGGGCGGACTGGCGCTGCCAGTAGAGGAAGATGACGTACACCCCCACGAGGATGGCCACCAGGAGCGCCAGACCTTCCGCCAGAACAAGCCAGTCGAAGGAGTAGCCGGCCAACAGGTCCGGCTTGTACTGTTGCGCCAGTCGCCGGAGCTCCTGGTGACGGCCGATGAACCAGTAGATCCAGAGGACTACCACCAGAACCCAGACCAACTGAATGCCGATGAGGGCGGAGAGAGGGGTAAAAAACATCCGTAACCACTTCATGCCCCCTGTGTACCACCGGGAACCCGCTTTTGCAAGGGGAATGGTTTTACACTTCTATTACATTGCACCTTGACCGATTCTGGTAAAGTGTCACCTGTCCGACAACTATCGAAAATCCCCATCGAGGAACTGATGAAACCATTCAAACTTGGCGCGTACGAGGTTCGATATCCCCTGATTCAGGGGGGAATGGGAGTCCGGGTTTCGGCCGGATCACTGGCAGGTCATGTTGCCAGGTGCGGCGGAATCGGCATCGTCGCCGCCGCCGGCATCGCTCTTAATAGCGAATTTTATAACGGCAAGAATTATCTGCAGGCCGAACAGGATGCCATGAAGAACGAGCTCCGAAAAGCCTATGCCATCGCTCCGGACGGAATCGTCGGCGTCAATGTCATGGTGGCTCTCTCCGACTTCGAAAACCTGGTGAAGGCCGCCATCGAAGGGGGCGCCAAGGTCATCATCTGCGGCGCCGGCCTCCCTCTCTCCCTCCCGGAACTGACCGCCCATGCCCCCCATGTGGCGCTGATCCCCATCGTCTCCTCGGTGCGAGCAGCCCAACTCATCGCCAAGAAGTGGGACAAGGGGTACCATCGCCTGCCCGATGCCGTGCTGGTGGAAGACCCGGATACCGCGGGAGGGCATCTGGGTGAGAAGATGGAGAATATCGGCAACGGTAATTATGACCATTACGGCACGATCCGGGCCATCAAGGAGTTCTTCCGGAGCGAGTACGGGGTGGAGATGCCGGTTATCGCCGCCGGTGGGATCTGGGATCGAGCCGACCTGGAAAATGCCCTGGCCCAGGGGGCCGACGCCGTGCAGATGGCCAGTCGCTTTGTCCCCACGGTGGAGTGTGACGCCGCGGACAGCTTCAAGCAGATGTACCTTGACTGCACCAAGGAAGATATCGGTCTTATCATGAGTCCCGCCGGACTCCCCGGCCGGGCCATACTCAAGAATCAGGAAAACATCGTCAGGTATGACCGGGAAAACAATTCCAGGTGCAAGAGCGGGTGCCTCAAGAAATGCAGTTTCAAGGAGAACGGCGAACGTTTCTGCATCGTCTACTCTCTGGATCGGGCGCAGAGAGGTGATGTGGAAACCGGTCTCGTTTTCTGCGGGACCAATGCCTGGAAGGCCGACCGGATCTCCACGGTGCAGGAGATTTTTGACGAACTGTTCGGCGAAAAAGAGGTCATCACGGCAAAAGCCGCCTGACCTTTTCGGTGACCATCTTTTTCCGCCCACGGCCTGCCGGTATCCACCGGCAGGCCGTTTTTTCTTGCCTGCACTGGCCCATCATGCTATATCAACTAATATTGATTCAAGTAACGGGCAAACGTGATCTATGCTTCATACCCTGAAATCCCTTGCCGACCCCTCCCGCCTCCGTCTGGCGGCTATCCTGCTGCGGGGTGAGTTCACCGTACAGGAACTGACCAGGATCATGGGAACGGGACAGTCCCGAGTATCCCATCACCTGAAGGTCCTCACCGAGGCGGGAGTGCTCTCCGTAAAGCGGCAGGGGACTTGGAGCTATTACCGTGTCGGCGGGGAATCCCCCTTTTTTACCGCCATCCGTCCGGCGCTGGAGCAGGGGCTGACGGAACTCCCCCGGCGGGAAGAGGATCTCAGCGCCGTGGCGCTGGTGCTGGAAGAGCGAAGAAACCGGAGCCGGGAGTTCTTTGACAAGCATGCAAGGCAGTGGGATGATCTGGCGCGAACCCTTCTCCCGGCGCCCGAATATCGGGATATCGTGCTGTCATATGTTCCCGAGGGAAAGAACGTGGTGGAAATCGGGCTGGGGACCGGAGGTCTCCTGCCGGCCCTGGCAGCCAGATCCGCCACGGTCATCGGGGTTGACCATTCTCCCGCCATGCTGGATGAAGCCCGTCGACGGTTGACCAAGGGGAAGGTGAGCGGCGTAGAGCTCCGTCTTGGGGAGATGACTCACCTGCCACTGCCGGACAACAGCGCCGACTGCGCGCTTCTTGCCATGGTGCTCCACCACGCAGCCGATCCGGCTGCAGTACTGGCGGAAATCCGGCGGATACTTGTACCCGGCGGCATACTGCTGCTGGCCGATCTGGCCCGCCACGAGCGGGAATGGGTGCGGGAACGACTGGCGGACCAGTGGCTTGGCTTCGACGAGGTGGAGCTGAGGGGTTGGTTGAAAACGGGAGGTTTTACCCGTATCGAATCCCGGCGGGTAGAGGGGAATGCGGGAGAAGAGACGGTGCTGGTGGTACGAGCATCGTAGGGAAACCCTCCCCTTGCCTTTTTATGCACACAACAGAATCTAATGAAGCCATATTTCAGTAATCGGGCGTCTCACCGGGTAGCCCGACAACATCACGGGAAGACCGCAAGGACTCTGGTAAGTTGTGTAAGTAAAGGCATGGGTGAAGGACCGGGGAGGCGCGGGCCAGGTTCGATTTTCGGACATTTACCAAGGATCTGCCCGCACTCAATACCTCGTACTTTTCCTTCATTTCCTCAGTTCAAGCATCTGAAAACTTGTTGAATCAATACTACGTTGCCGGTAAGCTGCACTATCATAACTATTGTAGAGGGGTGAATTATGCCTTCCGTCGCCTTACGTGCCCATTACGATGGTAACCAAATACTGTTGGACGAAGAATATATCCTGCCGGTTAATGCGCAATTACTCGTGACGGTACTTCCGGAACCGATTCCTGAGCGCACTACTTGGTCTGTGCTGGCTGCACAAGGTCTGGCTTTGGCCTTCAGCGATGTTGAACCGGAATACGAAACTACGGATGTACGATTATGAACGAGGGCAATGTCGTTCTGACCCCACTACCACAGTCTAACGGACAAGTGAAAAATCGTCCGGCAATCGTATTGCGGCAAATGCCTCCTTTTGGCGATCTTTTGGTTTGCGGAGTAAGCACCCAACTTCATCATCAGGTTGTCGGTTTTGATGATCTCATCGAGCCAAATCATTCGGACTATACGGGCAGTGGCCTCAAAGCACCTTCACTTATTCGTCTTGGTTTTCTGGCGGTGCTCCCTGTTTCAAGTTTTATCGGATGCATAGGAACCATCTCTTGCAGCCGCCACCGTAAACTTTTGCATAGATTGGTAAGTTATCTCGCTTCAACAGCGGATCGCCATAATGCTCGATAATAGGAACGCAGTGCGAGGTTAGAGGGAACGAGGCGGAACGAAAGGAAGGGGCGGGAGCCGATAATGTTTGGCTGTCACTGCCGGAACGGTTTCCGGGGATGGAATTGGACGCCTTTAGGCTCATGCCGAACCACTTCCATGGCATCATCGTCTTGTCCGACCGTAGGGGCGAATCTTGTCTTCGCTCTGATTTTAACAAACCGGGAAATCACAAACCGGGCGAAGGCAAGGATCGCCCCTAAGCCATCCATCAAAATCATCACCACAACACACAAGGAGAAACAGATGTCACAGGATTTCATCGTCGCCGACCTTTCCCTGGCCGCCTGGGGAAACAAAGAGATCAGGATCGCCGAGACCGAGATGCCGGGGCTCATGGCCATCCGCGAAGAGTTCGCCGCCGCCCAGACACTGAAGGGGGCGCGAATCACCGGCTCCCTTCACATGACCATCCAGACCGCAGTCCTCATCGAAACCCTCAAGGCTCTGGGAGCGGAAGTCCGCTGGGCCTCCTGCAACATCTTCTCCACCCAGGACCATGCCGCCGCCGCCATCGCCGACGGCGGCACGGCGGTCTTCGCCGTGAAGGGAGAGAGCTTGGTGGAATACTGGGATTACACCCACCGGATCTTTGAGTGGCCCGATGGCGGCTTCTCCAACATGATTCTGGATGACGGCGGCGACGCAACCCTCCTTCTTCACCTGGGGACCAGAGCAGAAACCGACCTCAGCGTCCTGGCCAACCCCGGTTCCGAAGAGGAGACCATCCTCTTCGCCGCCATCAAGGCCAAGCTGGCCATTGACCCCACCTGGTACTCCACCCGCATCGCTCATATTCAGGGAGTCACCGAGGAGACCACCACCGGGGTGCACCGCCTTTACCAGATGCATGAGCGGGGCGAGCTCCGCTTCCCGGCCATCAATGTGAACGATTCGGTAACCAAGTCCAAGTTCGACAACCTCTACGGCTGCCGCGAGTCCCTGGTGGACGGCATCAAACGGGCCACCGACGTCATGATTGCCGGCAAAGTGGCCCTGATCTGCGGCTACGGCGACGTGGGGAAAGGATCGGCCCAGGCCATGCGAGCTCTCTCCGCCCAGGTCTGGGTGACAGAGGTCGACCCCATCTGTGCCCTCCAGGCCGCCATGGAAGGATACCGGGTGGTGACCATGGAATATGCCGCCGACAAGGCCGACATCTTCGTCACCTGCACGGGGAACTACCACGTTATCACCCATGACCACATGGCGAAAATGAAAGATCAGGCCATCGTTTGCAACATCGGCCACTTCGACAACGAGATTGAAGTGGCGGCCCTGGAAGCGTACCAGTGGGAAGAGATCAAGCCCCAGGTGGACCATGTCATCTTCCCCGACGGCAAACGGATTATCCTCCTGGCCAAGGGGCGGCTCGTCAATCTGGGCTGCGGCACCGGCCACCCCAGCTATGTCATGTCCTCCTCCTTCGCCAACCAGACCATCGCCCAGATGGAGATCTTCGCCAATCCGGGGAGATATCCGGTGGGGGTCTACACTCTCCCCAAACATCTTGATGAGAAGGTGGCCCGACTTCAGCTAAAAAAACTTAACGCCCAGCTTTCCTTGCTGACCCCCGAGCAGGCCGCCTACATCGGCGTCCCCCAGGAAGGGCCGTACAAGACGGAGCAGTACCGGTACTAAATACAACACAAGACGAACCTTTGAACCGCAAAGACGCAAAGTACGCGAAGAAAACGAAAAGGAATCGACACAGACCGAACCCGTTCCGGTTTACCCCAAGGCTGTTGGTTTTTCTTAGCGGTTCCTTTGCGTCCTTTGCGTCTTTGCGGTAAAAAGGTGTTTGCTCTTCGTAGCGCCGGCAATCTTTTTTTAGATCCGGCTTGTCCCGATTTCTTAAGGTTTTCATGTACTGCGACTACTACGGATTTCGAGAAAAACCGTTCAACATAACCCCCGACCCGGGGTTCATCTTCCTCAGCGCCCACCACAATGAGGCCTTTGCCCACCTCCTCTACGGCATCGACAACCATGTGGGATTCATCGCCCTTACCGGCGAGATCGGCGCGGGGAAGACCACCGTGATCCGGACTCTTCTGGGACAACTCTCTCCCGATCAGTACCGGACCGCCCTCATCTTCAATCCCTGCCTCTCCTCTCTCGGACTCATGCAATCCATCAATCGGGAGTACGGACTCCCGGTGGAACATACCGATACGGCGGACCTGCTAGGCGATCTCAATCGTTTTCTCCTGGAGGAAAACGGAGCCGGGCGAACGGTGGTACTCGTGGTGGACGAGGCACAGAACCTGGGGAGCACGGTGCTGGAACAGATCCGCCTCATCTCCAATCTGGAAACGGAGCAGGACAAGCTGATCCAGATCGTGCTCGTGGGACAACCGGAGCTGCGAGATCTCCTTGCCCGTCCGGAATTGCGCCAATTGGGGCAACGGGTCGGTGTCAGTTATCATCTCCGTCCCATGAATCTCGCCGACACCCGCGACTACATCGCCCACCGAATTCAGGTGGCCGGAGCCGCAGATTCAAACCTTTTCACGCCAAGGGCACTCCATCGGATCTATCGTTTCTCCGGCGGGCTCCCCCGGCTGATCAACCTGGCCTGCGACCGGGCACTTCTTCTGGGATACACCCGAGGAAAGATTCCCCTCACCGGAGCAATGGCCAGAACCGCCATCACCGATCTCCACCTCACATCGGGAAACGGAACTCCCCGCCGGATACCTGCCGTAGCCCTGGCGCTTCTTGCCGCGGCGCTCCTGGGGGGAGGACTCCTCTACTTCACCTGGGAGCAGGCACTGCAACCGGAGAAGAGAACTGTGGCAACAATTTCACCCTATCCCCAGAGCCCCAAGGGTCACCTCAGCCGGCCGACTCCGATTCCTCTCTCCATCCAAAGCGTGACACGAGCGATGGCGGCGGAAAGCGAGAAAGATAATGCCCTGGCCGTATTCAATGCCCTGGCGGAAAGCTGGCACGTCCCTCCAGCAACCTGGGCATCGCCCCAGCCGGACCTCCCGGAGGTCCTGGCCCGTGAACGGGGAGTGGAAACCTTGCGTTTCAGTGGAAACCTGGGGGGGCTCCTCCGGTACAATTCCCCCGCAATTCTGGAACTGGCCCTTCCCGGCGTCACCGGCAGGCACTACCTGGCCCTGTTGGGTACGGACAATGGACGCTACACCATCACTCCCCCCCTTGCCGGGCGGACGAGCCTCAGCGGGGCGGAACTGGAAGGGATCTGGTCCGGCAGAGCGTATCTCCCCTGGAAGAATCATCTGGACATCCCTCCCGGCATGAAGACAGGATCACGGGGAAAAACGGTTACCCGACTGCAGACTCTCCTCCAGGAGGCCGGAGTCTACAAGGGGGCGCTCTCCGGTGTTCTGGACAAACAGACCCTTGACGCCGTCAAGTCATTTCAGAATGCCAAAGGGGTCAGCCCGGACGGAACCATCGGTCGGCAGACCCTGTTTCTCCTCTACCGGACAAGTAAGGCGTTCACAAACCCGTCCCTGGTTCATGACGGTGGAGAAAAAAGATGAGCCTCATCCTCGACGCCCTGAAAAAACTGGAGCAGGAGAAGGCGACCCGCCTCGGCCGGAAAGTTGACCTCCGTCCGGCGGTCACGGGGAGAAAGAGCGCACCCCCTCCCCCCCCGTGGCGGCTGCCGCTGTTGTTCCTGGGAGCCATCACTCTTGCCGTCGGTGCAACCCTGGGGGTCATGGGGCGACTCTCGAGCAAGCCCGCGCCCGTGGCGCCCCCACAAGTTCAGGCCAGAGCGGAGAGTCCCCCCCCCCCTGAGCCTTCCCTCCCCTCCCCTTTACCGATGGCGGCGGCAGTACCTGAACTGCCGGCAGATCCCCCCCTTCGCGCTCCGGCAAAACGCCCCCCGCCCGAGCTGAAACGGACCAGAAGCGCGCTGAAGGAAACGACAACACCACCTCCCGCCGACTTCCAGGTGACCGGCATAGCCTGGCTGGAAGAGCACGGCGCACGGCGGGCCGTGGTCAACGGCGCCCTCCTGGGGGAAGGAGCTCTGGTGGCCGGGGCCACGATCACGGAGATCCGACAGGACCAGATCCGGTTCACCCGGAACGGCCAGAGCTTCACGGTTTACATCGCCTCGTCCAACCGCTGAGGAGTTCGGATTTCTTTACACCGTGAGCATGAACGCCCCCCTACTATTTGAGCGTTTCACCCTTGTCCTACCCTTGAGTTTTCATCCAATGCGCAAAAAGATCTTCTCGGCAGCAGTTGCTATTTGTCGCTGACCGTGCGACAATTAACTTGACCAAGGAGGCTGCCATGAACTCGAATAAGACCAATCTTTTGACAATAACGGAGAATGATTCCCTCATGGCGCTACTCTGCGGGGAGGGGAGAACTGCGGGGGAGTGCTGTTCCTGGGGAACCGGCCCCGAAGCCGCCCGAATTGACCGTATCAGGAAAGGTCTCCCCGGAGGGGCTGTAGCCGCCTTGGCAGGAAAGATGAACGTTCCCCAAAAGGATCTGGCGGGGTGGCTGCACACCACGCCCCGAACCCTGCAGCGTCACATCGAAGCCGGATCAAACCTCAGCCCCCATCTCTCCGACCGGGTGGCTCAGTTGATCCGGGTCTACTGTCGCGCCTTAGAAGTTTTTCAAGATGAAGTTCAGGCCGCCGTCTGGCTGAAAAGTCCCAATTACGCCTTGGGTGGCATTTCACCGACAACATTGCTGGACACCATTCCCGGCATGGAGCTGGTGTTGGACGAGTTGGGGAGGATCGAACAGGGGGTCTTCATCTGATGCTCATCTATCGGGTTGCGGCGGAGCGGTTTGCTCATGATGTGAGCGGCTTCGGCGCTCAACGGTACGGTGGCCGATGGAACCCGAAAGGGATGGCCGCTCTCTATACGGCGGAAAGTCCGTCCCAGGCGCTCCTTGAGTATCTACCCCATTTCCCGGAAACCGGCGCCCCCCCGGATCTCATGCTGGTGACACTGGAAGCGCCGGACAACCTGTCAGTGCGGGAATTGACGGCCGATCGTCTCCCCGCCATGTGGTCCGCCCGACCGCCGGACCTCTCCACCATCCGGATCGGGATGGAATGGCTCAGGCAACAAGAGACGGTTGCCCTGAGAGTCCCCTCGGTCATGCTCCCCTACGGCAAAGCGTGGAATCTGGTTCTGAATCCGGCACATCCTGGTTACGCCGAGGTTCGGCTTATTGAAGCGGTCCCTTTGCCCTTCGATCCCCGGCTCAAAAAAAAGCTGGCTCTGCCCCATCAGAGTGACATGAGCCGGAAACCTTCCGAAACAAAGTAGCCGGCGCCCTTGGCCGAAATCTCATCGCAGGCTCCCCTCCGTTCCCTTCCCCCCTTCCCGTCTCCCGTTTTTTGTTTCGACGGCTCACCCGGCGGCTTGAGAAAACAGGAATATTCATGCATTTAATCTCTTCGGTTTTTCGCCACGTTCTTCCGTGCATACCCCACCACGCCAAGACTGAGGCAGAGGAGGACATACGTTGAGGGTTCGGGGACGACGGAACTGGTAACGGTGATGGAGGCCAAGGCGTCCTGATTGCTATACTGAGCCGTCAATTTCCCCGCTCCTTGAAAATCCACATTGCTGTCATACAGTTCATAATCCAGATAGATCTTGCCGTTTACCGACCCACCCACCGGAGCACCAGAGTTAACGACAAAGCTGGCCAAACCGTCAACGGGGAAGGCTCCGTTTGCCGTGGCCAGTGACGCCACAATGATACCGTTATTGCTGGTCTCGTAGGCGATGTCATCGCGAAAGGCCCCCAGGACGCTGACTCCACTGGTGCCAAAGAGGGTGCCGTCGGAGTAGACCCGCAAAACATAGAGGTCAAAAGCCGAATCGTTATAGATGGAGAAGCCCCAACCGACGCTGTTCCCCGGAGCGCCGAACAGCTCTTGGTTGTCCAAGGTCAGGACCGACGCCCGGGCAGCGGGAGCCACGAGAAAGAGGAACAGAGTGCAGAGGGTAATGATCTGTTTAAACATGATACAGCCTCCTTGGGGCCGAGAGATGTTCAACGCAACATATTGTAAAAGCTGTCGCTCCCCGTGTAGGTGCCCAACGTAGCGGTACTGCTGTTCAAGCCCACCCCGGCAAACCAGAGTTCCGTGGCCTGGGCAGTGGTTGCCGTGGCACCGGTCGTGGCAGGAGTGGTGCTACCGGTGGCTCCGGCCGTGAGATCAACCATATTTGCGGTCAGGAGTCCCTGGTATTCGGCCACTACCGCAGAAGCGCCCGTATACGCAAGCAGGTTGACCGTGATATCCTTACCGGCACCCGAAACATTCGGGGCATACCAGATTTCGGTCCCGATACCCAAATTATTGAGAGACTGGGTCACCCGCGACCAGGATACGCCGGATTGGTCGATGGAAGAAATCATATTCGATGCAGCGCCAAAGTAGGAAATAGCAGCTATCAGAGTGTTACCATTTACCGGAGTTGTGGTTAATGATGTCAGGGGAATGGCATTGATACCGTTATCTCCGCCACTGTTGCCGGTAGTGTACTGAACCCTGCTGATGGCGGCCGTCGCTACGGTCGTTAGGCAAAGAGTCGTAAAGAATACCGTCAGAATAACTGAGAATATCCTCGTGAAGGCAAGTCTTATAATTACGTTCCTTTGAGGAGCAGCTGGACCAAGACGGTCAATGAACGAATGCAAGTTGCCCATTATGCCGCACTCTTCATATGCTTCTTCCGTGCATACCCCACCACGCCAAGACTGATGCAGAGGAGGGCATACGTTGAGGGTTCGGGTACGGTGGCCGGAGCATTACCCAGCGTCACGGCAACGCCCGGGTCAGTGACACTGCCATTTGCCGAATTTCTATTATAAAACTCTATGTAGCTACTCTGCCACGGTGAATTGGTATAGGTGGCGCTAAAACCGCTGGGAACGACAAATGATGCTTTGAACCCCGTGAAACTGAAATCAGAGGGAATGGTACTGCTTATATTGAGTTGTATTCTCATGTCTGAAGGGTTCGCACCAAAGTAAAAAGCTTCGTATTCAGATGTCACAGGTGTTGCCGTACCGGTCGGGTTCAACCATTCAAAGGTCATACTACCCAGAGATGAAGAAGGACCGGAATTTATGTACGGTTGGCCGAGGTATATTTCCAAACTCCTGTTTCTCGTCCAACCAGGAGTCGGGTTAATAGTGAACTGCTTCCCAACAGGTGCAAGGAAATCGATCTCAAAGGTGTCACCAACAGTCATGGCCCCGGAAAGATTCGGTAACGTTGTCCCCCCCGTATACGTGGTTCCATCGGTGGCAAGATAGTCACCGATGGAGGGTCTCGTGCCAGCATTTCCATTACTAAACGTATGGGCTATGGTTCCGTTACTTTGAACGCTGTAGGTTATGACGCTTGCCTGGGCCAAACCGGTCAGGGAAAAAGTGAGTGCCGCCAACGTGAGTAATGACATGATGCTTTTTTTCATATGCATCTCCCGGTTTATTGATGAGCGGCCAGTATCCTGAAAAACCGGGAAGAAAGCTACTCACCAATTATCACCAATTCTCACCAATTCTCACAGGTTACGTTTGGAAGATGCCGGAAGAGTTCGGAGTGGAGCAACAAAGAGAGACGTGTATCACGCGGAGACGCGGAGATCGCGGAGAAAATCAAGACGTTGGGACAGACGAAGTCTACACCAATCAGGTTAAGGTGATGCTATTGCAATTAACTTGTTTTGTTTGGTTTCTCCGCGTCTCCGCGTGCAAATGCTTATGATAAAGGATGTAAAGGACAATGACATACGAATACCCAGGTCGCACCGGTCCATCCTGTACGTCCCTGTCAAATGGGGTTTTTTGTTTCTTGGTGGAACAACAGAGGGGGATGTTTTACCTTAGCGCCGGGTGAGGCGGGCCGCGAAGAGGTAGCCGAGACCGTAGAGGGTCTGGAGGGGAAAGGGTGCAGAGGTAAGCATCTCCACCTTCTTCCGGAGACGGGAGATGAGGACGTCAAAGGCGTGGGCGGAGGATTCGTCAAACCGGCCGTAGATGCCGGTGATGGCATCCATGCGGGGAAGGATGACCGGGGCGGCATCGGCCAACATCCCGAAAAACTGAGACTCTCTGCTGTTGAGCCGCAGAATGGCGCCACCGGGGGTTACCACCTGCAGGGGGATCTCCTGTAATCTCCAGGTGTCGCAGGTGGTCCTCACTGCATCCTCGGGAGAGTCAAATGAGACGCCGGTTGTCCGGCAGACCTCTCTCAGGGAGGTGATGTCGGTGACAACCCCGGCACCCCGCAACGGACGACCGTCGGCATCGCGCCTGATGACCGCTCCCAGTGCATGTATCCACTTCCAGCCGCCATCCTTGCAGCACAGTCTGTGCACAACATGGGTGTAGGATACCTCCTCTTTCCCATCGGCCTGAAAGGTTGAGAGGATCTGCTCAAGTTCATGGGGATGGAGCATCCCGTGCCAGGCGTCAACGGTCTGCAGGCTGTCGATCTCATCAGCGGCATACCCCAGCATCCGCTTCAAACCGTCGGAAAAATGGACCATGCCGGTTTCATGATTTTTGTACACCGTAGCGACTCCGGCCTGCTCCAGCGCTTGCCACCGTTCCGCACGCTCCCGCAGCTCTTCATCCCGGACGGACTCCGTGACCTCCCGCAAGGTGACGAGAAGCCCCAAACGACTCACTTCCGGTCCGAGAAGACTCTTCACCACCCGCCAACTCCGTCCCCGCCCGTCTTGGACCACGCAATCGTTCGCAGAATCAAAATCGGCTATTTCTTCCCTGATTCGGGGATATCGGGCAAAAAGTTCGGTTACCGGGAGCGCCGGACTCTCCTCTGGTAAAAGGAACTCCCGACGGGCGGCCCCGTTGGCCCGGACCAGTCGTCCGGCGCCATCCAGCAGCAGCAACGGATCGAGGGAAAGGTCGAAACAAGCGTCGCCAGCCATCCGGAGCAGATAGTCCGGATTATTCGAGGTGGTCGGACAGTTCATGGGGGTATCATTCTGCTGCTTCCCTGTCAACCCCGACCCATCATCAGCGACATGAGCCGGAAACCTTCCGGAACGAAGTAGCCTGTGGCCTTGGCCGACGCCTCGTCATAGGCTCCCCCGCCGTTCCCCTTGACCCCCTCCCCGCCGTAGATGACGAAGGGAACCGGGTCGGAGGTATGGGTCATGATACTCACCGGGGTGGGATGGTCGGGCATGCAGAGAATCCGGTACTCCCCCAGCTCCTTGATCCCCTCCAGCACCGTCCCCACCACCTGGGCGTCGAAATCCTCGATGGCCTGGATCTTGTGGTCCAAGCGTCCGGCATGGGACGCCTCGTCGGGAGCCTCCACGTGGAGATAGACAAAGTCCCTGCTCCGGAGCGCCTCCAGAGCGGCTTCCGCTTTTCCCCGGTAATTGGTATCGATGTATCCCGTCGCCCCTTCCACGGAGATGTTGTCCAGTCCGGCATAGATGCCGATCCCCTTCAACAGGTCCACTGCGGAGATGACAGCGCCGGAAAGGCCGTAGCTCTCCCGGAAGCTGCTGATTCGCGGGGGGCGCCCATGCCCCCAGAGCCAGATGGAATTGGCCGGGAGATGACCTTCCGTCTCCCGCTTCTTGTTAAGAGGATGTCCGTGGAGGATCATCTGGGAACTGTTCATCAGATTGACGATTCGGTCAGCCCCCTCACCGTTGGGAAGGTAATCCAGAATGCTCTTCCCGGTGATATCATGGGGGGGGACCGTCTTCATGGCGGAACGGCCTTTGCGCCAGACCATGAGGTGACGGTAGCCAACCCCGGGAAAGAACTGGAACTCATGGTCCTCCAGTTGTTCCCGCAACGCAGTGATTAACTCTCCCCCCTCCGGTGTGGAAATATGCCCGGCGGAAAAGTCCTGCAGGTAGATCTTGCTTCCCTGGGGATGCAGGGTTACGAAGTTCAGCCGAAAGGCTACGTCATCGGGCGCCAGCGCCACACCGATGCTGGCCGCCTCCAGGGGTGAGCGACCGGTGTAACAGGTCCGAGGATCGTAGCCGAAGACCGACAGATTGGCCACGTCGCTCCCCGGAGGAAGCCCCTCCGGCACCGTAGCCGCCAGGCCGAGGAGCCCGTTTCTCGCCATGAAGTCCATGTTGGGGGTCCGGGCGACCTGGAGGGGAGTCTTGCCACCCAGCTGATCCAGCGGTTCATCGGACATCCCGTCGCCAAGGAGTACTATGTATTTCATTTCCCTATCCTTTCTATCCTCTCGGATGACATTCTTCGTGAATACGCTTGAGCCGCTCCCGGGTGACATGGGTGTAGATCTGCGTGGACGACAGGTCCGCGTGCCCCAGCATGATCTGGACACTCCTCAGGTCGGCGCCGTTCTCCAGGAGATGGGTGGCAAAGGAGTGACGCAGTGTGTGCGGCGAGATGCTCCGACTGATCCCCGCCTGACTCGCCCGCTTTTTAACCATGTTCCAGAACGCCTGCCGGCTCATCCCCTCCCCCAGCCGCGTAAGGAAGAGTTCATCCCTTCCCCCGCTCCGCTCCATCTTATGACGAACCTCCAGCTGATAACGCCGGACCGCCCCGATGGCGGCATCTCCCAGGGGAACGAGCCGCTCTTTTCCCCCCTTGCCGAAGGTCAGGAGATATCCCGCGTCCAGGTTCACCGTGCGGGCCGTCAGGTTCACCAGCTCCGAGACCCGTAACCCCGTGGCATAGAGGAGCTCCAGCATGGCCCGATCCCTCACCTCGGTCGGACCGTCCCCGACAGGAGCCGCCAGCAGCAGCTCTATCTCCCGGGAAGAGAGAAACGTGGGGAGCTTGCCGCCGATTTTTGGGGATTCCAGGAGCGCGGTGGGATTAGTCTCAGCGTACCCCTCAACGAGAAGAAATCGGTGAAACATCCGGAGGGCCGACAGGGTCCGGGCCCGGCTTCGGGGGCTCAACCCCTCAGCTTTCAAACGGACAATGAACGACGCCACCAGGTGGGGGGTAATCTGGCCCGGTTGATGGCACTTCTCATCCAGGAGAAAGGTCAGATACCGGAGCGTGTCCCTGCCATAGGCCTCCACGGTGTTACCCGAGAGCCCCCGCTCCACCAGGAGGTACTGCATGAAAAGATCGCGATGGTCGAACATAAATTCAAGGTTCTAGGTGCGAACCTTTAGCCTTCGATAGCCGTCAGAAGCCGGGCCTTGATCTCGTCGCACTTGGCCGGTTCCATGATCTTCTGTCGGAAGATATCCTTCACGTAGAAGACGTCGGCCACCTGGTCCACCTTGGTGGAGATCTTGGAAACATCGATATAGAGACCAAGTTCCGTGATGGTGCTGGCAATCCGGTAGAGAAGCCCTACCTTGTCATGGGTATAGATGTCGATGACCGTGTAATCCACGGAGACATCGTTGTCTATCTCCACCCGGGTGGGAAACCGTGGTTTCACCCCTTGAACAAGCAGGGAAGAGGGCTGCATCTGCCGCTCAACCAGGCTCTTGACGTTGAACACGCCGGTGAGCACCTGTTCCATCTCTTCCCGCAGTCGCTTCCAGCGATTCTCGTCGGTGATAATGAATCCCTTGGGGGAGTTGACCTGAAGGATGTCCAGCACCTTGCCGTTACTCCCTGTATGGATCTGGGCGCCCAGGATGTTCATGCCGTTGGCCGCCATGACACCCGTGATCCGCGCAAAGAGACCGGGATGATCGAAGGTGCAGATGGTGAAGTTGGAATACCCCTTGTCCTCGTCCAGCTTGTCGTGAAGCACCTTCATCACCAGGGGAGTAGAGCCGGTCAATTCGTGAAGAAGGCGGACATGGGCCGCCAGAAGCTCCGGTGGATTGGAGAGGAGGTGCCGGGTGGTCATCCCCTTCAGCTCCTGCTTGATGGCGGCCAGGGGGAGTTCGTCCTCCAGGAGCTTTGTCACCTTCTTCTTTACGTTCCGGGTCCGTTCACTACTGGCCTCCAGCTTGAAATTCCCCCGCTCCAGAATATGAAACGCTTTTTCGTAGAGCTCCTGAAGCAGCATTGCCTTCCAGCTGGTCCAGACATCGGGTCCCACGGCCCGGATATCCGCATAGGTCAGAAGGTAGAGTTTTTTCAGGTTGTCCGTGGTCTCCATCTTTCGGGCGAACTCGATGATCATCTTCTCGTCATTGAGATCCCGGCGCTGGGCGATGTGCGCCATTTCCAGATGAACTCTGACGAGAAATTCCAGCTGTTCACTCTCCTGCTTGGAGAGCCCCAGTCGCCGGGAGATCGTCGGCATCATGTCGGCGCCCCGTTCGGCGTGGCGACTCCCCTCCCCCTTGCCGATATCGTGAAAGAGAACGGCAAGAATGATAACGGTACGATTCTCCACCTCTGAGGCCAATTTGGTGAGAAGCGGCAGATCGGTCCGGTGGGCGCCATCCCAGAGTTTGACGAGCTCTTCCACGGCAAAGAGGGAATGGATATCCAGAGTATAGATGTGGTACAGGTCGTGCTGAACCTTGCAGTAGGTCCGTTCGAACTCGGGGATATAGTGGTTGAGAAACTCCAGGTGATGCATGAGCCGCAGCGTCTCCGGCACCCCCTTCCTGGAGTTGAGGATATTGACGAAAGATTGGCTCACCTCCTTGCTTCGCCGGAAACGGTCATGCACAAGGTCCAGATTTTTCCTGACAAGCTCCTTCACCTTGACGTTGAGTTTCACCCCCTGCTTCTGGGCGTACTCGAAAATCTTCATGTACCGGGTCGGGTCTTCAGTCAGCACAGCCTCGTTGGGAATAACCAGTTCCCCTTTGAGGACGTAGAACCCTTCGCCGATGGGACGCCGGGTAAAGTAGCCCAGAAATTTCATGGGCCCTTCGTCACGAAGGGCGCAACGGGAGATAATGGACGAAGCTAAATGCTCAACCCTGGTGGCGTGCCGGTAATAGTCCCGCATGAACTCTTCCACCGCCAGGGACTTCCCCTCATCGCGGTAGCTGAAGAACGAGGCAAGGTTAATCTGAGCTTCGAAAGTGAGTTGGTCGTTTTTCCGCCCTGCCAGGTAATGGAGTTCGTTACGAATGCGCCAAAGATAGGAAAGCGCCTGGGAATAGGCCAGAAGCTCATCCTCGGAGACGATCCCCTTGACGATCAACTCCTGGGGATCAATGACCTTATACCTGATCTTGGCCACCCAGAGTGCGGTATGAAGATCCCGTAGCCCCCCTTCCCCCTCTTTGAGGTTCGGCTCCAGGATATAGATACTAGCGCCGTATTTTTCCAGCCGCTTCTTCCGCTCCTCTACCTTGTTCTTGATGAAACTATCGCTCCCCTTGGCGACGATCTGACTGAACAGAACCTTCTCGAACTCGCCATAAAGGATTTTGCTCCCGATGATCATCCGGGACTCAAGAAGAGCGGTCCTCACCGTGGAGTCCGCCTGGGACATCTCCACACAGTCGGCGGGGGTCCGGACCGAGTACCCCACGTCAAGACGCATATCCCAGAGAAAATAGAGGACTTTATTGGCAATATCCTCCACCCTCCGGGACGCCTTGCCGTTATGGAGGAACATGAGATCGATGTCTGAATAGGGATTGAGTTCACCCCGTCCATACCCACCCAGAGCCACGAGGGTAAGTTGTTCCGGCGCGTTACCCGACGGCCCGATATCACGGCAGATGCTCCGATAGAGTTTTTTGAGGAGCAGGTCGGTCATGGCAGTGACATTGGCCACGACCCAATCACCGGAGGCCCCTCCCCGATGCTCACCCTGGATAACCTCCCGGTAGTGAGCCAGGTAACGCTTGCTTGCGGCCAGATAAAGCGACCGTTTTTCCTCAAAGGAGGCTTTTCCCGAGTCCCCTGAATCATAACTGCTGTCAGGGAAGTAACGGTCGATATCAAAGGTAATCACCGGCAGAGTGGTCATAGTAGGTGCTCGCGGTTCTCGGCGCTGGGCGCGGGGTTAAGGGCCAGGGGCTATGGGCTAAAGGCCAAGGGATTTCACTTTACGGATGAAACATAACTTCGGACACCGTCAACGATCCCCTCCACCGTTGTCTCCTGGTATGCGGGGTCGTTGAGATTTTTCTCCTCCGCCTCGTTGCTGAGGAAAGCAGTCTCCACCAGAATACTCGGCATGGTTGCCCCCACGAGCACATAAAACGGCCCCTGCTTCACCCCGTTGTTCTTGATTCCCGGGTAACGCCCACTGACCCGCTTCACGGTCCCCTTCTGTACCTCGTCCGCCAAGTGTGCCGCGTCGTTAATCTTGGAGTTGGCCATGAGGTCGAAGAGTATCCCCTGCAGCACACTCACCTTTTCCAGGCTGGTGTTGTTTTCCCGGGCCGCAAGCTGTTTCGCCTTGTCGGTCTTGGCCAGGTTCAGGTAATAGGTTTCAATACCGGTGGTGTGCCGGTTCAGCGAGGCGTTGGCGTGAATGGAGATAAAGAGGTCGGCGTTGACCTTGTTGGCAATGGCGGTCCGCTCCTCAAGAGGGATGAAGACGTCGGTGGAGCGGGTCATGACCACGTCCATCCCCAGCTCGCTCCGGAGCTTCTCCGCCAGCTTGAGGCCGATGGCAAGCACGATATCCTTTTCCATGCTCTTTCCCGCACCGATGGCGCCGGGGTCATGCCCCCCATGCCCCGGATCCACCACGATGCGACGGATTCGGCCCAATTTGAACTTGACGGGCCCCTTCTGCTCCCCCTTCTCCCCCAGGGGGGAGGGCTCCCTCTTCACACCAGGTTCAACCGCTGTCGACGGCTCTCCCTTGGACTCCGGCGCCCGCTCTTTTTCCCGGGGCAGGGATGTGATGCTCGCATCCAGCCTTGAAATCTCGCTTTTTCGCTCCCCCTTAACGTCAATAACGATGCGAAACGGCTCGGAGAGTGAAAAAACCTTATAATCCTTAATGTTTTCCACATCCAGCACGATCCGCACCACAGTCGGCCGGTACTGTCCCACCCGGGCAGTCTTCAGGAGTCCGTCCCCGATGGGGACATCCTTCACCCCCTTGGCGACCCTCGCCCCCTTGATGTCAATGTAAATCCGCGACGGCGCCCTGGCCTCCCGGTTGGGAGTAAGAGTGTGGCTCTCGAACTCGGCCTCATGATCCATCGCGATGGCGATGCGGGTATAGTCGGGGTTTGACCAATGTTTCAGTTCGGTGACCATAGCCTGGTGATATCCCCCCCTGTCGGTAGAGGCGATGGGAGGCGCGGCGAGGAGCGGCAGGGAGAACATGGTCAGGATACAGAGTACCACGACCATGAAGAGCAGTGCTGTTTTCTTGGTCTTCGCCATCATGACACCGCCATCCGTTTCAGCTCCGCCAGGAGATTGAGCGCTCCCAACGGGGTGAGTGTCTCGATATCGATCTCCCGAAGTCTCAAACGAAGGTCATCGTCTGCCGGGGCAAAGAGCGACAACTGAGGCGACGGCTTCTTCGGTGGTGCCTTTCTCCCCCCCGCCAGACGGGGCATCCCCCCCTCTTCGAATTCCCCCTTCTCCAGATTACGCAGGATCTCCTTGGCCCGATCGATGACATCGCGAGGGAGTCCCGCCAACCGCGCCACTTGAATACCGTAGGAGTGGGAAGCGCCGCCGGCGATGATCTTCCTCAGGAAAATAATCTGGTCGTTCCACTCCTTTACCGCCACCGTGAAATTCTTCACCCGGGGGCGGGTCAGCGCCAAATCGGTCAACTCGTGGTAGTGGGTGGCAAAGAGGGTCCGGGGAGTGCATGACGCCGTGTCGTGCAGATATTCGGCCACGGCCCAGGCGATGGAGACCCCGTCAAAGGTGGAGGTCCCCCGCCCGATCTCGTCCAGGATCACGAGGCTACGAGGGGTTGCGTGTCGGAGAATATGCGCCGTTTCCATCATCTCGACCATGAAGGTGGATTGGCCCCGGGAGAGGTTGTCGGCGGCCCCCACCCGGGTAAAGATCCGGTCAGCGATGCCGATACGTGCCTCGGCGGCAGGGACGAAACTCCCGATCTGAGCCATGAGAGTGATGAGGGCCACCTGTCGCATATAGGTGGATTTACCTGCCATGTTGGGCCCGGTGATGATGAGAAGCTGGTTGTCGTTTCCATCCAGCTCCGTGTCGTTGGGCACAAACCGCTCCCCCAGGTTCAGAGACTCCACCACCGGATGCCGCCCCTCCAGTATGATCAGGCGGTCACTTTCGTCAACGGTAGGACGGCAGTACCCTCCATCGTGGGCCAGCTCCGCCAGCCCTGCCAGCAGATCCAGGACCGCCAGCCGGTCGGCGGTCCGGGCAAGCCGCTCACCTTGACCGGCCACCAGTTCCCGAATCTCCTGGAAGAGGGAGTACTCCAGCTCGGCGATCCGCTCCTCGGCCCCCAGGACCTTCTCTTCGTACTCCTTCAGCTCCGGAGTAATAAACCGCTCGGCGTTGGCCAGGGTCTGCTTCCGTTGATACTCTTCGGGAATCCCCCCCAGGTTACTCTTGGTCACCTCGATGTAGTAACCAAAAACCCGATTGTAGCGAATCTTGAGGGAAGAGATACCGGTGCGTCCCCGTTCCTGGGCCTCCAGTCGGGCGATGAAGCCCTTCCCTTCCCGGCTGATCGCCCTGAGGTCATCCAATTCGCCATGATACCCGTCCGCGATTATCCCCCCTTCCCGCAGGATAAAGGGAGGGTTTTCCACGATTCCCCGGCTGATGAGTCCGGCCAGATCCTCCAGCGGGTCGATCTCCTCCCGGAGTCGGCAAAGAAGCGGTGACTCCACGCCATCAAGCACACCCCGAAGCTCCGGTATGCGAAGGAGTGACAAGCGGAGAGACGCCAGATCCTTGGCCGAGGCCGAAGCAAGGCTGATCCGGCCGTTGAGCCGCTCCAGGTCGTAGACACCGTCCAGCAGGGTGACGATCCGTCGCCGAACATCTCCATTCGTCAGGAATTCCTCCACGGCATCCAGCCGCTGGGTGATGGGAGCCATGGAGACCAGAGGATAACTGATCCATTGGCGAAGCTTACGCCCCCCCATGGCGGTGACAGTCCGGTCCATGAGCCCCAGGAGCGAACCCTTTCTCCTTCCTTCCCCCATGGTTGCAATCAGTTCAAGGTTGCGCCGCGTGGAGTCGTCCATGACGAGAAACTCGGCGGTGCTGTAGGGGGTGATCCCCGTCAGGTGGCGGACCTCCCCTTTCTGAGTCTCCTGGAGATAGTGAAGCACCGCGGCGACAGCCATGAGTCCGGCGGGAAAACCGGCGCACCCCATGGATTCGGGAGAGGATGCCCCGAAAAAGGAGATGAGCTGCCGCCCAAGGTACTCCAGGTCGTAGACCCAGTCGGCGATATGAGTAATGACTCTGGCGTCGTTGCGGAGGGTAAAGTCACGGAGATCGAAGCGCCCGCGCCACTCCCCAGGCAGAAGCAGTTCCCGGGGGGCAAGACACTCAACCTCCGCCAGGGCGCTATTCCGGTCCTGGCACTCGGTCATCCGGAACTGGCCGGTGGAGATATCCAGTGAGGCGACACCCCATGTACCTCCGCAGACAGCCAAAGAAACCAGAAAATTATTTTCCTTGGGGGAGAGGTTTTCCAGGTCCGCCACAAGCCCCGGTGTGATGACCTTCACCACCGCTCGCTTGACGATCCCCTTGGTGGCCTTCGGATCTTCCACCTGCTCGCAGATCGCCACCTTTTCTCCCGCATCTATGAGCTTGGCGAGATAGGGGGCGCAGGCATGGTAGGGGATACCGCAGAAAGGAACGTCCTCGCCGTCAGAATTCTTGTTGCGGGAGGTAAGGGCGATGTCGAGAATCCGGGACGCCTTGAGGGCGTCGTCCAGGAACATCTCGTAGAAGTCGCCGAGCCTGAAGAAGAGGATGGCATCGGGATATTCCGCCTTGATCTCCAGATACTGGCGCATCATCGGCGTGAGGTTCGGCTGTGTGGCGATCTCTGCTTTCATAAGTTGGTAAACTTAGCAAAATACTTCGGGGATGTAAAGGAATCGCGCTCCATTGCACACAAATTGCTGCCGTCGACCCAAATCCTTTTCAAGCCGAGTTGTCAACCTTGCGGCACTCCTGGTTGACGAACAGCATTGCCCGTGATACAAGAAATCATCTCCGACTCCCTGTATCTTTTCCCGAGGAACCCATGCCCCCGAACTATTCCGCACGACTTCAGCGACTGAAAGAAGAGGGACTATACCGGCAACTTCGGATCGTGGAGGAAACTGCTCCGGGAAAAGTTACCCTGGAGGGGCGGGAGGCGCTCCTCCTCTGCTCCAACAATTACCTGGGGCTGGCGGGGCATCCCGCGCTGAAAATCGCAGCTCAACGGGCAGTGGCGCAATGGGGGACATCCAGCGGTGCATCCCGCCTGGTCTCGGGGAGCATGGCGCTGCATGAAGAGCTGGAAGAACGGATCGCCGCCTTCAAGGGAACCGAGGCGGCTCTGGCCTTCAACTCGGGTTATGCGGCCAATACCGGCATCATCGGCGCCTTGACGGGACGGGGAGACATGATCTTCTCCGACAAGCTCAATCACGCCAGCATCGTGGACGGAGCTCGCCTCTCCACGGCAACCCTGATCCGGTATCCGCACAATGATCCCACAGCCCTCCGCCGGTTACTGGAATCCCATCCCACCAAGGGGATACGACTTATCATCACCGATGGCGTCTTTAGCATGGATGGCGACATCGCCCGACTCCGGGAGTTGGTGTCACTGAAGAATGAATTCAATGCCCTCCTCATGGTGGATGATGCCCACGGCGTGGGGATACTGGGTGAAAGCGGGCGCGGTAGCGTGGAACTCTGTCGGGTTTTGGAGGAGGTGGAAATTCAGATGGGAACCCTGGGAAAGGGGCTGGGAAGTTTCGGCGCCTATGTGGCGACCTCACGGGATATTGTGGAGTGGCTCATCAATAACGCCCGAAGCTTCATCTTCTCCACATCGCTGCCACCGGCAGTTGTGGCAGCCTCCCTGGCCGCCCTGAATATCGTCGATTCCTCCGAGGGGCTGGAGTTGCGCCGCCGCCTGGCCGACAACTCGCATTTTTTCAGAGAATCACTGCGTGCGTCGGGCTTTGACACCCTGGGGAGCGCCACCCAGATCGTGCCGCTCCTCGTGGGTGACGCAAAGAAGACCATGGCGTTTTCCCGGCTCCTCCTGGAACGGGGAATCTTTGTCCAGGGCATCCGCCCCCCCACGGTTCCCAAGGGGACATCCCGTCTCCGCTGCACCCTCATGGCGCCCCACTCCCGACAGGATCTGGTACAGGCGGTGAAGACGATCAGTGAGGTGGGAAAGGAACTGGGAGTGGTGAACCGCCATGGCTGAGATCTTTACGAACGACAACTGCCGTATTTCCTACAAGGAAACCGGCTCCGGCCCGACTCTTCTTTTCGTTCATGGCTGGGCCATGTCCAACCGGGTCTGGCAGTATCAACAGGAGGAGTTCGCCACCACCAACCGGGTCATAGCCCTGGATCTCCGGGGACACGGATTATCCGACACCCACGAATCCGGACCGACAATGGATGATTTCGCTACGGACATCGAGACGATTCTCACGGCGCTTGATCTACGAGAGGTGACCATCGTCGCCTGGTCCATGGGGGTTAGCGCGACTCTCCGGGCTTTTTCCCGCATCAGGGACCGCCTCGCCGGAGTCGTCTTCGTGGGGGGGACCCCGCACTTTACCGCCGATGACGACTTCCCCCACGGGCTCCCCTCTGAAGAGATCAGAGGAATGGCACTTCGGCTACGTCGAAACTACGCTCGGACCATGGAAGAATTCTTTCGAGGTATGTTTACCTCAAGCGAGGCGGATGATAATCAGTATCGCCAGATCGTTCGCGATATCGTCAAGGGGGGAAATCTTCCTGAACAACAGGTGGCGCTGGCTTCTCTTGAATCATTGGCGTCTGCAGATTTCCGACATCTGACGCAAGGAGTCACTATCCCCACACTCCTCATACATGGTAGTGATGATCTCATCTGTCCGCCGGAGGCCTCCTCATATATGGCAGGGAAGATAGCCGGGGCTCGACTGACACTCCTTCCGGGCCTAGGTCATGCGCCCTTTCTTTCACGCCCGGAGGAGTTCAACCGCCTCCTCAGGGAGCACCTCAGGATTACGCCGTCAATCAACCTTGTACACCACAAGTCACCGGACACGTCTCATCACTCACCATCACCGGGAATAGACCGTCGACGAGTCCGAAACTCCTTCCATCTGCATGCGGACGAATACGAGAGTCATGCAAGGGTGCAGAGGCGCATAGTCCAACGTATCATGGCTTCCCTGAACGTGGAGGACAATCAGCCTACCTCCGTCCTGGATGTGGGGTGCGGCACCGGAATGCTTCTGAGTAGCGTAGGACAACGGTTTCCCTCCGCAAAACTGACGGGTATCGATCTTGCACCCGGCATGGTGGCCGCGACCAAAGAAGCATTAGGGTCACGTCAGGCAGAGGTGCTGATCGCCGACGCCGAGCATCTCCCCTTCGGTGGAGAACTGTTCGATCTGATCCTCTCCACCTCAACCTTCCAATGGCTTGAGCACCTGCAGGGGGCCTTTGGGGAGGTATATCGTACCCTCACTCCCGGTGGGAGTTTCCGCTTCGCTCTCTTCGGCGCAGGAACGCTCCGCGAACTCAAGGATTCCTACCGAACGGCCCTGACTCATCATAATCGCCTGGAATCCGACCGGACCCATCGATTCCTCACCAAATCAGAGGTGGAAGAGCAGCTGACAGTCGCCGGATTCAGGGGCATCAAGGTATGGAATGAGGACGAAACCGAATACCATACGTCCGTACGAATCCTCCTCCGGAGCCTGAAAAAGATCGGTGCTGGAAATGCAGCTCATCGTCGCGACGAAGGATTGTCAGAAAGGGGAACGATGGTTACCATGATGCGTACCTACGAAGGGAGGTATGGCGGTAAAGAGGGTATTCCGGCGACCTATGAGGTTATCTACGGAGAGTGCTGTAAAAACTAAAAAAAGGCGGAGGATTGTTCCCCCGCCTTTCGTTACTTTTCAAGCACTGTTTTTAATCGGCTGAAGCTTCACACGCTTCTTCGGCTACCGCAGTGACAGCGGGCGCCTCGACGGCAGCCTGCACGACTGCAACGGGAGGAGTTGCACTCTTCACCGGCTTACTCTTTGGCGTTTTCTTCACTAGCGCCTCTTCCACCAGCTCGATGATGGAAATCTCGGCGTTGTCCCCGGGACGTACACCCAGCTTTATGATCCTGGTATACCCGCCGTCTCGCTCCTGGTACCGGGGTGCAATCTGAGTAAAGAGCTTGGCCACCGTTTTCGTGTCCCGGATGTAGGCAGCGGCCTGACGACGCGCATGAAGGTCGCCACGTTTGGCCAAGGTTATGAGTTTTTCCGCAATGGGGCGGATCTCTTTTGCCTTGGAGTCGGTGGTTGTGATCTTCTCGTGGATGAAAAAAGAGGTTACCATGTTTCTGAACATGGCAATCCGGTGACTGGTCTTCCTACCGAGCCTTCTGCCCGTACTTGCATGACGCATGAGTTAAATCCTTTCTTGACCGCTGCCGGTAACGCTATTGCTCTTCCTTGCGCTCGCCGCGCAGACGTCTGAGCACTTCCGGGTCGGGAAAACCATCCAGTTTCATGCCCAGGGTCAACCCCATATCCCCTAGAATATCCTTGATTTCGTTTAACGACTTCCTGCCGAAATTCTGCGTCTTTAGCATCTCCGCTTCAGTCTTGGAGACCAACTCGCCAATAAGCTTTATTCCGGCATTTTTAAGACAATTGGCGGAACGGACCGAGAGTTCCAATTCATCCACCAACCGGTAGAGATTTTCATTTATTTTGTCGCGATCTTCTTCGTTCTCCGCTTCCTCGTACGGTTCTGCTTCCTCATCAAAATTTATGAATATGGAAAGCTGTTCCTTGAGAATCTTTGCGGCGTAAGCAACGGCATCATCAGGTTTGACACTACCATCTGTCCAGACTTCCAGGCTCAACTTATCATAATCGGTCATCTGACCGACCCTGGCATTAGTTACCACGAAATTGACCTTCGTGATCGGTGTAAAAATGGAATCTATGGGAATGGTCCCAACAGAGGCCTTTTCATCCCGGTTCCGATCTGCAGGAACATACCCCTTACCGATCTTGACAGTGAGGTCCATTTCAAGATTCGCATCTGCAGAGCAGGTAGCAATATGATGGTCAGCGTTGAGTATTTCCACATTGTGATCGGTGATAATATCGCCTGCAGTAACGATTCCGGCGCCTTTGTGGAGTATCCGAATGGTCCGTTGTTCCTGACCATGTACCTTGAGTCTGACTCCCTTGAGGTTGAGAATGATGGACGTAACATCCTCTGTAACTCCAGGTATCGAAGAAAACTCGTGAAGAACACCCTTGATCTTTACCGATGTTATCGCACCCCCCTGCAAAGAAGACAGGAGCACGCGCCGGAGGGAGTTGCCCAGAGTCGTACCGAAGCCACGTTCAAAGGGCTCGGCGATAAATTTTCCATACGTATCGGTATAGCTGTCACCTTCGACCTGAAGCCGTTTCGGTCTTATCAGGTCGCGCCAGTTCTTGTGCATCTATCTCCTCCGTACTCCGTTTAACGGTGCAGGTACCACCGACAGGGTGGCGCATTACCGGCGCTCATACCGGTGTCCCCCTGTGTCAGAGGTCCATGGTCTACTTGGAGTATAGCTCGACGATCAACTGCTCCTGAATCGGAATCGAAATATCTTCTCTCACAGGAAGTATCTTCATAACACCTTTAAAGGCTACCTTATCCAGTTCCAGCCATTGTGGGGTGCCACGACGAACAACGGCGTCCAAAGACTCATTGATACAGGCTATGGCGCGACTCTTCTCGCGTAACTCGATAACGGAACCAGGGCGAACCTGGAAGGAGGGAATATTGACTTTCCGACCATTAACTATGAAATGTCCGTGTCTCACCAGTATCCGCGCTTCGCCACGTGAAGAAGCAAAACCAAGACGATATACGACATTATCCAGACGAGTTTCCAGAAGAACCAGCAGATTTTCGCCAGTTACTCCTTTCATACGATCCGCCTTTTCAAAGTAACCACGGAACTGTTTCTCCAGAATCCCGTAGATGCGACGCACCTTCTGTTTTTCACGGAGCTGGGTCCCGTAATCGGTTACCTTGGTTCTCCCCTGGCCATGTTGACCCGGAGGGTAGGCTCTCCGCTTGATAGCGCATTTATCGGTGAAGCAGCGTTCGCCTTTCAGGGATAATTCCATGTTCTCCCTGCGACATAACCGGCATGAAGGTCCTGTATACCGTGCCAATGTACAACCTCCTAACGTTATAAGCTGTAAGTCTTAGACTCTTCTTCTCTTGGGGGGACGACAACCGTTATGCGGAATGGGTGTCACGTCACGAATCATACTGATGATGAAGCCGGCAGCTTGAAGTGCGCGCAGAGCGGATTCACGTCCCGAACCGGGCCCCTTAACGAGGACCTCCACACTTCTCATGCCATGTTCCTGTGCCTTTTTAGCAGCATCCTCAGCAGCGATCTGAGCAGCAAAAGGGGTACTCTTACGGGATCCCTTGAACCCCTTGGATCCGGATGTACTCCATGAAACGACATTACCGACCGGATCGGTAATCGTGATCATGGTATTGTTAAAAGTAGCTTGAATATGGGCTATCCCCATGGGAATATTTTTACGCTCTTTTTTCTTTTTGACGACTTTTTTTGCAGGGCTTGCCATGACTCCTCCGGGGTTGTACGTTACGTATTATTTCTTCTTACCGGCCACGGTCTTGGCAGGGCCTTTACGCGTACGGGCGTTGGTTTTAGTCCTCTGGCCATTGACAGGAAGACCTTTACGATGGCGAAGTCCGCGATAACAACCAAGATCCATGAGACGTTTGATGTTCATGGAGATCTCACGACGAAGATCGCCTTCCACCTTGGCATTCTTATCAATGCTCTCACGTATCCGAGAAACCTCGGACTCGGTGAGATTTTCGGTGCGAGTGTTGAAATCAACATTTGCGCCGGTGAGGATTGTCTGAGACGCGGAACGACCGATACCGTAAATATAGGTCAGTGCAATCTCAATTCTTTTGTTTTTCGGTAAATCAATACCCGCGATACGTGCCAAAGCCCGTTCCTCCTGTTAAAGATGCTTATCCCTGCCGCTGGGAATGTTTCGGAATGTCACAAATGACTCTTACGTGACCTTTTCTCTTGACAATTTTACATTTTACACAAATTTTCTTAACCGATGCCCTTACTTTCATCTTCATTTCCTTTCGCTGCAGATAGCTGCGACTACAATTTTGACAAAATATCCGGTCCATCCCCGGTTACGGCAACCGTATGTTCGAAATGAGCCGACAACCCGCCATCACTGGTTACCGTGGTCCACCCGTCTTCCATTGTGTAGACGGCAGCACCCTTCTCGTTTATCATGGGCTCTATCGCGAGAACCATCCCCGGTTTCAACCGAACTCCCTTGCCGGGTGGTCCATAATTCGGTATCTGTGGATTTTCATGGAGGTTACGACCAATACCGTGACCAACGAATTCACGCACCACCGAATAACCTCGTGCTTCTACATACTGTTGCACGGCATGAGAGATATCGGAAAGCCTGTTTCCCGGTCGAGCAAACTGTATCGCTACCTGTAGAGACTCGTTGGTGACGGTAAGTAACCTTTCTGCCGCCGACGATACCTTGCCGATGGGGATGGTCACAGCAGCGTCACCATAAAAGCCATCGTAAAGAATGCCGAAATCAATACTCAGGATGTCACCGTCAACAAGTGCCCTTTTACCGGGGATTCCGTGAATAACCTCACGGTTGACCGAGGCACAAATGGCATGTTTGAAACCACTGTATCCCTTGAATGCGGGCTTGGCGCCCCTACGCAAAGCCTCACTCTCGGCAAGCTCGTCAAGCCTTAGTGTAGTTACTCCGGGCTTGGCCTCACTCTTGAGAAAACTGAGTATTTCCGCCACCATGCGTGCAGAAACTCTTATTTTTTCTATTTCCTGGGGCGATTTGAGGATTATCACCCCTGTTTACTTTCTATTATGGTTACAAGTTTTTGTTGTATCTCAGACATATCACCCATACCATCCACCGTGCGAAGGAGATTGCGTTCGGCGTAATAGTTCACTAATGGTGATGTCTGCAGGTCATAGACCTCAAGGCGACGTCGCATGGTCTCTTCTCGATCATCATCTCGCTGATACAGTTCTCCGCCACAGGCCCTGCAGGTACCAGACTCTGTGGGAGGATCATAGAGCGTATGATATCCCACGCCACATACTTTACAGGTTCGTCGACCGGTGATTCTCAACAGCAGTTCTTCCTTATCCACCGTCAGGGCAAGAACATGGTCGATATCGGAACCCTTGGAGAGAAGTGTCGCAGAAAGCGATTCAGCCTGCGCCACCGTCCGTGGAAAACCATCCAGTATATATCCGCGGTGACAATCCGAAAAAGCCAGACGTTCCTCAACAATTCCGACCACAACACTGTCGGGAACCAGTGAGCCGGCATCCATGAATTCTCTGGCCTTGATACCCATGGGTGTTCCCTCTTTTACCGCAGCACGAAGGATGTCACCAGTGGATATCTGAGGAAGACCAAACTTCCTAATAAGCATTTTCGCCTGGGTGCCTTTACCGGCCCCAGGCGGTCCGAGAAGAATGAGGTTCATGATACTCTCGCTCTGGTTATCGACGCCCCTTAATTCTGACACCCTTCATAAAACCTTCATAACTCCGGGTAATTAAATGCGATTCGATCTGTGACACCGTATCCATCCCGACGCCCACTGCAATAAGAAGTGCAGTTCCACCGAAATAGAAAGGCAAATTAAATCTACCGATCAGTAGCGAAGGAAGAACGCAGACTGCAGATATGTAGATGGCACCGACAAAGGTCAGCTTTGTAAGAACTTTGTCCAGATACTCGGAGGTCTCTTTACCGGGGCGAATTCCCGGAATATAGCCACCATGTTTTTTTATATTTTCTGCGACATCTATCGGGTTAAAAGTTACAGCCGTGTAGAAGTAACAGAAGAAGACAATAAATGCAACATAAAAAATCTCGTAGGCCCAATTCCCGGGGGACAGGCTCTTGGCAGCTCGCTGTACCCACGGAATATTTATGAAATTAGCAATGGTCGCCGGAAACATGATGATGGATGACGCGAAGATGGGGGGGATGACACCACTCATGTTGATTTTCAGAGGCAAATGAGAAGTCTGCGCTCCGTAGGTCTTCAACCCAACGACTCGCTTGGCGTAATGGATCGGCATCCTCCGCTGCGCACGTTCCACATAAACAACGACGGCAATAACCAGAAACATCACCACCAGCACAAGAAGGAGAGCAAAGAGGGACAATTGCCCGACTGAGAGAAGACGAATGGAGGTACCAATGGCTGATGGTATCCGGCAGACGATTCCCGCAAAAATGATCAGCGAGATACCGTTACCAATCCCCTTCTCTGACATCTGCTCGCCAAGCCACATGATAAAGGCGGTCCCGGCAGTCAAGGTTATAATTGTCATCAGACGAAAACCCCAACCAGGACTGGGTACAACCAGTTCACCCGCCGGACCTCTCATGCTCTCCAGACCAATACTGATTCCCATGGCTTGTACAACGCTCAGCACAATCGTGCCGTATCGTGTGTACTGTACGATCTTCTTCCGACCAGCTTCACCCTCCTTGGAGAGTTTGTCAATGGCCGGAACCACGACAGTCAACAACTGGAAGATGATGGAAGAGGAGATATACGGCATGATCCCCAGTGCAAAGACCGTCAGTTTCTCCAGGGCGCCACCGGAGAACATATCGAACATCCCCAGAAGGGTCCCTTGTGCCTGCTTGAAGAAATGCGCAAGAGCCTGTCCATCGATACCTGGTGTCGGAATATGGCACCCTATCCTGTAGACGGCCAGCATTCCCAGGGCAAAGAGTACTCGCTTCTTCAGCTCAGGAATCTTGAATATGTTCTGAAAGGTCTCTAGCAAGGTCAGATCTCCTGGACAGTTCCGCCGACTGCGGTGATTTTTTCCTTGGCCACGGAACTGAATTTATCCGCCTTAACGGTCAATTTCCGGTCAAGAACACCATCCGCCAGAATCTTCAATCCGTCCAGACCCTTCTTGACAATGCCCCGTTCCATAAGAACCTGGATATCAATAATTGCCCCGTCTTCAAAGACATTGAGTTGCTTGAGATTTACCACTGCATATTCAGTGCGGCTCAGAGGGGTAAAGCCGCGCTTGGGTAAACGACGCTGCAAGGGCATCTGGCCGCCTTCAAAGCCGGCTTTGATACTTCCGCCGCTGCGCGCTTTCTGACCCTTGTGACCCTTGGTCGAGGTCTTGCCGTGCCCGGACCCGGGACCACGCCCAATCCGTTTCCGATCTCTTGTTGCGCCCAGTGCCGGTTTAAGTGTGTTCAGTTCCATGAGATACCTCGTTTATTCGGCAACAGAAATCATGTGGCTGACCTTACGAATCATCCCTCTGATTTCCGGCGTATCGGCTAAAGATACAGTTTTATTGATTTTTGTGAGACCCATACCGTTCAGCACCGCTCTGTGAGCGGCAGGACGCCCGATATGGCTTTTTTTCAGCGTAATGTTGAGTACGTTTGACATCTATTTACTCCCTCTGGCTTTATACCGGTTATTCGCCGAGTCCACGTCTGGCCATCAGTTCTTCGGGACTACGGAGGGTCCTGAGACCTTCGAAGACCGCCTTGACAACGTTGTGAGGGTTATTGCTCCCAAGACACTTGGAGAGAATATCATGGACCCCGGCAGCCTCGAAGACGGCACGAGCAGCTCCACCGGCAATCACTCCGGTTCCTGCCGAGGCTGGTTTCATGAGAACCCTTCCTGCGCCAAAATGCCCGATGGATTCGTAGGGGATGGATTTTCCTTGCAGCGGTACTTTCACGATATTCTTTTTGGCATGTTCCACACCCTTGCGGATTGCCTCGGGAACCTCATTAGCCTTGCCAAGGCCGTACCCCACATGACCGTTACCGTCGCCGACAACTACCAACGCCGAAAAACTGAAACGACGTCCGCCCTTGACAACCTTGGCGCAGCGATTGATCTGCACCACTTTATCCGTAAGATTCAATTCAGCAGGATTTATCTTCACCACCGAGTTCTCCTTGTTATGATCGTTAGAAGCAAAGTCCGTTCTCACGGGCGGCATCAGCAAGTGCTTTGACTCGGCCGTGATACAGGAAGCCGTTGCGATCAAACACGACCTTCGTAATATTACAAGCGAGGGCCTTTTGTGCAATGGCAGCACCAACTTTTTTAGCAGTAACGATGTTCCCGGTATACGTTACTTCCGGATCATCACTCAAGGTTCTGCTGCATGCGGCCGCAAGCGTGTTCCCCGTCGTATCGTCAATGAGTTGCGCGTACATATGCTTGGCGCTCCTGAAGACGTTCAATCTGGGCCTCTCTCCGGTACCGAGTACATTCTTCCTTACGCGGACTTGCCGTTTGAGGCGGGCCACCTTTTTCTGATCCATGGTGCTCACGGTGTCACTCCTTACCCGTTGTTACTATTTTTTACCGGTCTTTCCGGCTTTTCTCAATATAGTCTCGGTGGCGTATTTGATACCCTTACCTTTATACGGTTCCGGACTGCGGAAAGATCTGATTTTAGCGGCAGTCGCCCCGACAACCTCTTTGTCAATTCCCTTGACCAACAACTTGGTCATCTTGTCTACTTCCACCGTGATTCCGGCAGGCAGAGGAAAGACGATGGGATGAGAATAGCCAAGGGCAAGGTTCAGAACATCCCCCTTGGCTTCAGCACGGTAACCGACTCCGTTGATCTCAAGAGCTTTGCTGAAGCCGTTGGTGACGCCGGCGACCATGTTATCCACCAGGGTCCTGGTCAAGCCAAAAGCAGCCCGGGATTTCAGGTCATCGACTTTCTTGGAGAAAACGATACTGGTCTCGGAAATGTCGAGATTTATCTCGTCCATCAGGGTCCGGCTCAAGGTCCCTTTGGGCCCCTGTACGGTTATGACATTTTCAGCGAAGGAAATCTTGACTCCCTTCGGAATTACTACGGGCAGTTTACCAATCCTGGACATACGCTTTGCTCCTAGCTTTCCGTGTTATTACCAGACTGTACAGAGGAGTTCTCCCCCGACACCTGCTTCCTGAGCCGATTTATCGGTCAGAATGCCCTTGGATGTGGAGAGGATAGCGATCCCCAGCCCGTTCTTGACGCGCGGGATATCGTCGCTCCCGACATAGACGCGACTGCCGGGTTTGCTGATCCGCTTGATTTCGTTGATGACGCTATCCTTTTCGTCAATATACTTGAGATAGATCCGGAGAATTCCCTGTTTGTTATCAGCAATAAGCTTATAATTCTTAATGAAGCCTTCAGTCCTTAAGACTGTAGCAACATTAACCTTGAGGTTTGAAGAAGCTATATCAACCTTTTGGTGTTTCGCGCCTGCGGCGTTTCTGATCCTCGTGAGCAGATCGGCTATGGGGTCGGTCATCGACATCGAATGTACTCCTCTGTAGACATTGGCCTGTACGGCTTACCAGCTTGATTTTGTTACGCCGGGAATCAATCCTGCCGATGCATATTTACGGAGGCAGATCCGGCACATATCGAACTTCCGGTAATAGGCCCGTGGCCTCCCGCAGATAGGACAACGATTGTATTCCTGCACCTTGAATTTGCCGGGCCGTTGGGCCTTCAGTATCATCGATGTTTTTGCCACGAGTTCCTCCGAACCTGATTATTGCGCTCTGAACGGCATGCCGAGAAGTTTAAGCAGGAGCCGTGCTTCATCGTCGCTTTTTGCCGTTGTTACGATCGTTATGTTCATCCCCTTGATCTTGTCAACCTTGTCGTAATTGATCTCGGGAAAAATGAGCTGCTCCTTGATGCCAAGGGAGTAATTGCCTCTCCCATCGAAACCCTTGGGTGAGATTCCCTTGAAGTCTCGAACCCGAGGCAGAGAAACATTGACCAGACGGTCAAGGAATTCGTACATCCGGTTTTTACGAAGCGTCACCATGCAACCAATGGGCATTCCTTCGCGGAGCTTGAAGCTGGCGATGGATTTTCTGGCCTTGGTGATTACCGGCTTTTGACCAGCGATGGACGTCATTTCTGCCGCAGCCGAGTCAAGGATCTTGACGTTCTGAATGGCTTCACCAAGCCCCATATTGATGATAATCTTGACTATCTTCGGGACCTCCATGATATTCTTATAGGAGAATTCCTTGGTTAGCTGCGGGATCATCTCTGTTTCGTACAACTCTTTAAGCCGTGCCATCGCTGCCCTCGCTAGTTATTGTCAAAGGAGTCGCCGCATTTTGTACAGAGACGCTCTTTGGTCCCGTCTTCATGCACGTTTATGCGCGTCCTGACTGCCTTTTTGCATTTTTCGCAGTAAACCATGACATTGGATATATGGAGCGGGGCTTCTTTTTCGACGATGCCTCCAGCCTCATTACCCTTGGCACGGGTATGCCGCTTTACAACGTTTAGCCCTTCCACGAGGACGCCATCTTTTTTCGGAACGAGACCTATGATTTTTCCGGTCTTGTCCTTATCTTTACCGGTGATCACCATGACGGTATCACCTTTTTTCACATGCAGCTTCTTGCCTAACATTGACGATTCTCCCTGAATTAGAGTACTTCCGGTGCGAGGGAAATGATCTTCATGAATTTCTTCGCCCGCAATTCCCTGGCAACAGGACCGAAGATACGTGTGCCCACTGGCTCCTTATTGTTGTTGATGACAACACCGGAGTTATCATCAAAACGGATATAAGTGCCGTCGGGTCGGCCAAGTTCCTTGGCTGTTCGGACGACGACAACCTTTACCACGTCACCCTTCTTCACCTTGGAATTCGGGATCGCCTCTTTAACCGAAGCGACAATAATATCACCTATGCCGGCATACTTCCGCTTGGAACCGCCCAGCACTTTGATGCAATAGAGTTTTTTGGCCCCGGAATTGTCTGCAACATCCAGGACAGTCTGCATCTGTATCATCGGAATACTCCTCGACTCACGGTTCTTATAAAATCTCGCGCACGTTCCAGTGCTTATCCTTGCTCAACGGTCGCGTCTCAACCATGAGGACCCTGTCGCCGGTCTTGCACGCATTGTCCTTATCATGGGCCTTATACTTGGCCGTGCGTCTGATATACTTATTGTAGAGCTGATGTTTGACGAGCTGGTTTACCTTGACAACAACTGTCTTGTCCATCTTGTCGCTCACGACCACGCCCACGAGAGTCTTTCTACTGCCGCGCTCTTCACTCATATGTGTCACCTTATGCCGTTTCGTGGAGAATGGTTTTCACCCGTGCAATGCTCTTCCGGACGGAATCAATCCGGGCGCTGTTTTCTAAATGCCCGGTATGGAGCTGAAACTTCAGGTTAAAATGCTCCTGAGCTAACTCCGACTCCTTTGCCACAAGTTGTTCCCTGTCAAGTTTTCTGAGTTCGCTAACCTTCATTGGCCTGGTTCCTCGTTACAAATTTAGTGGCAATGGAGAGCTTATGAGCCGCCAGCCGAAGTGCTTCACGAGCTACCTCTTCGCTGACTCCTTCCATCTCATAGATCATCCGCCCCGGTTTAATGACAGCAACCCATGAATCAGGAGAGCCCTTACCTTTACCCATGCGTGTCTCGGCAGGTTTTGCCGTAAGCGGCTTGTCAGGGAAGATTCTGATCCAGATCTTTCCTCCCCTCTTGACATATCTGGTCATGGCGATACGCGCCGCTTCGATCTGGCGCGAATCCAGCCATCCACATTCTGTCGCCTGGAGGCCGAACTGACCGAAGGAGAGAGAGACCCCGCGCTGGGGAGATCCGCTCATCCGCCCCTTCATCTGTTTTCTATGTTTGACGCGTTTAGGCATTAACATCGTTGCAAACTCCTGGTGCGGTATTAAGTAGTGAGGATCTCACCTTTATAGACGAGCACCTTCACCCCAATGATCCCGTAGGTGGTCTTGGCCTCGGCAAATCCATAATCAATGTCAGCGCGAAGCGTGTGGAGCGGAACTCTCCCCTCACGGTACCACTCTGTACGAGACATCTCAGCGCCTCCAAGTCTACCGGAGCAGGTTATCCTGATCCCTTTGGCGCCAAACTTGAGAGATGATTGAACACTTTTCTTCATGGCGCGCCTGAAGGCGATGCGCCGCTCCAGTTGCATGGCAACGTTCTCAGCGATCAGCTGAGCGTCCAACTCAGGCTTGCGAACTTCCTGAATGTTGAGAAAGATCTCAGTGCTGGTTAGCTTGGCGAGATCCTTCTTCAGAGTCTCAACCTCGGAGCCTTTCTTCCCGATGATCAGGCCGGGACGAGCGGTGAAGATATTGATCTTCGCCTTGTTGGCTGCCCGTTCTATCTCTATCTTCGAGACACCTGACAAATACAAACGCTTTTTCAGGAAGTTTCTCAGTTTGAGATCCTCATGAAGCAGCTTGGCATAGTCCGCCTTGGCAAACCATTTGGAATCCCAGGTCTTGATTACTCCAAGCCTGAAGCCGATCGGATTTACTTTCTGGCCCAAAACCTCACCTCCACCTTCTGGTACGTTATTTGGTATCCGCCACAACCACGGTAATATGGCTTGTCGGTTTTCTAATTTTACTTGCTCGGCCCATGGCTCGCGGTGTAAAGCGTTTAAGAACGGCGCCGCCGTCCACAAAAGCAGTTTTCACGAAAAGCCGGTCAACATCCGAAACCCCTTTCTGCTCGGCATTGGCGACTGCAGAAGAGAGCAACTTCGCCACAAGCTTTGCCGAGGGTTGCGGGGAAAACTTGAGTATCGTAAGAGCATCCTGGATGCCGCGTCCACGGATCATATCCACGACGAGACGGGTCTTACGGGGCGACAGACGCGCCTGGGTCAGTTTGGCTTGTGCTTCCATGTTTTTGCTCCTTTACCCTACTTCTTCTTCATCTTGCTCTTCTTATCGGCAGCGTGACCGTAAAAAGTCCGCGTTGGGGAAAACTCGCCAAGTTTATGCCCGACCATGTTTTCGCTGACGAAAACCGGGATGAACTTCTTGCCGTTATGAACGGCAAAGCTCAGGCCGATAAAGTCGGGAGTAATGGTAGAGCGACGTGACCAGGTCTTGATGATCTTCTTTGAAACCTGCTCAGCCTCTACCTTTTTGGCGAGGTGTTCATCGACAAAGGGGCCCTTTTTGATCGAACGTGCCATCGTGTCAGTCCTTTAACGAGTATTATTTAGTCCGCTTCTTGATTATGAAGGGAGTTGATCTCTTATTTGTCCGAGTCTTGTATCCTTTTGTGGGGATACCCCAGGGAGTAACCGGATGACGGCCACCGGAAGTACGTCCTTCACCACCACCATGGGGATGATCAACCGGGTTCATGGCGACACCACGGACCTTGGGACGACGGCCCAACCAACGCGCCCGGCCGGCTTTTCCAAGACATACTTTCTCGGAATCAAGATTGCCTACCTGACCGATGGTAGCCATGCACTCCTGGAGCACCATCCGGACTTCACCAGAGGGAAGTTTTACCTGTGCGTACGCCCCTTCTTTATTCATGAGCTGGGCGAAGGTACCGGCGCTGCGCGCCATCTGCCCCCCCTTGCCGATCTTCAACTCGATGTTGTGGATGATCGTACCCAGCGGGATTGCTTTTATCGGCAGGGCATTACCTGGTTTGATATCGGCATCGGCGCTGGCAATGACCTTGTCACCAACCTTCAGGTTATTAGGAGCAAGAATATAGCGTTTCTCGCCATCGACGTAGTTGAGAAGCGCGATGCGCGCCGTACGGTTCGGGTCGTATTCGATGGTGGCCACTATAGCAGGTATATCTGTTTTATTGCGACGAAAATCGATGATGCGATACTTTTGCTTATGCCCGCCGCCGATGTGCCGTGCGGTTACTCGACCGTAGCTGTTTCTACCGCCACTCTTTTTGAGTGTCTCGAGAAGCGACTTCTCCGGAGTGGAGGTCGTTATCTCCTCAAAGGTTGAACAGGTCTGGTGCCGCCGTCCGGCAGATGTAGGTTTATAACTCTTGATTGCCATTTTTGTTACTCCACCACAGGGGTATTAGACTTCAAAGAAATCGACGCTGCTGCCCTCTTTAAGGGTTACATAGGCCTTTTTCCAGTTGGAACGTTTTCCCTCGCGTTTGCCGAAGCGCTTCCGCTTGCCTGCGACATTAACGGTATTAACGCCCTTCACTTCAGTCTTGAAGAATCTCTCGACTGCCTGCTTGATCTCGATCTTGGTGGCCGCACGGTCTACGACGAAGGCAACCAGATTGTTCTCATCCTTGCCAAGCGATGTTTTTTCCGTTATGAGGGGCTTCTTTATGACCTGAAAAGGGTTCATGACTGGAGCGCTCCTTCCATCTTGCGGACCGCATCCTGCGTCAGCATAAGATTCTGGAATTTCATGATATCGAATATGGTCAGTGCTTCCGGCTTCAGCAGACGCACATCACGTACGTTACGTGCGGAAAGCTCCAGATTACGACCGGCATCTGCAACGACAAGAGCCTTGCTCAACTCGAAGGTGTTGAGGACATCGACAAAACCTTTCGTGGAGATGGAGCTCAAATCCAGATTATTCATGACAGTCAGCTTGTTCTCTTTAAAGAGCATGGAGAGTGCAGAGCAGATTGCCGCACGGCGAGCCTTTTTATTCATCCTAAGATTATAGGTTTTCGGCTGAGGTCCGAAAGCAACACCACCGCCCGGATACTGTGGCGCACGCTTGCAACCTTGACGCGCACCGCCGGTCCCCTTCTGCTTGAACGGTTTCTTTCCGCTGCCGGATACCGCGGAACGATTCTTCACGGCTGCGGTACCCGCACGACGATTGGCAAGTTGCACCTTAACCGCTTCGTGAATGAGATATTCCTTCACGTCGGTATTGAATACGGCGTCACTCAGTTCGAGCTGGCCCACAATCTTCCTGTTAATATCGAATACATCTACAATCGCCATAACTCTCTCCGAACTTACTTGGCCTTGACACTGCTCTTGATCAGGACGATTCCGTTAGCTGAACCGGGAATAGCACCCTTGATCAGAATCAGATTATCGGCTACATCGACCCGTACCACCTGTAGTTTCTGGATAGTCACACGGACATTTCCCATCTGCCCCGGCATCTTCTTTCCCTTGAAGACACGCGAAGGGGTCGCCGAGCAGCCGATGGAACCGGGAGCACGATGAAAACGTGATCCGTGGGACGCCCGTCCACCCTTGAATCCCCAACGCTTCATGACACCCTGAAAACCCTTACCGATACTCGTGCCCGTTACATCAATGATGTCACCGGGAGCGAACAGGTCGGCAGTCAGAACATCACCCACTGCAAACGAATCGGCGTCAGCAAGTTTAAGTTCACGAAGAGCCTCGAAAGCTCCCTTACCGGCTGCCCGGCAGTGTCCCATAAGCGGTCTGTTGACGCGATGAGTGGCCTTACTGCCAAATCCCATCTGCAGCGCACTATACCCATCTTTGTCGGCAGTTTTTTTCTGCACTACGACACAGGGACCTGCCTCGACAACAGTTACCGGAATACAGCGACCGTCGTCGGCAAATATCTGCGTCATACCAATTTTTTTTCCAATCAAACCCTTCTTCATGGCAGCAATTCCTATTGTCGAATTTAGAGCTTAATTTCCACGTCCACACCGGCTGATAAGTCGAGCTTCATCAGCGCGTCAACCGTTTGCTGCGTCGGATCAAGGATGTCAATCAGCCTTTTGTGAGTTCTTATCTCGAACTGCTCGCGAGACTTCTTGTCAACATGAGGTCCACGCAGGACGCAATATTTATTGATGACAGTGGGGAGCGGAATCGGACCTGCTACCCGAGCTCCGGTGCGTTTGGCCGTGTCGACAATTTCACCGACTGACTGGTCAAGCAGCTTGTGGTCATAGGCCCTTAAACGGATACGAATCTTCTGGGTTTGCATAAGTCCTCTTAAAGTCGTAGTTCTATGTTCTATGTCCCAGGTTCCAGGTTTTAAACGTGGAACTTAGAACCGATTTTCTATTCGATGATGGCGCTGACAACCCCTGCACCGACAGTCCTGCCACCTTCGCGGATAGCGAAGCGAAGTCCTTCATCCATGGCGATGGGTGTGATCAGCTTCACAATCATGGCCACATTGTCGCCAGGCATGACCATCTCGATTCCCTCGGGCAATTCGGCAACTCCCGTTACATCAGTTGTCCTGAAGTAAAACTGGGGACGATACCCGTTAAAGAACGGGGTGTGACGACCGCCCTCTTCTTTAGTCAGAACGTAAGCTTCGGCATTGAACTTGGTATGTGGGGTTATACTTCCCGGCTTGGCTAAAACCTGTCCGCGCTCCACATCCTCACGCTTTACGCCGCGGAGAAGAGCACCGATATTGTCACCGGCACGACCTTCATCCAGGAGTTTCCGGAACATCTCAACTCCGGTAACGGTGGTCTTAGCGGTTTTCTTGATACCAACTATCTCGACTTCCTCACCGACCTTCACGATCCCCCGCTCCACACGCCCTGTTGCGACCGTACCGCGACCGGAGATGGAGAAGACATCTTCAACAGGCATGAGGAAAGGTTTATCAATGGCGCGAACAGGTTCCGGAATATAGCTGTCCACAGCATCCATGAGTGCTTCAATGGCCGGCTGAGCCAGAGGGCCCGCGTCACCATTGAGGGCCTGCAGAGCAGAACCCTTGATGATAGGAATATCATCACCGGGGAAATCATAGGATGAGAGGAGTTCCCTGATTTCCAACTCCACGAGCTCCAGCAGTTCTTCGTCATCAACCATGTCGGCTTTGTTGAGAAAAACGACCATATAGGGTACGCCGACCTGACGAGCCAGGAGAATATGCTCGCGAGTCTGAGGCATGGGACCGTCAGCCGCAGAGACAACCAGGATGGCGCCATCCATCTGCGCCGCTCCGGTGATCATATTCTTGACATAGTCAGCATGTCCCGGACAGTCGACGTGGGCATAATGACGCTTATCGGTTTCGTACTCGACATGTGCGGTGGCGATAGTGATCCCCCGCTCACGCTCTTCCGGAGCGTTATCGATCTGATCGAAGGCCTTGAATTCAGCCTGCCCCTTGCCTGCAAGAACTTTCGTTATCGCTGCGGTAAGAGTCGTCTTGCCGTGGTCGACGTGACCGATCGTTCCGATATTAACATGCGGTTTGTTTCGGGAAAATTTAGCCTTGGCCATGGGATATCTCCTTCTTATCAGCCTTTTACTTTAGCGATAATATCTTCAGACACCGACTTGGGTGCGTGTTCGTAATGATCAAAGGTCATGGAGTAGGTTGCCCTACCCTGGGTAGCCGAACGAAGATCGGTTGAGTAACCGAACATCTGAGCCAGCGGCACCATGGAATTGACAACCTGGGCTCCTGCCCGTCCTTCCATACCCATGATTCGACCACGTCGCGAGTTCAGGTCACCAATGACATCACCCATATACTCTTCGGGTACCACGACTTCCACCGACATGATCGGCTCGAGGATCACTGCGCCTGCTTTGGCGCACCCTTCCTTGAATGCCATGGAACCGGCGATTTTGAATGCCATTTCCGATGAGTCCACGTCGTGGTATGAACCTTCTATCAGTGTCACTTTGAAATCCACCATGGGGAATCCGGCAAGAACCCCGGTATCCATGGCTTCACGAATTCCCTTGTCAACGGCAGGTATGAACTCGCGGGGGATGACACCACCCTTGACCGCATCAACAAACTCATAACCCTTACCGGCTTCCTGAGGCTCCATTTCGATCCAGACATGACCATACTGGCCGCGACCACCGGACTGACGTACGAATTTTCCCTCGACCTTGGCTTTTCTCGTGATGGTTTCACGGTAAGCTACCTGCGGTTTACCCACATTCGCCTCTACCTTGAATTCACGCATCATCCGGTCGACGATGATTTCCAGATGGAGTTCTCCCATCCCCGATATGATTGTCTGTCCCGTTTCTTCGTCAGTTCTGACCCGGAACGAAGGGTCTTCACTGGCGAGTTTCTGGAGACTGATTCCCAATCTTTCCTGGTCGGCCTTCGTTTTCGGCTCGATGGCAATGGAGATAACCGGATCGGGAAATTCTATGGACTCGAGAATAACCGGATTGGCTTCTTCACAGAGCGTGTCGCCGGTGGTGGAGTATTTAAGCCCCACTGCCGCGGCGATATCACCGGCGTAGACCTCTTTGATCTCTTCACGCTTGTTGGCGTGCATCTTGAGGATACGCCCGATACGCTCGCGTTTACCTTTGGTTGAGTTATATACATAAGATCCTGAAGCCAGGACGCCGGAATAAACACGGAAAAAAGTCAACTGCCCGACAAAGGGGTCAGTCATGATCTTGAACGCCAACGCCGAGAAGGGTTCCTTATCATCAGCCTTGCGCTCAATCTCCTCATCACTCCCCTCGATAACACCTTTGATGGGGGGAATATCCAGAGGCGAAGGGAGATACGCAATGACGGAATCCAGCAGATTCTGTACCCCTTTATTTTTAAAGGCAGAGCCGCAGACCACCGGGCAGATCTTTATGGCGATGGTTGAGGTTCTGATCGCATCAACTATTTCTTCATTGGTCAGAGCTTCACCTGCCAGATACTTCTCCATGAGGGCATCATCATGACTGGAGAGCTCCTCGATCAGCTTTTCCCGATATTCCTGGGCGAGATCAAGGTCTTCAGCGCTGATATCCTCTTCATGAAAAGTAGCACCCAGGGACTCTTCGTCCCAGATGATAGCTTTCATAGTGACGAGGTCGATGATCCCCTTGAAGTAATCTTCCTTCCCTACGGGGAGCTGAATGGGAACCGGATTCGCCTTCAACCGGTCCTTTATCATCGATACGCCGCGAAAGAAATCGGCGCCGATCCTGTCCATTTTATTAATGAAAGCCAGACGAGGTACACAGTATTTGTCAGCTTGACGCCATACTGTTTCCGATTGCGGCTCTACTCCACCAACCGAACAGAACACAGCTACCGCACCGTCAAGAACTCGCAGTGAGCGCTCGACTTCGATGGTGAAGTCCACATGGCCCGGCGTGTCGATGATGTTGATCCGGTGATCATTCCAGTGACACGTGGTAGCAGCAGAGGTTATGGTGATACCACGCTCCTGCTCCTGCTCCATCCAGTCCATGGTAGCGGTACCCTCATGGACCTCTCCGATTTTATGAGAGACACCCGTATAATAGAGAATCCGCTCAGTCGTCGTGGTCTTGCCGGCGTCTATATGAGCCATGATCCCGATATTCCGGGTTTTTTCTAATGATACTTGACGAGCCACAAACAGTTCCTCCGGCGTACGGCAGAATCCTATGATCTACCAGCGGTAGTGAGCGAACGCACGGTTTGCTTCAGCCATTTTATGCGTCTCTTCACGCTTCTTGACGGCTGCACCGCGGTTATTGAAAGCATCCAGAATCTCACCTGCCAGCTTGTCAGTCAGGGTCTTCTCGGAGCGCTTGGCGGCATAACGAGTCAGCCAGCGCATGGCCAGGGCAAGACGACGCTCGGCACGCACTTCGATGGGAACCTGATAGGTAGAACCTCCCACTCGGCGCGACTTAACCTCAAGCATCGGCTTGATGTTGTCCAAGGATTTCTTGAGGACCTTGATCGCCTCCTCGTTGGCCCGTTGGGCTACAAGTTCAAGGGCGCCATACAGTGCCCTCTCTGCCGTGCTCTTTTTACCGCCGATCATGATAACATTGACCAGCTTGGCGACGATCCTGTCATTATATTTAGGATCGGGAATTATGATGCGCTTGGCTACTTCTCTTCTTCTTGGCATGTCAACCTCTCACTTGCTCTTACTTGGGTCTCTTCGCGCCGTATTTAGAACGGCTCTTTAACCTGCCCTTGACGCCGACGGAGTCAAGGGTGCCCCGGACGATGTGATACCTGACACCCGGAAGGTCTTTGACCCTACCGCCGCGGATCAGCACCACTGAGTGCTCCTGAAGGTTGTGTCCAACGCCGGGGATATATGAGGTAACCTCAATCCCGTTGGTCAGCCTCACCCTGGCCACCTTACGGAGCGCAGAGTTCGGTTTTTTCGGCGTCGTGGTATAAACCCTGACACAGACCCCACGTTTTTGTGGGCAGCTCTTCAACGCTGGTGCTGTGGATTTGTCTTTTCTACTCTCGCGGCCGATTCGTATGAGTTGATTGATGGTTGGCATCGTACGTTATTCTCCCGTACTACAAGGTCACAGGGGACAGATATCCCCTTCTGGAGCGAAAAACCTGACGAAAATATCAAAAGCCGTCCGGCTTGTCAAGTCTTTTCGACGTCAGCTGATAAAAAAGCGTTAGTCGGTGAGTTGTTACACTGTTTCCTCATCGAAATCATCCTGATCGTCGTCCGGATATTCCGATATCTCTACAGTCTTTATCGGTTCAGGTACCATGTCATCTTCGGGAACCGCCTCGGCGATAAGTCTGACGGATCGGTAACGTGCAATACCGGTACCGGCAGGTATGAGGCGTCCCATGATTACGTTCTCCTTGAGACCGCGAAGACTGTCGACTTTACCTTCTATTGCGGCCTGTGTCAAGACCTTTGTGGTCTCCTGGAACGATGCGGCTGAAATAAATGATTCCGTGGAAAGTGACGCCTTGGTAATACCCAAGAGCAACGGTTCGGCTATGGCCGGACGTCCACCTTTTGCCAATATTTTATCGTTCACCTCTTCAAAAACATGGCGTTCGAACTGATCATCCACCAGGAAACCGGTGTCACCCGACTCCTTGATTCTAACTCGCCGGAGCATCTGCCTGACGATGGTCTCGATATGCTTGTCATTGATCTTGACCCCCTGTAGCCGGTAAACCTCCTGGACTTCGTCCACAAGGTAACGGGCCAACTCCTTGACCCCCAGGACGCGCAGGATGTCGTGTGGGTTCGAGGAACCATCCATGAGCGGCTCTCCGGCCTTCACGTGGTCACCTTCATGGACACTGATATGTTTCCCCTTGGGGATCAGATACTCCTTGGCCTCACCGATTTCAGGAGTGACGATGACCTTACGTTTTCCCTTGGCGTCCTTGCCGTAGGAGACGACACCGTCGATCTCGGAAATGACAGCAAAGTCCTTGGGCTTACGTGCTTCGAAGAGCTCGGCGACACGGGGAAGTCCCCCGGTGATGTCCTTGGTTTTGGTAGTTTCACGCGGGATCTTCGCAATGACGTCACCGGCATTAACGATGGAATCCTCGGAGACGCTGATGTTGGCCCCTACGGGAAGAAAGTAGCGACCAATAGTCCCGCTGCTGGCGGATTCGGGGTCCTTGATGGCGATACGCGGCCGTTTATCGGACTCCTTGGTCTCAACCACGACTTTACGGGAGAGACCGGTGACCTCATCCACCTGCTCCTCCATGGTGATCCCTTCAATGATGTCACCGAACTTGATCTTGCCCGAGACCTCAGTGAGAATCGGCATGGTATAGGGGTCCCACTCAGCCAGCACCTGACCCGGTTTCACCGGCTCATCGGGTCCGATCTTGATCTTGGCGCCGTAGACTACCGAGTAGCGCTCTCTTTCGCGTCCTGTTTCATCCACAACGGCTATTTCGCCGTTACGGTTCATGACCACATGGCAGATCTCACCGGTGCTGGTATTGATGACGGAGTTGATGTTGATAAAGCGCATCCGCCCTTCTGATCTTGCTTCCAGCGAAGTCTGTTCCGCCCGTCGGGAGGCGGTACCGCCGATGTGGAAGGTCCGCATGGTGAGCTGCGTTCCCGGCTCGCCGATGGATTGGGCCGCAATGACCCCCACCGCCTCGCCGATGTTGACGATGTGACCCCGGGCCAGGTCGCGACCATAGCATTTGGCACAGATGCCACGCTTGCTCTGACAGGTGAGAACCGAACGGATCTTGACCCGCTCCAGCCCCGAATCTTCGATTTTCTGTACCAGCGTCTCGTCGATCTGGATGTTGGCCGGCACAAGAACCTCTCCCGTCACCGGATCCAGCACATCCTCCAGGGCTACCCGGCCCAGAATTCTGTCCCCCATATGCTCGATAATCTCTCCACCCTCGGTGAGAGACATTACCATCAGACCGTCCAGAGTGCCGCAGTCATCCTCAGCGATGATCGCATCCTGTGCCACGTCCACGAGACGACGTGTCAGATATCCGGAGTTGGCCGTCTTCAGAGCCGTATCCGCGAGTCCCTTTCGTGCGCCATGGGTCGAGATGAAGTACTGTAAAACCGTCAGTCCTTCCCGGAAATTCGCAGTGATAGGGGTCTCGATGATTTCACCTGAGGGCTTGGCCATGAGCCCGCGCATCCCGGCAAGCTGCCGAATCTGCTGTGCCGATCCACGGGAACCCGAGTCGGCCATCATGTGAATGGCATTGAAGGAGGGAATCTTGACTTCGTTCCCCTGGGGATCGATGAGAGTATCCCGGGAAAGGTTATCCAGCATCTCCTTGCCGATCTCCTCCGACGATTTGGCCCAGATATCGATGACCTTGTTGTACCGTTCACCGTCGGTGATGAGACCCTCGGTGTACTGGTTCTGGATCTCCTTCACCTCGTCATTGGAACGGGTGATGATGGCCGCCTTTCCTTCGGGGATGACCATGTCGTCGATGGAGATGGAGATACCAGCCAGGCTGGAGTAACGGAAACCGGTCTCTTTCAGTCGATCCGCAAGGATGACGGTCTCCTTGTTCCCGGCAAGGCGGTAACAGACATCCACCAGGTTGGAGAGCTCTTTTTTCGTCATGGTCTTGTTGATGGTGGAGTAGGGAACCTCCGCCGGGAGGATCTCACGAAGAATGATTCTCCCCGTGGTGGTCTCCACAATCTGCGTATCTTCATCCGTGGCCAGATTTTTCATCCGTACCTTGATCCGGGCCTGCAGATCGATCTCACCCGAATCATAGGCGATACGCACTTCGTCCGGCGAGGCCAGGATCTTCCATTCACCTTTGACGAAAAAACGCTCCCTGGTCATGTAGTAGATACCGAGAACCATATCCTGGGAAGGGACAATGATCGGCTTGCCATGGGCCGGGGAGAGGATGTTGTTGGTGGACATCATCAAAACCCGGGCCTCTACCTGGCTCTCTATGGAGAGGGGTAGATGTACTGCCATCTGATCGCCATCGAAGTCGGCGTTGAAAGCGGTACAGACAAGCGGATGAAGCTGGATAGCCTTCCCCTCGATGAGGATCGGTTCAAAGGCCTGTATCCCCAGACGGTGCAGCGTCGGCGCACGGTTCAGCATGACCGGATGTTCTTTGATTACCTCATCCAGGACATCCCAGACTTCAGGCCGCTCCTTCTCCACCATTTTCTTGGCGCTCTTGATGGTGGTGACATGCCCCTGCTCTTCAAGTTTGTTGTAGATGAACGGCTTGAAGAGTTCCAGCGCCATCTTCTTGGGAAGACCACACTGATGGAGTCGGAGTTCAGGCCCGACGACGATAACGGAACGACCGGAGTAGTCCACGCGCTTACCCAGGAGATTCTGGCGGAAGCGGCCTGCCTTCCCCTTGAGCATATCGGAGAGGGACTTGAGGGGGCGTTTGTTGGGACCGGCGATGGCCCGGCCACGGCGACCGTTGTCGAAAAGGGCGTCCACCGCTTCCTGGAGCATCCGTTTTTCATTCCGAATGATGACCTCGGGCGCCTGCAACTCCATGAGTCGTTTCAGTCGGTTGTTCCGGTTGATGACCCGCCGGTAGAGGTCATTCAGGTCCGAGGTGGCGAAACGTCCACCATCCAGGGGAACCAGCGGGCGAAGTTCCGGCGGCAGGACAGGAATACACTCCAGGATCATCCACTCGGGCTTGTTTCCCGAATTCCGGAAGGCGTCGATGACCTTGAGACGCTTGGAGAGCTTTTTCCGCTTCGCTTCGCTGGAGGCCTCCAGGAGTTCGGTGCGGAGGTCTTCCCCCAGTCTCTCCAGGTCCAGCGCCTGAAGGCAGTCGCGGATGGCAGCTGCCCCCATTCCACCGGCAAAGTCGCCACCATGCTCGTCCATGGCCTTGAGGTAAGCGTCCTCATTGAGAACCTCGGCAATGGTCATTCCGGTGTTACGCGGGTCGCTGATGGCGTAGGCTTCGAAATAGAGAACTTTTTCCAGATCCTTGAGAGTCATGTCCAACAGGTTGGCGATGCGCGACGGAAGCGATTTGAGGAACCAGATATGGGCCACCGGCGTAGCCAGATCAATATGCCCCAGTCGTTCGCGGCGAACCTTGGAGGGGATGACCTCGACACCGCATTTTTCGCAGACGATGCCGCGATGCTTCATCCGCTTATACTTGCCGCAGTTGCACTCATAATCCTTGGTCGGTCCGAAGATCTTTGCACAGAAGAGGCCGTCGCGCTCCGGTTTGAACGTACGATAATTTATGGTCTCCGGCTTTTTAACTTCGCCGTAGGATCGTTCCCGAATCTTTTCCGGTGACGAAATGGATATTTTAATTGCCGAGAAATGAAGCGGATCTTTTGGTTTATCGAAAAAACTGAAAAAGTCTTCCAAGGTGTATCCTCCTTCAACGGAGCTGGACTACGTCACGGTCTTCGTGCTACGCGTTGCGTGCAGCGTGCTGGGGTGTCGCAACCCGTCGCACGCCGCACGTACTGCGTCACACGCCTATTCTTCGTCGCTCTCCAGCAGTTCCACGTCGAGACAGAGCGACTGGAGCTCCTTGATGAGAACGTTGAACGATTCGGGGAGTCCTGGTTCCAGAGTGTGCCTTCCCTTGACAATGGCCTCGTACATACGGGTACGGCCTGCCACATCGTCGGACTTGACGGTAAGGAATTCCTGGAGTGCATAGGAAGCACCGTAGGCTTCCAGAGCCCAGACCTCCATCTCCCCCAGTCGCTGACCTCCGAACTGAGCCTTACCACCCAGGGGTTGCTGGGTAACAAGACTGTAGGGTCCGATGGAACGAGCATGGATCTTGTCATCGACCAGATGGTGGAGTTTGAGAATATACATGATCCCCACCGTGACCTTATGCTTGAACGGTTCACCGGACTTGCCATCGAAGAGCGTGACCTGACGAGTCTTAGCAAAACCGGATTTATCCATGAGCGCCTTGACCTGGGCCTCCGTAGCCCCCTCGAAGACCGGAGATGCCATGGGCACCCCACGCTTCAACCGCTGGGCAACCTTGTGCAACTCGTCATCATCCAGGGTGTCCAGAAAAACGCCCATGGCTTCGTCGCTGTAGATAGTCTTGAGATAGTCCTTGATATGCTCCGATGGTGAGTTTTTTTCCAAAAACTCCTCAATCTGCCAGCCGATTCCTTTGGCAGCCCATCCCAGATGGATTTCGAGAATCTGTCCCACGTTCATACGGGACGGAACACCCAGTGGATTCAGGACCAGTTCAACCGGCCTGCCATCCTCCATGTACGGCATATCTTCTTCCGGGAGGATACGTGAAACAACCCCCTTGTTACCGTGACGACCGGCCATTTTATCGCCGACCTGGAGCTTACGCTTGATGGCGACATAGACCTTGACCATCTTGATGACCCCGGGGGGAAGATCATCGCCCCGCTTCATCTTCTGGATCTTGTCGGCGAAAACATAGTGTATGATATCAACCTGCTGGGTCAAGGTATCAAGGATCAACCGGATTTTTTCTTCAGCGACATCACCCTCTTCCAGGGAGAGATCACTCCACCGATCCATGGCGATACCATCCAGTAGATCGTCGGTGAGGATGGCGCCCCGGGGAATCCGGACACGCCCTTCACCGTCTTCCACGGTGACAACCACGGTCTTACCCAGGAGAATTCGCTTCAACTTGCTCCTCGCCGAATTCCGGATGATGGTGATTTCGTCCTGTTCATCCTTACGAAGCTTGATTTCCTCGGCCCGTTCGATGAGTTCGGTGCGAGAGTCCTTATCCGCCCCCTTGCGGGAGAAGACCTTGGCTCCGATGATGGTTCCCTCCACTCCCGGAGGAACCCGCAGGGAGGTATCGCGAACATCCCCGGCTTTCTCTCCGAAGATGGCCCTGAGGAGTTTCTCCTCGGGTGAAAGCTGGGATTCCCCCTTGGGGGTGATCTTCCCCACGAGGATGTCCCCCGGCTTGACCTCGGCGCCGATGCGAATAATACCGGACTCGTCAAGATTCTTCAGAGCTTCATCCCCAAGGTTGGGAATGTCGGAAGTGATCTCCTCTTTCCCCAACTTGGTGTCACGGGCAATACACTCGAACTCTTCGATATGGATCGAGGTAAACCGGTCATCCTTGACGAGCCGTTCGGAGATGAGGATGGAGTCCTCGAAGTTATACCCACCCCAGGGCATGAAGGCGACCATGACGTTCTGACCAAGGGCTAGTTCCCCCATGTCGGTGGAGGGACCATCAGCAATGACATCGCCGCTGATGACATGGTCACCCACCGCCACCACGGGGCGCTGGTTGATACAGGTGTTCTGGTTGGAGCGGGCGAACTTGATGAGGTTATAGATGTCAACCCCGGTACCCGTTTCGTCGGTCTCGTCTTCGTCGATTTTTACGACGATGCGCGAGGCGTCCACGGATTCAACGACACCGTTGTGACGCGCAACCACGGAGACTCCCGAATCCCGTGCCACGGTACGCTCCATACCCGTACCCACCAGAGGCGAGTCGGCCTTCAGAAGGGGTACCGCCTGCCGCTGCATATTGGAACCCATGAGAGCACGGTTGGCGTCATCGTTTTCCAGGAAGGGGATAAGTGACGCCGCCACGGAGACCAGTTGCATGGGGGCAACGTCCATCAATTCAATCTCGTCCCGGCTCACTAGAATGAACTCTCCGGACTTGCGGGCGGAGACATAATCACTGGTAAACCGCCCCGTATCATCCATCTCGGCATTGGCCTGGGCAATGGCGTGCCCCTCCTCCTCCAGAGCGGAAAAGAAACGGACCTCATTGGTTACTCGTCCCTCGCTGACAATGCGATACGGTGTTTCCACGAAGCCATGTTCATTGATTCGGGCATAGGTGGAGAGTGACGCGATGAGACCGATGTTCGGCCCCTCCGGTGTCTCGATGGGGCAGACACGGCCGTAGTGGGTGGGATGAACGTCACGGACCTCGAAACCGGCCCGCTCCCGGGTCAATCCCCCCGGTCCCAGGGCGGAGAGACGCCGCTTATGGGTCACTTCGGAAAGCGGATTGGTCTGATCCATGAACTGAGACAACTGGCTGGATCCGAAGAACTCCTTCACCACCGCGGAGACCGGTTTGGAGTTGATAAGATCATGGGGCATGAGGTTTTCAACCTCCTGCAGACTCATCCGCTCCTTGATCGCCCGCTCCATCCGCACCAGACCGATACGGTACTGGTTTTCCAGGAGCTCACCCACGGCCCTGACGCGCCGATTTCCCAGATGGTCGATATCGTCGATAGTTCCTTTGCCGTTCTTCAGGTCGATGAGATAACGGACAACCTCAAGGACGTCCTTCTTGGTGAGGGTCTGCGTCTCCAGGGGGATATCTTTCAGTTCGGGAGACAGTTTGTGATTCATCTTCAAGCGACCCACGGCGGAGAGATCATACCGCTCGGGATTGAAGAAGAGGTTCTCAAAAAGAATGGTGGCGCTTCGAACCGTCGGTGGATCCCCCGGGCGCAAGCGCCGGTAGATCTCGATGAGGGCGTTTTCCGTGGTATCGATCTTGTCGGCCAGCAGCGTATCGCGCAGGGACGAGGTCACATGCACATTATCGATGAAGAGAATCTTGAATGAGGGGATACCCCGGCCAAGAATATCTTCCAACCGGACAACGGTGATCTCATCATTACACTCGACAACGACTTCGCCCGTGGCCGGATCGACGATATCGTGGGATGCGAACTTACCGATGAGCTCGTCATGGGAAGTAGGCACGGTCTTGATACCATGCTCGGCCATCTTCCGTATGGCAGCCTTGGTAAACTTGCGGTTAGCCTTGACCAGCACTTCGCCACTGAGGGGATCGATGATGTCAGTGAGAGCCTTCTGGGTGGAGAGGAGCTCGGGGTCCGACTGTTTGCAGACGCGCAGACCGTTTTCGTCACTCTGCACCAGGATCTCTTCACTCCGGTAATAGAAGTTGAGGAGCTCTTCCGTGGAGAAATCCAGTGCCTTGAGGAGCACCGTAGCCGGCATTTTTCGGCGACGGTCGATGCGGACGTAGAGGATATCCTTATGATCGAATTCGAAATCCAGCCAGGAACCGCGATAAGGTATGACTCTGGCCGAGTAGAGAATCTTGCCACTGGAGTGGGTTTTCCCCTTGTCGTGGTCATAGAAAACACCGGGTGAGCGGTGCAACTGGCTGACGATGACCCGTTCGGTGCCGTTGATGATAAAGGTGCCGTTGTCGGTCATGAGCGGGATCTCGCCGAAATAGACCTCCTGCTCCTTGATATCACGGATGGACCTGACGCTGTTTTCCTTATTCAGGTCCCAGACGACAAGGCGTACCTTGACCTTCATGGGTGCGGCAAAGGTCATCCCCCGCTGGTGGCACTCCTCCACATCATATTTGGGCTGTCCCAGGGAATAGGAGACATATTCCAGGGACGCTGTCTCGCTGAAATCCCTGATAGGGAAGACGCTGCGAAAGACTGCTTCCAGTCCGGAATTTTTCCGTGATTCGGCGGGAAGATTGAGCTGGAGAAAACGCTTGTAGGAATTCTTCTGGATATCGATGAGGTTGGGAATGTCGATGATTTTCTTGATCTTGGCGAAGTTGTTGCGCAAGAGGGGATTGTTGGCAATAGAATAAGCCATTATGGAGAGTCTCCTTTGGTGCAAGGCCCAGGCCGGATAAAGCTCTTGGGCACTACCTGAATGTCAAGATTTCAAGTAGTTGGCAGCACGAAGCACAAGCCCGCCAACAAAAAGAAGAGCCAAGACCGCCAACGGCGGCCTTGGCCAGTAGGATCTTTGAGTGATCCGATATTACTTGATTTCTACTTCGGCGCCAACTTCAACCAGCTGTTTCATGGCGGCATCAGCCTCTTCCTTGGGCACAGCGGACTTGACAGCCTGGGGAGCTCCGTCGACGAGATCCTTGGCTTCTTTCAGGCCCAGACTGGTGAGAGCGCGGACAACTTTGATGACGTTGATCTTGTTGGGGCCCACAACCTTGAGAATAACGTCGAATTCGGTCTTTTCTTCAACCACTTCGGCAGCAGCGGCGGGACCGGCGGCAGCAACGGCCACGGGTGCGGCAGCGGAAACACCGAATTTCTCTTCCAGTTCCTTCACGAGTTCTGCGAGTTCCAGAACCGACATGCTCTCGATGAAACTGATGACTTCAGCCTTGGTAATAGCCATGGTGCGTATTCCTCTCTTGTAGGTAGTATGTTGTGAAAAGGTTAAATGAGGTTAGTTACCCTCTTTTTGTACCCTGATGGCGTCCAATACCCTGACGAGCCCACCCGGTACGGCGGCCAGAACCCTGACGAAGTTCGATGCCGGGGCCTGCAGAGAACCGAGCATCCTGGCCAGCAGGACCTCGCGACTGGGCAGATCCGCCAAAGACTGAATATCGGCAACGGACATCGGCTTGCCGGTGAGAACGCCGCCTTTCAGCTTGAATACGGCATTCTGATCCTTTGCGAACTTCGACAGCACCTTAGCAGCAGCCACCGGATCAGCATAGCTGAGAGCAATGGCAGTCGGTCCGGCAAAGTGTTCCGACAGTGACGTCTTGTCGGTGTCCCTTGATGCGAGTTCAAGCAGCGTATTCTTGACTACCTTGTACTCGATGTCAGACTTTCGCAGTTCATTCCTGAGCAGCGTAGCCTTCTCGACATTGAGTCCGCGAAAATCCGCCAGAAACACTGCCTTGGCCCGGACAAGTTTATCGTGAAGTTCCGCAACAACCTTGTGCTTGTTTTCTTTGTTCAAGCGCCTTCCTCCTTTCTGTTTTGATGGTGGGCATATGCCCGCCAAAGTCGGAAGCGTCGAGAATGAACTCGTTCGACAACCTAGTCTCGGCAGGTGTAATTAAGCCGGTGTTAACGGCGCCTGCTGTCTCTGACTTTGGCTACGTAAACTGTTACAGAATATGCGACGTAACTTCGGCAAGATCAAGCTTTACACCTGCCCCCATCGTCGAACAAACGGTAATTTTCTTCAGATAATTGCCCTTAGCGGCGGATGGCTTTGCCTTCACCAGCGCCTCCACCAATGCCAGGATGTTTCCTTTGAGTTTCTCGGAGTCGAAGGAGACCTTACCCACCGGCGCATGCACAATACCGGCCTTCTCCACACGGAATTCTACCTTACCCGCTTTGGACTCCTGGATTGCGCGAGTCAGGTCAAAGGTTACCGTCCCGACCTTGGGGTTCGGCATCAACCCGCGAGGTCCCAACAGTTTACCGATCTTCCCCACAACCCCCATCATATCCGGCGTGGCAATGGCGGTATCAAAATCAAACCACCCACCCTGGATCTTCGCAACAATATCATCGGCCCCCACATAGTCGGCGCCGGCATCCAAGGCTTCCTTCTCTTTTTCACCCTTGGCGAAGACCAGGACACGAACGGTCTTACCCAGACCGTTGGGAAGGACCACCGCCCCTCTGACCATCTGATCGGCATGGCGCGGATCAACACCCAAGCGGACAGCAACTTCCACCGTCTCATCGAACTTGGCATAAGCGGATTCTTTAACCACAGTCAGAGCGGCGTCAAGAGGGTACGCCTTCAACCGGTCAACTGCGGCATCGGCGACTTTTTTCTTTTTGGTAACCTTCGGCATTGTCATTAACCTCTCTAAAAATCAGGTTCAAGGTTCCGGGTTCAGGGTTCAGGGTTCGGAACTTTGAACCGTAAACCTTGAACCTTGAACCGGGTTTATACAATATCTACGCCCATGCTCCGCGCCGTACCGGCGATGGTTGCCATGGCGGCCTCAACACTGGCGGCATTCAGATCCGTCATTTTCTTGAGGGCAAGCTCCCGAAGTTGATCGGTGGTCAGTTTTCCCACCTTGATCTTGTTCGGAGTAGCCGAACCGCTGGCGAGACCAAGAGCCTTTTTGATAAGAACCGAAGCAGGCGGAGTCTTGGTGATAAAGCTGAAGGATCTGTCAGCGAACACCGTGATAACAACCGGGGTTACAGTTCCCGGTTCATCACCCTGGGTTTTTGCATTAAATTCTTTACAGAACGCCATAATATTGACGCCATGCTGACCAAGTGCCGGCCCGATGGGAGGAGACGGATTGGCTTTGCCGGCTGGGATCTGAAGTTTGATAAAGGCGGTTATTTTCTTGGCCATGCTACACTCCTTGCGTACTACCTGTTCATGGGTATGATCTTTAAGCGCGTCATCCGACGTACGCCGTTTTAACTTTTTTCTACCTGCATGAATTCAAGTTCCACCGGAGTGGCTCGGCCAAAGATACTCACCATGACCCTCAGTTTCCCCTTATCCGGTTTCACATCTTCGACAACACCGGAAAAATTGAGGAAAGGACCATCGACAACGCGTACCGTTTCACCGATCTCGAAGAGAACCTTATGCCGCGGCTTCTCTGCTCCCTCCACCATCCTCTTGGCGATCTTCTCAACATCCCGATCGGGGATTATCGTCGGGCTTGTCCCCCCTACGAATCCGGTCACTTTGGATGTTTCCTTCACCACATGCCAGGTTTCATCATTGAGATGCATCTGGACAAGAATGTATCCAGGAAAAAACTTCCGGAGTGATGTCTTTTTTTCGCCCTTCTTCAGTTCGACTTCTGTCTGCGAGGGGATCAGTACTTCGCCGAAATACTCTTCCATTTCCAGATTCTTGATGCGCTCT